>DASYPO010000149.1:0-10351 GCA_036006545.1 Bryobacteraceae bacterium
TCACGCCATCCGCCGAACGCGCCAGACCGATGCGCCGCCGTTCCCCGTGATCGCGTCCCGTATACAGCATCCAGTACGCATCGTCAGACGACCATACCGCCGGTTCGCCTAATCCGTTCTCGTCGAATGCGCCGGCGACGCCGATTTCCAAAATCGGGTTGGTGCGCAGTTTTTCCCAACTCACGCCGTCCTTCGATCGCGCCATGCCCAACTGCTGCCGCCCCGCCCGATCCACACCCAGGTAGAACATCACCAACCATTCGCCTGAGCGAATCACATACGGGTCCGCGATGCCGCGCTCGTCAAAACTCCCTCGCGGACCGGGCTCCAGCACCGCCGCTGGATGCTTGCGCCAGGCGCGGCCATCGGCCGATCGCGCCAGGCCAATGCGAACCGGATCTCCGGATTGATACCAATACAGAATTTCCGAACTCGCCACTAGCGCCGATCCGTTCGCGGCGATGTAGCTGCCTTCCCATCCCTCCGGTGATAAAACTCGTCCGACCTTCTGCCAATGCTCCCCGTCCGGCGACGTCGCAACCACGGTATGCCAGGTCTTCCCATCGAAGCTCGAATACAAATTGAGATAAGCTCCGCCGAACTTAACCACCGACGGATTCAATACATCGACGTCTGCGCCGCGATCGATCACCGGTCCTGCCCCTGCCGACCACGAAAACGGCGCCCGCGGTCCGCCCCGCTCCGGTGGCGCCAACGTGAAATCCCCGTATCGCCCGCACCCGGACAGAAAGCACATTGCGAAAACTATCTGCGTAAATCTGCGTCGATCTGCGGCTCCCATCAGATCGGCACCCGGATTTGCAGCGTCGCACCCTTGCCTGGCCGCGACTCGATATGTAACTCGCCGCCCACCAGCCGCACGCGGCGTTTGATGCTCACCGGTCCGAGCCGCAGCAGCTCGAGCTCATCCAATCCGAATGACCCGGTGAATGGAAACCCGCCTCCATTGTCTTCCACGGTCAACTCCAGGCGTCGATCGTTTTTCGAAATGGACAGCGCCAGTCGTGATGCTCCCGAATGCTTCTGGATATTGTTCAGAGCCTCGCGCACGATCTGTAGTAGTTCGAGCGACACTTCCAATTCCGCCGGATCATGAAAATCACCGCCTGCGAAGGTGGTCGAAATGCCGGTGTCGCGCTGGAACTGGTCCAGCATCCGGGAAAGCGACGCGTTCAGGCTCACGCCTTCGTCTGCAGGCCGCATGCTGCGCACGAAGCTCCGCAGCTCACCTACCTGGCCGCGGCACAATTCCTGCAACTGGCTCAGCTCCGCAGCGGCGGCTTCCACGTCGCGACCCAGCAGCTTGCGCACGATCTCCAGGCGCATTTGAAAACTGATGAAGCTTTGCAGCGGACCGTCGTGAAAATCGGCGGCGATGCGCTGTCGCTCGGCTTCGCGCGCGCCCTGCGCCTGCGAGCGAATAATCACATTGTGTCGCAGCGTGGCCGACATGCGCCGCTCCAGATAGTCGCGGTACATCGCGAATGCCACCGCCACGCCTCCCGCGGCTAGGGCCACTCCAGCCATCGTATAGTCGCCCCGCGGGGTTAACAAAATCGCCAGCAGCGCCATTACACCCGCGTTCACCGCCACCCGCCGCGTGTAATGCATCAGAAATGCCGATGCGGTCGCGTAGCCGCACACCGCCGCGCCGAACCAGTTCGCCCAGCCTGGTGGGGCCACCGCCAGCCACACGCCAAAGAATGCGGTGTCGGCCAGCAGCGCGACCGCCGATCGCCAAGTGGATTCGAACGCGGGTTCGAATAGCGCGCCGATTCCGTAGAGCGCGTAGGCGATCACCAGCGCCAATGCCCAGGTAATCTGCGGACCTGCGGTTACCAGGTACAGAGCCAGGCATGTCACCGATAAAACCGCGCGTGCAATGCGTAGGGCCCGCCGCCCCCGGTATGGAACCATGTTTCTTTTACAGGGTCAGCGCCTGTAGAGGTACAAACGGTGACTGCGCCCCTCGCCGTCGTCGTCGATATCTTCCACCTTGGCCGGTTTCCATGCCGAGAATTCGAAGTCGTGCGCGACGATTCGCGCGCCCTTCTTTAGCTGCTTCTCGAGAATCGGCGTCACTTTGTCGTTGGACATGGGCAGCAGATACACGGTAAGCAGATCGGCGGAAGAGTAGTCCTGCAGTAGCAGATCGCCGTGAATGATATGCGCCGACGCGGACAACCCCAGCTTCGAAATGCGCTCCAGGCTCTGCTTGACTAGTGGCTCGTCGAACTCCACCCCCCACGCGTTGGCTTTGAACTTCCGCGCGGCGGTGATTACGATGCGCCCGTCGCCCGAGCCCAGGTCGTACATTTTTTCGCCGGCCTTAAGTTCGCCCAGGCGCAGCATCTTCTCGACGACACTTTCGGGCGTCGGGTAATAGGGCGCCAGCTTCTCGGTCTTGGGAGTTTGCTTGTCTTGCGCGAGGAGAAAAATGGCGGGAACCGTGAGCAGCAGCCAGGTAAGTCGTCGCATCAGGTTCAATATACACCCGGCGTTCCTGGCGCGAGCCCGAGCTTACCGAATGCCTCTCGGGGGAATTCGAATATTGTCGATCCGGAGGGTCAATGCCGCTAGTGCGATAAGCAGCTTCCCATAGTCCTCGTCGAATTGCCGATGCAGTTTCGGCCAGGATGGGAAGGAGTCCTTCGATCCGGTCCAACCGCGTCGGGTCGTAACCGTTCCTGGGTTGCTCAGCCATCCGTACTCAGAAGAACTTACGGCTCGATGAACACCCGCACCCGATTGCTCGCCTGCCCGTCGATCTCCACATACAACTCTGCCGCGCCGAAGTTCACGATCTTCGGAATCTCGACCTCCACCAGGTAGAACCCGACATACCCCGGCGCGAGCACCGCGCGCGTCACTTCCACCGGTGCGCGATCCAGATACACCCGAACCGTTGCCGCAACCTTGGGAGGATTCTCAACCGGCGCCGCCAAGCCCGTGGGCCAGCTTGGATCCACGCGCCCCAGTCCGGTCGCCAGGATCTGCACGCGCGAGCCGATGTGGGCCGGCCGCATCGAATCCAGCACCACACCGCTGTCCGCATCCAGCACCATCGGGGTCCCGTCGCGATCCACAAAAATCGCCGGGGCGGCAGTTCCCAATGTCAGCGGAGTAATCAGGCGGCGACCGGACGCGGCGGCCATGTCGAGCGATACCGAAGAGCCGCTGGCTTCGAACGGAATCTGAATCTGCGATTCGCTGTCGTTAGCGTCCAGCACAGGCACTGCCAGATCGCCCGCGCGCGCCGATTGCACCCGCGCACCCAGCACACTCACCAGCGCGCCCGGCGCCACCGCCCGCGTCATTAGATCAGCCGCGCTCACGACCCGCGGATCGCGCAAGCGGTGCGGCGCGAGCGTGGCATAAACTCCGAATCCCTCGACCGCTGCCCATAACTGATTTCCGCCTGGGTCCAGCTTCACGTCGATCACCGGCATTTTCGGAAGCCCCGCCACCAGGGTCCATTCTCGATTGGAACTAAGCGTCCCCAGATCGAGGTAGGCGACGAATACCCCGCGGTCGGTCGCAACATAAATCGCGCCACTCGCCCGATCCGCGGTGACGCCGTGAACGCCAATCTCCGGCAGATTCGCCGTCACGTCGTCCCATGCAGTGCCGCCGTTCAGCGTGCGCAAGACATGCGTTGCCGTCGTGGGGAAGGGTCGCTCCGGACGCGGACGCGTTCCGAACACCGCGATTGCCACCCGTGGATCCTGCTGGTCCACCCAAATCGCCTCGATCGCCCCCACCTCGCCGGCAACATACGTAATCGGACGCTCGCCGCCCTCGGATGACGCCAGCAACCGCCCATCCGATAATCCCGCGTAGAAGTAATTCCCGACGACGTCGGAAATCGCCGTAACCCGCCCGCCGTACCGCGTGCTCAGCGCCGCGCGCAGTTGCCGCTGAGTTGCGAAGGCAGTATTATCGGCCGCCCGCCACGCTTGCTTCTCGCCCGGCTGCCACTCGATCACCTGTCCGTCGGTCAACCCCAGCGTGGTTCCGCGCCCGCCTCCGGGCAGACCGAGCAACCGCGCCGCATGCAGGTTCGGAAGCCCCTGGTTAATCCCGCTCCAGGATTTGCCGCCGTCCGCCGATCGAAACACGCCGTTCGCGCCCACCGCGACGATTTCCTCTTCATTTCGCGGCGATACTGCCAGATCCGCGAGTCCCACTCCCAGGAGTGACGTGTCGCGATATCCGGTCAGGTTGTCCCAACTTGCCCCGCTGTCCGAGCTGCGCCAGGCGAACTTGCCAAACGCGTAGATATTTCCAAAAGCTTGCCCCGGCGGCGTGCGAACCCGTGCACCGTTTTCAGGCAGCCGAGACGGGGTGAAGCGCGCGACAGGCTCCGCCGCAGCTTGCTCCGCAGCCTTCCAAGTTTCGAAATCCGCAGTTTCCCAGACTTGCCCGAGCGCCGTGCGGATAAACAGTCGCGATCCATCCGGCGCGTACCAGACCCGCTCCACCGGACCCGTGGCGAGCCCCGCCAAGCCCCGGTCGATCGCCGAATTTCCGATATGCCGCCAGTCCTGGAGAGCCTGTGGCGCGGCCGGAGACTGCGCCCAAGCGCTACCCGCCAGCACTAAGCCAGCTAGTACTGGGGCAGCCCATCCTCCGACTGTGGCCGTTCTACACACGCGCTGAATCCATTGTATCCTCTATGATCGGCAGATCGGGTCAGAAATCGCTGATTCCATGGGACCCATAGGAAGATAATCTGCCCGGCCAAGTAGTTGCATGCAATTTTAGTGTTAGACTGGCACTACCGGGTTCAGGTTCCTGGAACCCAGGAGAAAGTTTGTCCGAAATGCGTGCGCTGAGGGGTGCAACGGCGAGGCTATCGCTGCTCATAGCAGCTACAGCCGTTGTGTGCCTGGCGCAAGTACCCGCCAATCCAGGCAATTCCGCCGCTAGAGTCACCACCCTCACCGGTCAGGTTTCGGTGCTGCGCGATTCCGGCCAATGGGCGCTCTCCATTGGCGATCTGGTCCAGATGCAGCAATTGATTGTCAGCGGACCTGATGGGCACGCTATCTTCCAGGTATATGATGGCAGCACCTTCGAAGTGTTTCCAAACTCTCGCGTGGTGTTCCGCAAGAACACCAGCAATCAACAAGATCTTATCGATGTGATTCTCGGGCGGGTGCGCGTAATTATCGAGCACCTGGGACTTACCCCCAACCACAATCGCATCGTGACCCCCACCGCCGTCATCTCGGTGCGCGGAACCATTTTCGATATCACCGTCAACGAAGACGAGGAAACTTCCACCTTGGTCGAGGTGGAAGAAGGCTTGGTCGAGGTCCAGCATGCCCTGCAGCCCTACGGCAAAGCGGTCGCACTCCACCAGGGCGAATCCATCCGCGTATGGAAGAACATCCCGATCGCCCGAAATGGCGTGGATAAGCCCGCGCTGTTCCAGCGAATCCTGCGAGCCGTATTCGATGCAGCGTCGACCTATGGATCCCGCCGGCCCAGTGTTGCGGGCGTAGGCGGTGGTACCGCTGGTGGCGGCGCCGCTGGCGACACCGGCAAAAAGATTCCACCGCCGCCTCCACCACCTCCTCCTCCGCTCAAGCCGTAGCTTGTCTTCGGCTGCGGGTCCCTGGACGTTATCCACTGGCTCCCCGGCTCCTTGCCCCTGTCTTCTTTGCTGGCCACTAGCCATTAGCCACTTGTTCCTGTCCGCTGTCCGCTGTCCCCTGTCCCTGTGCGCTGTCCCCGGTCTTCCTTACTGGCCACCTGTTCCTGTCCGCTGTCCACTGTCCCCTGTCCGCTGTCCCCTGTCCGCTGTCCCTGTTCCCTGTCCGCTGTCCCCTGTCCGCCGTCCGCTGTCCCCGTGCGACACTAACCCTAGGCGCTATGAAGTTTCTTGTTCCACTCCTCTTCGCCGCCCTGATCGCACCCGCGCAGACCGCGGCTCCGCAGGGCGTTACCGCCGAATGGGACATCTCCCAGATGCTCGACGCGCTCGCTTCTCAAGCCAAACGGCTCAAGCCCATCCTGGACCAGTTGAATCCCCAGGAATGGGTCGCGAAGGGGGCCCCCGACGCCTACGTATCGCAATGGCGGTACGCGCAAACCGAGCTGGTCTACCTTACCGATTCCGCCAAAGCGCTGGGAAAACAGCCCGAGCGGCTGACCCTCGCGTTGGACACTCTGTTCCGCGTGCAATCCCTCGAAACGCGGCTCACTTCACTGGTTGACGGCGTGCGCAATTATCAGAATCCCGCGGTAGGCGATCTGCTGGTCGGCGTGCTCGGCGAAAACTCCACCAATCGCGACCGCCTGCGCCAGTACATCACCGATCTGGCCGCCAACAAAGAACAGGAATTTGAGATTGCGGATAAGGAAGCTCAACGCTGCCGCGGCATGCTCGGCAAACAGGCGCCGGCACCGAAGCCCGCCGCGCCGCCCATCCGCAAGAAACAGAACTGACCAGAATGACTGAGACGGCCACTTTTACCTGTAGTATCTGCGGCGAGCCTTCGGGCGAGATTTGCGTCCACTGCACCAAGGACGTGTGCGACAACCACCGCTGCGATAAATGCCACCGCTGTAGCGACTGTTGCGCCTGCGAATTTCGCCGCCAGGAAGATTAGCGCTCTGGCAGGGGTTACTTTGAATTCTCAAGAGCGTTCATCGCCTGAATCCGTGAATCGCGTCCAGTAGGCAGTGGTCTTTTGCTCTCCGTCGCACACTGAGGCCAAGTCAAACACAAATCCTTCATCGTCCACGTTTATCACCAAAGCCACATCCACATCTCCGTCTTGATGTGTGACCTTTATGGTCTGGTCGATGTTCGCCCGCAGTACTTCGATGATTTCCTCGGTGCTCACTTACGCCACTCTCTCAACTCACCTGCACTGTTTCTTATCAGCGTTTATCTGCGTCCATCTGCGGCCAAGCTTTTTTCATGTGCTTTCTCGCAAACTCCGCGTCTCGCGCGATCGCCGCGCGCTCGTCGGCGACCTTGTACTCCATGTGCAGCGACACCGGCCCCGAGAATCCGTCACCCCGCAGCGCTGCGAAATATTTCTGCCAGTCGACTACGCCCTCGCCCATCGGGCACATGGTCATTTTGTTCTTCGCCCAGTAAAAATCCTTCAAAGCGACCATCTTGATCCGCGGCCCCAGCAGCCGCATCCCCAGTTGCCAGCCGTAGACGCCGCCCTCGGCGGTGGCATGGCACACGTCGAAATAGGCGCCCGCATCGCGCGCGTCGATCCCCGCCAGAATCTCGCGCACGTCCCACGTCCCCGACGCGCCCACGTAATTTCCCGAATGATTGTGGAAACCGGCAGTCAGACCCAGTTCATGACTCAACGCACCCAGTTTCGCCATCGCACCTTTCACCCGACCCAGCGTCACCGCCGGATCCTCCTGATCCGTAAAGCGCCAGTACCCGGGCTTCCATAACTTCACGCCGCTTCGCGCTGCTGCTGTCAAAATTGGACGCGTCTCCGCCGCCGCCGCGTCCAGGATCTCGGTCGTAATCATCGGCACCGCTACCTTGTGCGCGCGGATCGCCTCCACCGCACGCGGCAGATCCGCAGCCTGCGCCGGCAAAACATGCCCGCCTTTGCGAACCGTCAGATCGACGCCGTCGAATCCCATCTCGCGCGACACTTTGCCAAGCTCGTCGTATCCCAGATCGGGCAGGTGCTTCGAAAAGATACACAGAGCAGGAGCCGGCTGTGTCGCCGCCCGCAGCGATACCGCCGTCGCCGCGGCGCCCAGAACAAAATCTCGCCTGGTCAAGCTTGGTTTCATAGCTTGTACCCCGACCGATACTCGTAATGCAGCAACTTATTCGCCGCCGTGTTGTTGCTGAACCGCTCCGCGCGCGCGTCCCATTCGAGATGCGCCTTTTCCAATAACGCGATCTTCGCGATCAACGTCGCGCTGGTCGAAAGGTGCCCCGTCAGCACGTCGCAGTTGCACTTCGCGCGGCTCTTGACGCAGTCCAGAAAATTGCGCGCGTGAAACGCAGTGTCCGCGCTGCCCTTGCCCGTTATCCCCTCCATCGCGACCTTCTTCGACGGATTGTACCCGCGCTCCGTCTGTCGATCCAGCGGTGTGCGTGCTGAAACTAGCAGCTCGGTGGTCTTCTCCGGCACCACTTCCCAGCGATTCCCATGCAGGTACATGGTCCCCTTGGTTCCACGCAATTCCATCTCGGCGCTCTGCGCGTTTGCCGGCGCCGCGTTGGCGTTGAATTGCGAAAACGTCATCAGCGTGGGCCCATCCCATTGCCACAAGACTTCGAGCGTATCCGGAATCTGACGATTATCGTCGATCGCGTATTTGCCACCAATCGCCGTCACCGACCGCGGCGCGTCCTGCCCCAAGCACCAGCGCAGCATGTCTACGTAATGCACACCGAAGTTGGTGAGCTGACCGCCCGAGTAATCGTAGAACCAGCGGAAGCGATAGAAAGTCCGGTTCGAGTTGTACGGAACCTTGGGCGCCGGACCGAGCCATTGATCCCACATCCTTTCCGTCATCCCCGCCGGCATAGCCCCTTCGGCCGGCTTGCCGATTCCGTTCGGCCACTCGTTCAACACGTGAAATCCGCGCGCGACGCTGATCTTCCCGTAGCCTTGTGCGCGCGACAGCTCTGCAGCATCCTTCAAGAAAGCCGAAGAGCGCCGGTGAATCCCCACCTGCACCACTCGTTTCGTCCGCTCCGCCGTCTCGACCATCTTGCGTCCTTCGACCACCGTGAGCGACATCGGTTTCTCGACGTACACGTCCTTGCCCGCATTGCAGGCGGCGACGAACATCAGCGCGTGCCAATGGTCCGGCGTCGCGATCATCACGGCGTCGATGTCTTTGTCTTCGATTAGCTTGCGATAATCGTCGAACCGCTTCGGTGTCGCATGCCCCTTGCGGACGGCCTTCTCCGACGCGAAGTTCATGTAATCTTCGCGCAGATCGCACACTGCGGCCGTCGTCGCATCGCCGTGTTCCAAAAACGCGTCATGCACCTGGTCGCCGCGATTGCCGAGCCCGATGTAGCCCATCCGCAGCCGCTCGTTCGCCCCCAGAATCCGCGAATAACTGGCGGCCGTCATCGCCATCGCGCCGATTGCGTCACGTCGTGTTAACTTGGCCATGCGACATTACTATAAGCCATGCGAGCCATTATTTTGATGCTAGGATTGTCGGCGATGTTAGCCGCCGAGCCCGAGGTTCAGAAAAAGATTCTGGTGCACGGACATCGCGGCGCGCGCGCTATGCGGCCCGAGAACACCATCCCCGCGTTCGAATACGCGATCGCCGCTGGTGTCGATGTGCTGGAACTCGATCTGGGCGTCACCAAGGACAACGTGGTCGTGGTCTCGCACGATCAGCACCTCGCCCCGCCGGTGTGCAGCGGGCCTGTACCCAAGGCGTTTATCCGCGAACTGACGTTGGCGCAAGTGCGCGAATGGGATTGCGGAAAAGTGCAGAATCCCCGCCAGCCGAAGCAAGTCCCGGTGCCCGGAACGAAAATGCCCACGCTCGACGAAGTATTCGCGCTCGCGCCCCGCGGCACATTCCAGTTCAACATTGAATCCAAAATCTATCCGTCGCTGCCGAACCTTGCGCCCCCGCCCGACGAGTTCGCGAAACTCATCCTCGATCAGATCCGCAAACACAAGCTCGAAAAGCGCGTGATCCTTCAGTCTTTTGATTTCCGAACGCTGCACGCGATGAAGAAACTCGCGCCCGAGATTCGCCTAGCTGCGTTGTGGGAAGGGCTTGGCGATCGCGATTTTGTCTCGATCGCGAAAGAAGCCGGCGCGACCATCATTTCGCCGATCTTTCCGCAGGTGACTCCCGAAAAGGTCCGCGCCGCACATGCCGCCGGACTCGAAGTCGTGCCGTGGACCGCGAATCGGCCCGCCGATTGGGACAAGCTGATCGACGCAAAGGTCGACGCCATCATCACCGACGACCCCGCCGCCCTAATCGACTACCTCAAGAGCACGAAGCTCCGGTAACGCAGGTGATCTTGTCACCTGCCTCTTTGTGGCGCGGGCTTCAGCCCGCAGCGGCGGCCTTCAGCCGCCGATCAAATCTAGATTGCGCCGCAGGTGGTCTCGTTCTTGTGGCGCAGTGATCTTGTCACCTGCGAGCCTTGTGTTGCAGATGATCCTTTTCTTAACTCACAAACGGGGGTCCCCTGCGGTTTGTGGCCTATTTCTTCTTCTTCAGCGCCGCCGCGATCACACTCTCCCGCTCGCCCTTCTCCCACGACGCATTCAACTTCTCATCCGCGATCCCCGCGATCCGCCCCAGCAGCATATACGCGGGCAGTGCGTGCCCC
>DASYPO010000150.1:0-3343 GCA_036006545.1 Bryobacteraceae bacterium
ATTCTGGCCAACGCCGGCGGCGTGACCGTATCGTATTTCGAGTGGGCGCAGGATCGTCAGGGTTACTTCTGGAACGAGCAGACGGTGAACGACCGGCTGGAGGAGAAAATGGTCTCGAGTTTCCAGGACGTGGTGGGGTACGCGGAAACACACAAGGTGAACAATCGCACGGCGGCATACATGCTGGCACTGGATCGTGTGGCGTTCGCGATCAAGCAGCGCGGGATTTACGCGTAGCGGTAAACCTCAAAGAGGACGTGGGCATCGGCTGCGGTCCAGTGGGGACCGCCCTCCATCGAGCCGCTAGCTCCCTTCCTTCATGATGCGGGCGCCTTTCTCGGCGATCATGATGGTGGCGGCGTTGGTGTTGGCGCGCGGGATAGAGGGCATCACGGATGCGTCGACTACTCGAAGCCCGACAACTCCATAAACCTGCAACTTGGCATTTACCACCGATCCGGGGTCGTTCCCCATCCGGCAAGTACCCACGGGATGGTATAAAGTTTCGGCGCGCGCGCGAACGTAGTCAGGCAGATCGCCGGGAGTTTCGAACACCGGATCCCCGCGATAGGGATCGAACGCAGCGTGCTGCGCAATACGGCGTGTGAGCTTCACGCCCTCGACCAGCCGGGCCAGATCTTCGGGATCGGAAAGGTACGCGGGATCGATTGCGGGGGGCGCCGTCGGGTCGGCGGAGCGCAGCGTGATACGGCCGCAACTCGACGGAGTCAGCAGCACCGGCCCCAGGCTGAAGCCGTGACCGCCGGGATTGGTCAAGCCGTGATTCACGTAGTGCGCCGGGCCGAAGAGGATTTGCAGATCGTACAGCGGCAGGTTCGAGCGCGACTTCACGAACGCGCCTGCTTCGGCGACGTTCGAGGTGAGCGGGCCGCGCTTGCGCAGCACGTATTTCATCAGGTTGGAAAAAGTCTCCGCGCCGTTCAGCGTGATGGGCTGCTTGCAGAAATACGGCAGAATTACGGCGAGATGATCCTGAAGATTTTCGCCGACGCCCGGAAGGTCGACCGCAACATGAATCCCCTGCGCTTCCAGGCCGCGCGCGGGTCCGATGCCCGAAAGCAGCAGTAGATGCGGCGATCCGATCGCGCCTGCGGAGAGCACCACTTCGCGTCCGGCGCGAACATGATGCAGTGAACCCTTCTGCGAATATTCGACGCCCACCGCGCGTCCGTTTTCGATCAACACGCGAGTTACGTGAATCCCGGTCCAGACGGTGAGGTTGCCGCGGCCGAGTGCGGGGCGCAGATACGCGTCGGCGGTACTGCATCTCGATCCGTTCTTCTGAGTGACCTGATAAAAGCCCGCGCCTTCCTGGCCGTCAGGATTCAGATCGCTGTTGAAATCGTCGACGCGGGGAATGCCGGTTTTCTCGCACGCTTCCAAAAAAACGTGCGAGAGTGGATTCGGGTCCTTCTGCGCGGTCACCGACTGCGGCCCGCCCGAAGAACTTTCGGCGGCCTGAAAGCACGGAAGCAGATCGTCGAAACCCCAGCCTTCGTTGCCCAAGTCGCGCCAATGGTCGTAATCGGCTCGCGACCCGCGCACGTAGATCATGGCGTTCATGGAACTGGATCCGCCCAGCATTTTGCCGCGCGGCCAGTACAGTTCGCGGCGGTTGAGGTGCTCCTGCGGCTCGGTCGAAAAGTTCCAGTCGACGGGCGTCTTGAACAGCTTGGAGAACGCCGCGGGGATGTGAATTTCGCGCGCTTTATCGGGTGGACCGGCTTCGATAAGGAGCACGCTGGTCTGACGGTTCTCAGTGAGCCGCGAAGCGATCACACAACCGGCGCTACCGGCGCCGACTACGATGTAGTCGTACACATTCGTGAGGCGACACAGGCGCGAGCAGGGCAGGCGAAAGCGCCCGCTTCAAGGAGCCGCCTTGTGTCACAATTCCGGGTAACCGAAGCATTATGCCACTTCTCCGCTGTCTTTTTTTAGTGTGCGCGGTCGCGACCGCCGCGGACTGGCCACAATTCCGCGGTCCAAACGGCTCGGGAGTGTCGGATTCGACGCGCCTGCCGTCGCGGATCGGTCCCAGCAGTAATTTGATTTGGCGAACGGCGCTGCCCCCCGGTCACTCGTCGCCGGCGCTGACAGAGACGCGCATTTTCGTAACGGCGGCGGAGCGCGAGCAGATCGTCACCATTTGCCTGGATCGCGAAAAGGGCAAGATTCTGTGGAAGCGCGAAGCTCCGCGGCCCCGCAAAGAATACATGCAGGACACCAACACACCGGCATCGCCATCGCCCGCAACCGATGGCTCGAACGTGTACGTGTTCTTCGGCGATTTCGGAATGATCTCGTATTCGCCGGATGGTGAAGAACGCTGGCGGCTGCCGATGGGGCCGTTCAACAATGCGAACGGACACGGGTCGTCGCCAATCGTCTCGGGGAAGTTGGTGGTGTTGATTTGCGATCAGGACACCAATTCGTTTTTGGTCGCGGTGGACAAGGACAGCGGCAAAGTGAAATGGGTGACGCCGCGGCCGGACTCGACGCGTGGTTATGCGACGCCCGCGGTGTATCAACCGAAGGACGGACCGGCCGAATTGATCGTGCCGGGCGCGTATCGCGTGGTTTCGTATCTGCTGGCGACGGGCGAGCCGCTGTGGTGGGTGCGCGGATTTGCGTGGCAGTTGAAATCGGTACCTTTGATCGACGGCGATGTGATTTACGTCAGCGGCTGGGAGACCGGCGGCGATGCGACAGAGCCGCCTAACGTGCCCACCTTCGCCGAGACGCTGGCGAAGTTCGACACGGATCACGACGGCAAGATTTCACGCGCGGAAATCGGGTGGAAGAGCGCGCAACAGTTCGCGGAGACGGATCTGAATCACGACGGCGTGCTGGATGAGCGCGATTGGAATTTCTATCGCGCGCGAAAAACTTCTCAGAACAATACGGTGGCGATTCGTGCGGGCGGCAAAGGCGACGTGACCGACACGCACGTGCTGTGGCGCTTTCGCAAGCCGGTTCCCAACGTGCCGTCGCCACTGCTGTACAACGGCGTGATTTTCCTAATGAAAGAAGGCGGGATCCTGACCACGCTCGATCCGAAGACGGGCGAGGTGCTGAAGCAGGGGCGGCTGACCGGCGCACTGGGGCAGTATTGGTCGTCACCGGTGGGGGCGGACGGAAAGGTGTACGTCGCGAGCCAGGAGGGGCAGGTGACGGTGCTGAAAGCGGCGGGGAAATGGGACATCCTGGAGATCAACGAGCTGGGCGAAGAGATTTTCGCAACTCCTGCGATCGTGGACGGGCGAATTTATTTGCGCACCCGCGCCGCGTTGTATTGTTTCGGGCGGAAGTGATCGAGCTG
>DASYPO010000151.1:0-4308 GCA_036006545.1 Bryobacteraceae bacterium
CGCCGAGTTTGGCGTGGGCCGCTGGGATCCGTTCGCATTCCTCACGTTCTGCGATCGTGCCCGAATTCAGCCCGGTAGTCTTTCCGAAAAGGCGGCAATGGAGATCCAGCGAGCCGAATGGCAACTGCTGTTCGACTATTCCGCGAGGCCGAACGGATGAGATTACGCACGGTTGTTTGGCTGCTGCTGCTGGCAGGCCTGGTCGCATTAGTGTGGTACCTCGCGGTGCTGAAGAATCAGCCGCCCGAGGTTCGCTTCGTACGTGTGCAGCGCGAGACCATCATCAGTTCGGTTCCGACCAACGGCAAAGTAGAGCCGATCGAATCCGCGGTTGCGAAAGCCGAACGGGCAGGCGCGGTCGAGCGAATCCTGATCGAGCGCGGGCGTCGCGTGGAACACAACGCTCCGCTGGTGGAGCTGGATGCCACCGACGCGCGCGCCGAATGGGCGGCAGCGGATGCACGCATCTCCGCGGCGCGCGCCGAACTGGACGTGATCTCGAAAGGCGGGCGGACCGTAGATCGGGCGGAGATCGACGCAGCCTTGGGCCGGGCGCAACTGGAGCTGCAATCAGCGCAGAAAGAGTACAACTCACAGGTAACGCTGGAGTCGAAGAAAGCCGGGACGAGGCTGGAGGTCACGCTGGCTAAAGAACGCCTGGATCGGGCGCATCAGCAGATCCTGTCGCTCGAACAGCGGCGCGCGGCGTTGACGGCGTCGACGGCCGACAAGGCGGCGGCCGAAGCGCGCATGCGTGACGCGCAAGCGGCCGCGCAGCTTGCCGAAGTGCGGATCAAGCAGAGCACCGTACGGGCGCCGATCGACGGCGTGGTGTATCAGTTCGATCTCAAGCGCGGCGCTTACTTGAACGCGGGCGATGCGGTGGCGTCGATCGGTCATCTGGACCGCGTGAAGGTGAAGGTGTTCGTCGACGAGCCCGACTTGGGACGCGTCGCGAAAGGCATGCCGGTGGTGATTACGTGGGACGCGCTGCCCGGGCGCCAGTGGAAAGGTGAGGTCGACAAACAGCCCACCGAAGTGGTGGCGCTGGGAACGCGCCAGGTGGGCGAAGTGGTGTGCGTGATTCAGAATCCCAGCCTCGAATTGCTGCCGGGGACGAATGTGTTCGCGGAAATTCGGTCGCAAACCGTAGAGAACGCGCTGACCATTCCCAAGGAAGTCGTGCGCCGCGAAGCGGGCCGCGCGGGCGTGCTGCTGCTCAATGGCAACAAGCTCGAGTGGCGCGAGCTGACGCTCGGAATCGGCAACACCACACGAGTTCAGGTCGAGGGGTTGAAGGAGGGCGACGTGGTCGCGCTGCCGTCCGACAAGCCGCTCAAGCCCGGCATGCAAGTGACGCCGGTGCTGCCCTGATCTACATCATCGCGGCCGGTGGCGCGGGATCTTCGGGACGTCCGGCGCCCCGCAGCGGCAGGCGGATCATCATCGCGCCCAACGCCAGCATCACCGCGAATCCGAACAAATAAGATGGGTCCGCGAAGATCTCAGGGATCTTTACGTCTTTGAACTTCAGTGTCGCCATCAACAGACCGGTGAGCGCCTCTCCGGCGATTAAACCGCTGGCGATCAGGATGCCGATGCTCTCGACGCGCGTTCGCTGAGCTTCGTTGTGCCCTGCGCGTTTGCTCATGGTGTCGGCCACCCAACGCAGCATGCCGCCGACGAAAATCGAGAAAGTGGTCGGGAACGGCAGGTACATTCCGACGGCGACCAGCATTGGACTACGCACGCGCAGCATGATCAGCGCGACGCCGAAAAACATTCCGGTAACGACCAGCGGCCAAGCCATTTCGCCGCCGACGATGCCCTGGGCGAGCGAGGCCATGAGCCCAGCTTGCGGCGCGGGCAGTTTCGGATCGCCGAATCCAGTGCCGCCGCCCTTGATATTCGCGACGTGCAAAACGTACAGCGGAAAATACATGACCAGGCTGGACAGAACAACAGCGACCAACTCGACGATTTGAATGGTGCGCGGCGTTCCGCCGAGAATATAGCCAGCCTTGAAGTCCTGCAGCAACTCGCCGGCAACGGCGGAAGAAACGCAGACGACGGCCGCGACGCCCAGCACTACGGCGACTCCGCCGGGACCTTTGATTCCGAGCGCGACCATCAGCAGCGCGGCGATGATCAGGGTCGAAAGCGTCAACCCGGAGATTGGATTATTGGACGAGCCGATCATGCCCACCAGGTTTCCGGAGACGGTCGCGAAGAAAAATCCGACGATGAGCATGACGATCGCTGCGACGACGCCAGCGACCACCTGTCCGGAAATGTAAACGTACAGGGCCAGCATCAGGGCGAACATCACACCGATCAAGGCGAAGACGACCTTGGAGCTCATGTAGCGTTCGGTCCGCGCCATGCTCTCCATGGGCGGAGCGCCGTGGCGGATTTCAGAAAACGCGCGTCCCAAGCTGGCGGTCAGATTTTTGCCCATGCGAAAGAGCGTATACGCCGAGCCGACGAGCATTCCACCGACGGCGATCGGACGGACAATGTAGCGCCACACGGCGGCGGCCTGCGCGCCCCAATCGTCATTGGTCGCGTTCGGGGGCAGGAACTCCTGGAGTCGAGGGCCCAGGAAATACAGCATCAAAGGAACCATCAAGCCCCACGCGAGCACGCCGCCGGAGAATTGCAGCGCGGCGAGCTGCGGTCCAATCACGTAACCGACGCCCATGTACGCCGGGCTGACGCTTGGAGCCGCGACGGTGCCCACCGCGCCGGTGTTCAAGACTTTGGTACTTCCGAGCGGACCCAAACGAACGATGCTTTTCCCCAATTCGCCGATTTTGAAGAAGAATCCGTGGTCGATGGCGTAGAGCTTGAACTCGCCGAGCAACTGAATCGCGGCGCCGACGCCGATGTTCCAAAAGAGATAGCGGGCAGCTTCGGCACCGCGGCGGCCGGCTTTGTGAATCTCCGCGGCGGCAACCGATTCGGGAAACGGCAGCGACGGATCCTCGACTAGAACGCGACGGACCAAGGATACGAACAGCACGCCGAGAATGGAGCCGACGGTCATGAGGGCGGTCGATTTCCAATAAGCTTGCGACGGGTCGAAAGAGGTCCAGGAACCGGCCATCAGGAACGCGGGCAGGGTGAAGATCGCGCCGGCGGCTACTGATTCGCCGATCGAGCCCGCGGTTCGGGTGAGGTTCTCTTCGAGCACCGATCCTTTGAACATGCGGAGCACGGCCATTCCGATGACGGCGGCCGGATACGTCGCCGCGATGGTGATTCCGGCGCGCAATCCGAGGTATGCGTTGGCCGCGCCGAGGATCACCGACATCGCCAGCCCGAGGAGGACGGCGCGCATGGTGAGCTCGGTCATGTTCACGCCGGGGGGGACGAAGGGTTTATGGGGAGGCGAAGGTTGGCTCATGAGTTTAGTTGTCGGAAGTTGATCGGGACGATGATATCACCGCATTACGGTAACTTGGACGGTCGTGAGGCAGTTTGGGGTTCCACGAGCGGTCCTATTGAGGTAGGAAGCGGTAGGAAGGCGTCGTGAGTCAGCTCTTCGATGGAAGGTTCGGCGGCTGAAGCCACCGCTGCGGGCTGAAAGCCCGCGCCACGGTCCGGTGAATTGGGTTCGTTTTGCAAAATTGGTTGCGCGGCTGGTGGGACCGACTTGCGCAGGCGGGCGAGCTCATGCATCGCTCGGTAAAATGCTCGTTCGATACGGGTTTCCTGGCGCGAGATATTCTCGAGAGAGTTGGTGCCGGAACACTCCCTGCGATAGGCGGTCACGATGTGATCGGCCTCGTCGGTCAATTCCTCTTCCCGTTCCCGCTGGTTTCTCGCAACTTCGAACTCGCGTTGCGCGAAGACGGCGCTTTCGAGGATGCGCGTGCGGCGAAGTCGCCAGGCGGCGACGATCATCTGGTCGACCAGAAAGGATTCGACGGAATCGACGGGGGCGAAGCGGTCGCGGAAGGATGCCGCGTGGGCTTCGAATTCGTCGGCGCTTTCGGAGGGGATGAGGATTTGCGCGGCGGTGAGGCCGTGTTTCACCGCGTTTAGGCTAGAGCGAGCCTTACCTTCCGGGGTCCGAGGACCGGTGCTGCTTTGAGCGTTGCGGTGATTCGCCGCGATTTGTTTTTGCGTCGACATAGGTTGTGAGCGGTGCTCCTTTTTCGGTCGAGGAGTACCACGCAAAGGGCGGCGCGTCGTTCAGGGCCTTCGCCAAGTGCTTGAAAGAGGTCGGTCCAGCGGATTGGGGGTGACGTGATCGGCAGGTAGTTTACGAGTCACTCGACCCCGGCGGGCGAACTACTCCCCGCG
>DASYPO010000152.1:0-11889 GCA_036006545.1 Bryobacteraceae bacterium
CCTCAAACATTGCCTGGCGCAGCGCGTTATCGAACGTCGGGAAGCGCTCACGATCGACGGTGTTGATTTCCTCGAAGCGCCGGATGTCGAGCCAGTTGCCGCCGAACTCTGTCGCGAGACCACGTGCGCGTTGATCCTTCAACATGCGACGCGCTTCGGCAGCCAGCGTCACCGGATTCCGCAGCGTTCCTGTGGCAGCACGCGCCAGGAGCTTTTCGTCGGGCATGCTGGACCACAGGAAATAACTCAATCGGCTCGCGAGCGCCGTGTCGGATAGCGGCTGCGCACGGCCCTTGGTTGCAGAGGCTTCCACCAGATCGACGCGATAACAAAAATCGGGCGACATCAGTATACTCACGATGGATTCGCGAATCGCTTCTTCGTGACTCAGCCCATCCGTTTCGCGCAGCGCCCGATAATAGGCGCGGAGATCGTTGCGCTCGTCGTTCGACAGTGATCTTCGGTAAGCCCGCGACGCGAACTTTTCGAGAGCATCAAGGTGCCGAGGCTCCGCGGCGGCGCGCTCACGCTCCACCCAGCGGACGCCCGCGTTCACTGCTTCGAAGTGATCGTCGATCGCCTTAGCAGCCACGTCGCTTCCAGCCGCCTTCGCGCGGGCCAGATAATTCTCTTTCACCCTGCGAATCCGCGGCTCCGACGTGATTTCTTTGTCCTCAGCCGCGCCTTTCGCGGCTTCCTTGCTCTCGAACATGTAGAACTGCACGTAAGTGCGGATGTTCGCCGACGCGACGAAATCCATGTCGTGCCACAACGCGTCCAGTTCCTTGCGGCCTTTCTCATCGAGGATCAGATCGTAGAGCGGACCGTCGTCGCGGTAGTAACCCATCAGGTTGTGGAATCCGGCGCTCAGGTGGCGACCTTTGTCGCGCGTATTGTCCGGGAAATATCGGCCGCGCTCGGAAACATAAAACGCGTCCGGGAACACTGCGGCGAATCGCGCAAACGCCGCTTCGTAACGGGCGCGCTGTCCGGCGGGGACTTGCAGATCGGGATCAGGGCCCGTAGGCTTCGCGACCACCTTCGGCGCGGGTTCCTCTTCCGCGTCGTTGTCGGTCATTTCCTTCTTCAGCGCCGCGACAGGCGCGGCCTTCCTTGCTTCACCCTCCACCTGCAGCACTGCTGGGTCGAATTTCAGACGATTCGCGGCGTACTGATTATTCCTCCAGATCAGAAACGGCTGCGCGGTATTGCTGATCCCTTTGGCGGTGAGATTCGTCACCGTCGGCTGGATCTTCCTGCGAAGCTGTACGACGAAATCGCGCATCCGATCGCAACCCGCGCGGCCGAGCTCAGGTTGCTTGCCTTTCGGGGTCGGCAGTTCTCGCCACATCGATTGGAGTTTCGCGACAGGCCCGGCATTCTCTTTGGCGACTTCCAATGTCCGCCAGATCGTCGCCAGGTATTTCTCGCTCATGTGGTTGGCCGCAGCAAGACTCGACAGCGTGGCATTCGGCTGGCCCACCACAACGCGGTGCTTATACATCCATGCGACGCGAAAATAATCGCTGTAGTCGGTGTTCTGCCGCTGGTAAAAATCGACGATCTGCTTGACGCAGTATTTGTCGCGGTCCGTTTCGACCAGCATCGGATGCGGCGCGAATGCAATGCCCGATGGCCGCAGCAACATATGGTCAGCCACTTCGCGCGCGGCTTGCAGGTACTTGGTCACGAGCGCGGGCGACATGCCAAGCGACTCACCTGAATTGTCGAAACCTGCGGGATTCGCCGGATCTACCGGAAATTCCCGTGTTGGCCGTATGTCGACGCCGGTCAGATCGCGAATGGTGTAGTTGTACTCGGCGTTGCTGAGACGCCGCGCCAACACCACGCCGGGATCGCCTGCGTTCTTGCGCGCTTCCTCTTTGCGCAGCGCGGTAATCCAGTCGATTACTCGCTGTCGCGCCTCCGTGGGCGGCTGCTTCATCTGCGGCGGTGGCATTTCCTTCGCGCTGAGTTTTTCGAGCACCGTGGCCCAATGCGCGTGATCCTCAATCACCGTCGCGAGCGTCGAGTATTTCTTCAGATCGAACTGCGCCATCGCCTTCGCGCCGCTATGGCAGCCGATGCAGTAGCTTTCGATAAAGGGACGAACCGTGGCGGTGAATTGCGACGCAAGGGTTGGCTTAGAATCGGCGGCGGATGCAAATGATGCTGCTACCAACACGGCGAGAAAGAACCCTCGGCTAAAGCCGAGGCTGCGGGCTGAAGGCCCGCGCCACGTTGGGCTGGACAAAATCCTCCTAATCATCGTCCCGGCTCCTTCGGCGGCAGAAACTTCACACACACCGGCGTCGGTGCATCCGCGAAAATCCCCGACGGCTTAAGTCGCCCGTTGCCGGTATCGATGCGCGATCCCAACACCGTGTTCGAACCTTGATTCGCGATCGCCATATGCTTTCCCGCCGCATCGATTCCGAAATGCCGCGGATTCGCTCCGCCGGTTCCTTGCTCCTCCACCCAGGTTAGGGTGCCCTTCGCCGCATCGATGTTGAACAAGACCACGCTGTTGTGCCCGCGATTCGATGCGAACAAATATTTCCCCGAAGGATGGATTTCGATCTCCGCCGTAGTGTTCAAACCTTCCCAATAGCCAGGCAGCGTCGAGAGGGTTTGCAATTCTTTCAGCGAACCATTGTTTGCGTCATACGCGAATGTCGTGATGGTTGAATCGAGCTCATTGATGACATACGCGAAGCGCCCGTCCTGCCGAAATACCATATGTCGCGGACCCGCGCCCGGCTTGAGCGCCGCGAACGGTGGATCGTTTGGAGTGAGCTTCCCCTTCTCCGCGTCGAAGCGATAGATCATTACTTTGTCGAGACCCAAGTCGCATACAAACGCGAACTTTCCGCTGGGATCGAACACCGCGCAATGTGCATGCGGCTCCTGCTGCCGCTGTGGATTGATGCTCTTTCCCGAATGCTGAATCACGTCGGTAGCCTCGCCCAGCTTGCCATCGGCCGCGACCGGAAGGACGGCAACGCTGCCGCTGCTGTAATTCGCGACGAGAATATTTTTTCCCGCACGATCCAGCGCCAGGTGGCACGGATCTTTACCCATCGACGACCGCTGATTGATCAACGTCAGCTTCCCCGTTGCGGAGTCGATCGAAAACGCGCTGACTCCGCCGGTGGGCTTGCCCTGAAACTCGCCGGTTTCGTTCACTGCGAACAGCAGGCGGCGTTTTGTATCGATCTCGAGGAACGACGGATTCGGAGTTTCCGCAGCGAGACCGAGCGGAACCAAAGTTACGTTTTGAGTCACTTCGTCGCCCACACCTTGGAAACGGAAAAAGTAAATCCCTTTGCTGTTGCTCTTCTCGCCGGTATATGTGCCGACGTACACCAGCGTGGAATTCGCAGGAGTCGACGCCGGTTTGGTCTGCGCTTCGCTGACGATCGCCGGGGACATCACCACAGCCACGATCGCGCCGATCGAAATCTTGAGGATCTTCAGCGTCCGCATACACTTCCCAACTTGACCAGTATACGCCAGACGGCGACGCCCCGCGATGTGAACGCTCCCCGGTTCTAGCGCTCACTGTAAGGCTTTGTAGCGCTAACTCTTGACACCCTCCGGGATTTCGACCTATAATCCCGCAACAGCTTCGTAACGACCAGGAGGTCTCAATTCCATGAAGAAACTCGTGTGTGTGGCGGCGCTTTTCGCGGCGTCGATGACACTCGCTCAGGTCAACAAGAGCAATCTGTCGGGAATCGTGCGCGATTCGAGCGGTGCAGTAGTGACCGGAGCGGAAGTCAAGCTGGTCAACATCGACACCACGGTTGCGCGTCAGGAAGTCACCGACAATTCGGGGTTGTACCGCTTCGTCCTGGTCGATCTGGGAAACTACCGGATCGAAGTTGCGCACGCGGGATTCAAAAGATTCACGCGTAGCGGCATTCTGTTGAACGCTGGTGAAACCACCACCGCGGACGTCACCCTGGAGGTCGGCGGCATAACGGATTCGGTGACGGTTCAAGGTGAAGCTTCGGTGCTGCGCACGGAAACGGGCAGTCTCGGCGCTACCATCAGCCAGCGCACCATCGCGGAACTGCCATTGCAGGGTCGCAATCCGTACGTGTTCCTTTCGCTCTCGGCGGGCATTCAGTACACCGGCGATCCGGGTGCGCTGAACCCGTGGGACAATTCTGGACCTTCCGGCTTTACCGCCAACGGCTCAAAGGCGAAATCGGAATTCCTGCTGGACGGAACGCCGAACATGAAGCTCGACCTGGTGGGCTTCAGTCCCTCGCCCGATGCAGTCGGCGAAATGCGCGTGCAGACCAACGCATTCGATGCCGAGTATGGGCACTCCGGGGCTGGCTTCATCAACGTCTCGACGAAGTCTGGCACCAACCAGGTGCACGGCACCGGCTACGAATATCTGCAAAACGACAAGCTAAACGCCGCGACGTTTTTTAACAATTTGAACAACCAGCCGCGCACCATCCGGCGTAAGAACACATTCGGCGGATCGCTCGGCGGGCCCGTGGTGCTACCGAAGATTTACGACGGCCGCAACAAGACCTTTTTCTTTTTCAATTACGAGCGCACCCGCAATCCGTCGCCCGGATCCGCGCTGGTGACCGTTCCCACGCTGCTCGAACGCAAAGGCGATTTCTCGAAAACCGTCGACGCACAAGGCCGACCGATCGTCATCTACGATCCACTGACGACCAACGCTGCCGGCACCGCGCGCACGCCCTTCTCCGGCAACATCATTAATCCGGATCGCTTCGACGCGATTGGAGCCAAGCTGATCAACGCGCTGTATCCGCTGCCGAACATCACGCCCACCGCCGGGAGCATCAACAATTACTTCAACGCCCGCCCGCGCGATTTCAAGTGGAACAGCATGTCGTCGCGCGTGGATGAGAACATCGGCAGCAATCACCAATTGTTCTTCCGCTTCGGCTGGAACCATCGCACCGATTTCGGTCCGCCCTATTTTCCCGATAATATTCTGGCCTCGGACGGCGCCGACGTGTTCGAGCGCGGCAATATCGCGGCCGGGTTCGGCGATACCTGGATCAAGACCTCGCGCACGGTAGTCGACTTCCGATTGGGGCTCACCCGTTACTTCGATCGCAACTATTTGCTGAGCGAGGGAATCGATCTGACCACGCGCGGATTCCCGGCCAGCTACGCCAAGGCCGTGCAGTACAGTTTGTTCCCCACCATGCAGTTCACCGATACGAAATCGGTGGGATCGCAGACGCCCAACAAAGCCTACGTGAATCAGATTCAACCGTCGGTGAACATTCACTCGGTATTCTCGCGGCATTCGATCAAGTACGGATTCCGCTTCACCGCGGAGCAGCAGAATCTTTTCCGCACCGCGATCAATGACGCGAACAATCCCAACAGCCGACCTGGCGGATGGTTCAATTTCACCCGTGCCTTCACGCAGGGACCGAATCCCACGCAGGCCAGTGCGCTCGCGGGCAGTTCGACCGCTGCTTTGTTGCTGGGCTTGCCGTCGGCGGGTTCCGTCAGCATTACGGCGGACGCGGCGAATTCCAACAAGTACTACGCGTTCTATTTCCAGGACGATTGGAAAACTACTAACCGCCTGACGCTGAACCTGGGAATGCGCTTCGAGCACGAAGGCGGCGTTACCGATCGATACGACGCCGGCATCTCCGGTCTGGACACGGCGATTTCAAGTCCGCTCGAGGCGGCGGCCAAGGCCAACTACGCCAAGAATCCGATTCCTGAACTGGCGACTCTTTCCGTTAAGGGCGGCCTTGGATTCCTCAATACCAACGGCGCGGGCCGATCGCACCTGGATCTGCCGGCGCTGATGTACGCTCCCCGCGTCGGGTTCGCCTATCGCGTGTCGAATTTCATGGTGTGGCGCGGTGGCTGGGGCATTTACTACGTACCGAACAATATGGTTAATTTCAACCAGCTCGGCTTCAGCTTGAACACGCTGATGATTACATCGCTCGATAACAACCTGACGCCGTTCAATAAACTCGCGAACCCGTTCCCCAACGGACTGTCGCAGCCGCTGGGATCGAAAGCCGGTCTGCTCACCGCGGTGGGACAATCGCTCACTCCAGTCACCACCGCGCCGATCGGTTCGGTGCCCGATTTCAAGGACGGTCTGTCGCAGCAGTTCTCGACCGGCTTCCAATTCGCGTTGCCGTGGAACTTTTCGGTCGAGACCAGCTACGTCGGCAACCGCTCGCAGCGGCTCACCATCAACAATCGCAACATCAATGACATTCCCAACCAATTTTTATCGCTGGGTACGCGCCTGAACACTCGCGTGGCGAATCCGTTTTTCGGCGTCATCACCGACCCCACCAGCGCCCTCAGCCAGTCCACTGTAACCGTGCGACAGTTGTTGCAGCCTTTCCCGCAGTTCATCAACATTACCAATGCCGCGCTGCCGTTCGGAAGGTCGAATTACGATTCGGCGCAGTTACAAATTACGCGGCGCCTAGCGCAGGGTGTGCAACTCGGAGTCGCCTACACGTTCTCCAAGTTCATGGAGCAGACGTCGTATTTGAACAGCAACGACGCCAAACCCGAGCACGTAATTTCCGACGCCGATTTTCCGCATCACTTGGTTTTGAGCGGGCTGTGGGAGCTTCCGTTTGGTCCCGGGAGACCGCTGTTTAACTCCACCAATGGATTCATCAAGCGGATCGCCGGCGGCTGGCAGATCAGCGGGATTGCGACGTTCCAATCGGGGCAAGCTCTGGCGTTTTCGGGAGCCGAGCGAGTCAGCGACACCAATAACGATCAACACGTCTATACCAATTGGTTCGACAAGAATCAGTTCATCCCACAGCCCGCGTTCACGCTGCGGCGTACCTCCAGCCGCATCGTCGACATTCGCGGCCCTGGCATCAACAAGGTGGACTTGACGGTTACCAAGCGTATCCTTGTCACGGAGCGTGTATTCGTCACGATTCAAGGCGAGTTCTACAACGCCTTCAATCACACCAATTTTTCGAATCCAAATACCACGGTCACCAACGGCTCGTTCGCTACCATCAGTGGCGTACAGTTGCAGCCGCGCAACATTCAATTGTCGGGACGTATTACATTCTGAGGTGCATGCCTCCCGGCGGCGATGCCCGATACTCGCGACGCGCCTTTCTGGCCGCAGCGGGCGTGGGGATTGCCGCGACTGGCTCAGCGCAAGACTCGAAGTCGCCTTCTACTCTTTCCACGGTTGACTTCGCGAAACTCATTTCGCGCGCGGATCTGATTTACGACCAACCCGTCCCGCGCAGCGAAGAGGGTATCCCCATCGGCAACGGTCGCATGGGAAGTCTGGTATGGACCACGCCTTCGCAGTTGCGTTTTCAGATCAACCGTGCGGACGTCTACGCCAGCAACAGCGCATCCAACAGCTTTTTCGAACGCCATAACGATTACTGCGGCGGCTGTGCGTTTCTCGACGTCGATTTCGGTGGTGTCGCGGAAGATCCATTCCCCGAGTCGGGATTCAAGCAGCATCTCGCCGTGCACGATGGCCTTCTGACGATCGACGGCCGCGGCGTGACGGCCCGCGTCTTCACCTGGCCGACCGACGACGTGATGGCGATCGCGATCGAGGATCGCCGCGCCGCGCCTCAGACCATCGCCGCCGCGTTGCGCATGCTGCGTTTCGAGACGAAGTATTTCGGACAGCAGCTTGAGACCTTCGCGCGCGAACACTCGGCCAGAATTCAGACGCGCAACCACACGGCTACCTCGCAACTGGTGGTCAGGGGTCAACGAATCGCGCTGACGCAGGAGTTTCGCGAAGTCGATTTCTGCTGCAAGTCGGCGGTTGCGGTCGAAATCGTCGGGCTTAATGCGAAAGCGCAGATCACGAATGAGACCACCGTGCGCGTCGCTGCGAGCGCTGGCCCCGCGAGCTATACGATCCTCATCGCTTCCGCCGCAACCTTCGATCCGAAGGAGGACGTCCTCGCCGCCGCGCTCCGACAACTCGACGCAGCCAAATCCAAGGACATCGCTGCGATTCAACAGGAGACGAAGGACTGGTGGCACGCTTTCTGGTCGCGCAGCTTCGTCCACCTGCACAGCGTGGATGGCGTTGCGGATTTCGTCGAACAGCACTACAACTATTTCCTCTACGTGATGGCTGCCAGCTCGCGCGGGAAGTTCCCGCCGAAGTTCAATGGCATGCTGTGGAACACTGGCGGCGACCTGCGGACTTGGGGCGGCCAGCACTGGTTCGCGAATCTAAGCTGCTATTACGAAACACTTCCCGCTGCGAATCGCCTGGAGCTGATGGATCCGATGTTCGATATGTACTCGGGCATGTTCGACGCGTGCGCCACCGCCGCGCGTCAACAGTGGGGTAGCCAGGGAATCTATATTCCCGAGACTGTGTTCTTCGACGGCCTCGAAAAGCTCCCCGACGATATCGCTGCCGAAATGCAGGATCTGTATCTGTTGCGCAAGCCCTGGGAACAGCGTTCGGTGCACTTTATCGAATACGCGCAAACCAAGCATCCCCACTCCAGCCGCTGGAATTGGATCCAGAGCGGCAGTTGGGTGAATGGACGGTGGGTGACAACTGAGCGCGGCGCGGGTCCTTATGGCGCGGTTAATCACATTTTCGGAACTACCGCGAAGGTCGCGTATTTGTTCTGGCGGCGCTACGAGTTCACGCTCGATCGCGCGTGGCTGGAGCACCGCGCGTATCCGATGTTGCGCGGCGCCGCGGAGTTTTATCGCAATCATCCCAACGTCAAGAAGGGCGCCGACGGGAAGATTCACATCCATTGGGCCAACAGCAACGAAAGCGTCTACGGGGCGCGCGATACCGATGAGGATCTGTCGGCGATGCGCGGGATTTTCGGTGCATTGCTGCGCGCTTCGCAGATTCTCGGCGCCGACGCTGAGTTGCGGCCGGTGTGGCGTGATTTCCTGGCCAACCTCGCTCCGCTGCCCACCAGCGACGATCCGGAAGCGCTGCGTCCTGCGACTTACACCGGACCGCGCGTTTTCGTTCGGGGACTCAAGCCCGCCGTCAAACCTGGCGGATTGTTGCCCGACGGCAACAGCCTGCCGATGTGGTTCTTCGATTTGTGCAACGTCGAATCGCGCGACGCTCAGATTCTGGATGTCGCTCGCGCAACTTTTCCCCAGTTCCTTCGCAATGGCCTCACGCCGCAGACGCCCGTCGGCGTACTTTCAAAAGTCGCGATCGCCGCTGCCTCGATCGGCCGCGACGACGCCGTGCGAATTCTCATTCCGAATCAGATCCGCGCGCTTGCGCCAGAGCGACCCACCGCGTATAAGAACGGCGGTGTTCTCGCGAATCGCATGACACTGCGCGAGGGTCCGCAGGCGCTGGACGCCCAGCGTCTGGGCCGTGCGGCGGAAGCGATGCATCTAGCTTTGCTCCAGAGCAATCCTCCCGCTCCCGGCGAAGATCCGATCCTGCACGTTTTTCCGGCGTGGCCGAAGGAATGGGACGC
The DNA here is from genome assembly GCA_036006545.1 of Bryobacteraceae bacterium. Classification (GTDB taxonomy): domain Bacteria; phylum Acidobacteriota; class Terriglobia; order Bryobacterales; family Bryobacteraceae; genus Palsa-187. The sequence goes on from DASYPO010000152.1 coordinate 9,480, forward strand.
GCGCTACACGTTGCTGGCTCGCGGAGCTTTCCTCGTCAGCTCGTCGATGCGAGCAGGCCGCGTCGAGTTCGTCGAACTCGAATCGCAGGCCGACGCGGAGTGTCGGTTACGCAATCCGTTTCCCGGCGACGTCGCGCTCCATCGCGACGGAAAGAAATCCGAAACATTGCGAGGCTCGCTGCTTCAATTCACCACTCGCAAGGGCGAGCGTATCGTAGTGGTCCCCGCGACCGCGGCGCCCAGCGACTTCAAACGAAAAATACCTGAGGTTTGAATCATGACTCGAAGTTTCTTGTTGCTCGCCCTCTGCGCCATTACAGCGTTCGCTCAATCTCCCACGGATACCGGCGCTCCCGAGGTCGAGGTCTCGCATGCCGCTGGAAAGTGGGGCATTCGTGGCAAGAAAAACACCGTCGAACTTAACGAATCCGACCTTGCGGTCACTATCAGACCGGGTGCCGTCACCTGGAAAATGGTTCCGTCATCCAAAGACGACGTGTTGGTCGGCACCGCGGGCGACGAGTTTCCGCTCCGACTCGCCGACGCCGGTGAAATCAAGATCGCTCCGTACCAGACCGGTTTCAAGACCGGCGTCAAGATCGTGCTCGATCGCTTCCGGAGCAGCGGCCAGCGAGCTCCCGGCGCGCCGCTGCAACTCCGCATCGTTCTGACGATGTGCCTCGAGGGTCGCGACGAAGAGCTGGTTTCCGAAGTTACTGTGATCGAACGCGGCCTAACCGTTCGTGAATTAAATTGGCCGAAGGAGCCCGACGGCCGCGAGGTCGACTTCACCGTGATCCCCAGCGACGATGGCACCCTGCTACCGCGCAACTGGCCGAAGACCTACCATCCCATTCATCGCGCGAAGGGCGAGACGAGCCTGGTGCAAAGCCACCTGATCGAATCCTGGGCGATGTCCTGGTGGGGATTCCAGAAGGGCGACGCCGCGATGATCGTGATCGTCGAAACACCGGACGACGCGGGTTACACTTTCGCTCATCCCGCGGGCGGCCCCACGCGCATGGGTCCAAGCTGGCGCGCGCAACTGGATCGCTTCGCATACATGCGCAGTGTGCGGATGGGATTTCTGGCCAAGGGCAACTACGTAGATCTGGCGAAGCGATATCGCCGTCACGTGATGGATTCGGGGTTGTACGTTTCGCTCAGAGATAAGATCGCACAGCGGCCTATCGTGCGTAATCTGATCGGCAATCCCGTGCTAGGCGCTCGTGTACTTCGCAACTATAAACCCGGCGGGCAGCGCTACGATACGAAGAATCCTGAGAACAACTATCGCTTGGTGACCTTCGCGCAGAACGCGCAGACATTGCGTGATCTCAAGTTGAAAGGTTTCGACAATCTGAATGTGACGATGTCCGGCTGGCTGAATCTGGGTTACGACCGGCAGACACCCGACGCGCTGCCTCCCGCGAAAGACGCCGGTGGCTGGGAAGGCATGAGGCTATTCTTCGATACCTGCAAGCAGGTTGGCTACACGTGCTGGTTGCACGATCAGTATCGCGACTACTATTTGGACGCGCCTTCCTGGAATCCCGACTTCGCGATTCGCGAGGAAGACAACATCCGCCCGCCCACGGCGTTCCCAGGCACCCGCTTCAAGCACGATTGGAAAGACGGCTATATCCCGCTCATGGATAACTGGGACGGCGGCGCGCAGGGTTATCTCAACAACGGGTTCATGTTGGGCCACGTGATCAAGAATTACCGTACGATGTTCGAGCACGGCATCCATCCCGACGGAACCTATCAGGACGTATTCGGCTACATTCCGCCCGATCAGGATTTCAATCCTGAGCATCCCAACACGCGCACGGATTCGATGAAGCACCGCGCCGCTGTCATGCTGTGGTCGCGGAAGAATCTGGGAATCGTCGGCACTGAAGACGGAACGGACTGGGTAATTCCGTACGTCGATTACCTGACGTCGCGCAAAAACCGCGTGGCTGCGAACGGTAACGATCCGGATCATGAGGACGCGATCCAGATCCCGCTGTACGAGCTGGTGTATCACGACGCAGTGGTGACGACGTACACCCCTGCCGATCCACGCGGCTTCCTGCACGCGAGCGCACCGGAATGGTCGATCTCGCGCATGGGGACAGATTCGAATCTCGACACGATCCGCCGCATGAGCGCGCTGCATCGACGCGTCGGTTTGCTCGAAATGACGAATCACGAATTTCTCGACGCGAATCGCAGGCGCGAACGGACCACGTTTTCGGACGGAACCACCGTGACGGTCGACTGGGATACCAAGGTCGTCGAGATCAAGCCCGACGTTTCTTCCGCGCCGCCCGCGTCCGATATGCCCGCGATTGTTCCGCCGCGCTCCGGCAGGAACGAAATCATAAAGCTGTTCGATGGAAAGACGCTCAGCGGCTGGGAGGGC
>DASYPO010000153.1:0-5338 GCA_036006545.1 Bryobacteraceae bacterium
CCGCTGGACCCGAGCGGCATCCACCAGCGCGGCTCGCCCGTCGCAAGATAGTACGAATCGACGCGCGTCGAGCCCAGCACGATCAATTGCGCTTGTCCATTCGAGGGTCGGTAGACCATCGGCGTTGCCCATGCCTCGGGCACGCCGGCGCGTTCCGTTTTCCAGCGCTGCTGTCCGGTCTTGCGATCCAGCGCCAGCACGAACGCCCCGGTTTTCTGATCGCAAACCAGCACCAGCAGATCGCCGGCAAGAATCGGCGACGCAGCCATCCCATAAAAGTTCTTGAAGGGTCCGAGCGCCAGTGTCCAGCGATCCTTTCCTTCCGGCGTGTACGCGACCAAGCCGAAATCCGGGAAGAACGCCACAACACCGTTTTCGTCGGCGACCGGAGTGGGCGACGCCGGGTCGTTCGCCTTGAATATCTTGTGGGGTTTGCCGGTGAGCTCGCGGCGCCACAATTCGCGGCCGGTTTTCGCGTCGAGACATATCGTCAGGAGCTTGTTGTTTTCGCTGGCCGTCAGATACACCCGCGTTCCCGCGAGCACCGGAGATGACTGCCCATAGGGAATCGTCTTTTTCCAAACGACGTTCTTCGACGGCGAAAACTCCGTCGGGTAACCCGCCGTCGAATCGACGCCCGACCCGTTGGGTCCGCGGAACTGCGTCCATTGACCGTCGAATGCGAGTGCGAGTAATACGAGCCAGGCGCTTGTCATATTGATAACCGGAGTATTGCACTTTCGTGTGGGGCAAGGTCCGCCACAAATAGAAAGAGGCCGGGCTCTCACCCAGCCTCTTCTCTTTTCTGTCCGCTGGCCCCTGGCCGCTGGCGTCTAGATGTCGTAGTACAGCGCGAACTCGTAGGGATGCGGCCGCAACCGTACCGCATCGGCCTCGTGCTTGCGCTTGTAGGCGATGAACGTCTCAAGCAGCTCTTCGCTGAATACGTCGCCCTTCAGCATGAACGCGTGATCGTCTTCGAGGCACGACAGCGCCTCTTCTAACGATGACGGCATGGACGGCACCATCTTCATCTCTTCGGGCGAGAGATCGTAGATGTCCTTGTCGAGCGGCTCACCCGGATCGATCTTGTTGATCACGCCATCGAGACCCGCCATCATCATAGCCGCGAACGCGAGGTACGGATTCGACGACGGATCGGGCGGGCGGAACTCGACGCGCTTGGCTTTCGGGCTAGCCGAGTACATGGGAATGCGCACCGCCGCCGACCGGTTTCGACGCGAGTACGCCAGGTTCACCGGCGCCTCGTAGCCCGGCACCAGGCGCTTGTAACTGTTAGTGGTCGGCGCGATGATCGCCGAGAGCGCCTTGGCATGCTTGAGCAACCCGCCGATGTACCACAGCGCCATCTGCGAAAGTCCCGCGTACATGTCGCCCGCAAACAGCGCCGCTCCGCCCTTCCACAGGCTCTGGTGGGTGTGCATGCCGCTGCCGTTATCGCCGAACAGCGGCTTGGGCATGAACGTCACGCTCTTGCCGTACTGATATGCCACGTTGCGGATCACGTACTTGTACAGCATCATGTTGTCGGCGGATTTAACCAGCGTGTCGAAGCGCTGATCGATTTCGCACTGCCCGCCGGTCGCGACTTCGTGATGGTGGCATTCGATATCGAGCCCGCACTTGATCATGGTCTCGACCATCTCCGCGCGCAGGTCCTGATAATGATCCGTCGGCGGGACCGGGAAGTAACCTTCCTTGTAGCGCGGCCGGTAGCCCAGATTGTTGTTCTCGCGGCCCGCGTTCCAGCGGCCCTCTTCCGCGTCGATGTGGTAATAACCCTCGTGCGCGTTCTGATCGAAACGCACGTTATCGAAAATAAAGAACTCCGCTTCGGCGCCGAAGTAGGCCGTATCAGCCAGTCCCGAGTTCTTCAAATGCGCCTCGGCCTTGCGCGCGATCCAGCGCGGATCGCGATCGTAGTGCTGGCGCGTAATCGGATCGATCACATCGCACGTCATCACCATCGTTTTGGTTTCGTAGAACGGATCCAGGAACGCGGTATTGGGATCCGGGATCAGGAGCATGTCGCTCTCATTGATCGCCGCCCAGCCGCGGATGCTCGAGCCGTCGATGCCAAAGCCCGCCTCGAACGTCTCTTCGTCCAGTTGCGTGATCGGGTAGGAGATGTGCTGCTGCAGTCCGGGCAAATCCGTGAAGCGCAGATCCAGCTGCTTCACGCCTTCTTTCTCTGCAATCTTCAGGACGTCCTTGGGGGTTTTCCCTGCTGTGCTCATCACTACATCATATACAGTGCGCGCTTATGGGGGCGATCAAAAGTTTGGATAAGTGCGATAGGCTTTTGCGATCCAAAAAGAGGGTTGGGCAGCGTGTGACTTTGGCCACATGGCGTTTCACCGCTTGGGCGCGGCTATGGTCGGTTCTGAGCGGTGTGATAGATGCGCCAACTCTCAATGGTCTGGCCGTGGATACGGTAAACGGCGACGTAAGGCATGGGAGGGAACAAGATCTCACGCGTTCCTTCGACGCGACCCACCCGGCCAATATAGGGCGCATCCTTTAGATAGAGCGCGGATCTTGTCATAAAGCTTAAGCATGGTCGCTTGCCGATACTCGGGTTGGTGCTCTTTCACATAGTCGCTGATCCTTTGCATGTCCGCAGCGGCGGGCGGCGTCCAGCGGACACGCATTTAGGAGCGGAGCATCTGCTCAAAGCGGGCGTCCATCTCTTCTTCTTCGATGAACTCGCCCCGGTCGGCGTACGCTTTGCCTTCCAGCACGGCCGCGTGGAAACGCGCTTCTTCTTCCAGAAGCCGTAAAGCGGCGTCCTTCAGAAGCTCGCCCGCGTCGGTCTTTCCGTTGCGGCGGGCAATCTGCGCCAACTGCGTTTCTTGCTCTTGAGTAAGATGAACTTCCATCGTTTTGACAGACTACCCGATATGGCTACCTGCCGCTGCGTTGAACTAGGCTCATAAGTTCACAGCTTTGAACCATTCGGTCTGGAATACACTGAACGCTTGGAACAATCGCTCTTCAACTGGGGACCCGAGCGGCGCCACTACTCGGTCAGCGAATTCACCGAGGAGCTGCGTGCCATCCTGGCGGGTCAGTTCACCGACATCTGGATCGCCGGCGAAATCTCCGGCACGAAACTCCCCGCCAGCGGCCACTACTACTTCACGCTGAAGGACCACAACGCGCAGCTCCGCGCGGTGTGCTACAAGATGACCGCGCGCTATCTCAAGTTCAAGCCGCAGGACGGCGTGGCGGTAATCGCCCGCGGGCGTATCGACGTGTACGACGCGCGCGGCGAATATCAACTGGTGGTCGAAGCGCTGGAGCCGCAGGGGCTCGGAGCGCTGCAACTCGCCTTCGAGCAGTTGAAGAAGCGGCTGGCGCTCGAAGGGCTGTTTGATGCGTCTCGCAAACGTCCACTGCCCGCGCTGCCCGAACGGATCGGGATCGTTACGTCACCCACCGGCGCGGTGATCCGCGACATGGTCGAGATCCTCGGCCGCCGCTTTCCGGGCCGGCACATCCGCTTGTATCCAGCGCAGGTGCAGGGCGACGGCGCGGCGGAACAGATCGTCGCGGGCCTGGAGCATTTCGGCCGCTCCCAATGGGCCGAGGTGGTGATCGTCGCGCGCGGCGGCGGATCGCTTGAAGATCTGTGGACCTTCAACACTGAAAGCGTCGCCCGCGCGATCGCGGCGTGTGCGGTGCCTGTGGTTTCGGCGGTCGGGCACGAAACCGATTTCACCATCGCCGATTTCGTCGCGGATCTGCGCGCGCCTACTCCTTCGGCCGCGGCGGAACTCGTGGTCCCCACACTAACTGGCCTGCTCGAACGGCTCCGCGGCTCGGAATCAAAATTGCGACAAGCCGCGCGACTCACACTGTCGATCCTTGCGCGCCGCTTGCAGCGGGTGGCGATCGATCATTCCCGGGTCCAACGCAACATCGGACGCCGCATGCAGCGTATCGATGAGCTCGAATATCGAATGCGAGATGCACTCCGCGCGGCAATCGATGAGCGTAAGCGAAGAATCAATGGTCTGTCCGCACGGCTGGCCCGCCGCGACGTGCGGCTGCGGCTCTCGCAATCCGCCCATCGGATCGAAGCGGCGCGCGCGGCCGTGTTGCAGCGCGTGCGTCTGCGGCTCAGCCACGCGCGGGGCGAACTGGCGCCGCTACGCGCGCATCTTGAGCAGTTGAGTCCGCTGAAAATTCTGGAACGCGGCTACTCGATCGTCGAGCACCAGGGGCGCATCGTAAAAGCTCCCGCCGACGCGCCGCTAGGATCGGATCTACGCGTACGCCTGGCCCACGGCGAAATCGCCGCGCGGGTGACGAAGAAATAGACGCGGACAGCAATGTCTATCCGTGGCCTGAGCCTTTTCGCGCTGGCACTGCCGTAAACCTGCGGATCATGCGATACAAATCATCGGGCCGGATGGGCTTGGGAAGATGTTCGTCCATACCGGCCGCCAGACAGCGCGCCCGATCCTGATCCATCGCGTAAGCGGTCATGGCGATGATCGGAGTATGCACGCCGCGGGGCAATTCCCGCGCACGGATCGCGCGAGTGGCCTCCAGCCCGTCCAGGTTCGGCATCTGTACATCCATCAGGATCAGGTCGATCGTATTGCGCTCCAGCAACTCCAGCGCTTGACGGCCGTCCTCGGCCACCAGCACCGTGTATCCTTTGCGCTCCAGCAGGCGCAGCGCCAGCCGGCGATTGGTGGCATTATCTTCCGCCAGCAGCACGCGCAGCGCGCGCGGGGGCGGCTCTTCGGAGGAAGGAAGATCGTGACGCGCTGGTTCCTCCGCCCGCTGCAGAGTCATTTCAAAATGGAAAGCGCTGCCGGAGCGCAACGCGCCTGGAATTTCGGGATCGCGCCAGGGACTTTCCACCCACAACTCACCGCCCATTAACGCAACCAGCTTGGAAGAGATGGCCAGGCCCAATCCGGTGCCTCCGTAGTTGCTGCTGGTGGAGGAATCAGCCTGCTCGAATGGCGCGAAAATGGTTCGCTGCTTCGCGCGCGGCACACCGATGCCGGAATCCCGCACCACGAAATGCAGCTTGGCTGCGCTCCCCTGACGCGAGGCCACGGCGACGCTCACGTGAATGAATCCTGCGGGAGTAAACTTCACCGCGTTCCCAGCCAGGTTGAGCAGGATCTGGCGCAGCCGCCCAGCGTCCGCCGATACGAATTCGGGCACATCCGGCGCGGCGTGACAGGAGATTTCGAGACCTTTGTCGCGAGCGCTGAAAGCCAGCGTTTCGAGCACCCCCGCCACGCACTTGCGGAGCTTGAAAACTCCGATGTTCAGATTGAGTTTTCCCGCCTCG
>DASYPO010000154.1:0-7895 GCA_036006545.1 Bryobacteraceae bacterium
ACTCCCGCGGCACGACGTCCGTCTTTCTCGTGCGTGACGATGCCTTGCAGCGCGATGATCGGAATCGAGTCGGGAACTTCTGCCGCAAGTTGCTCGCGGAAGAACTGCGCGCTAGTTGCGACTGCTTCCGTTTTGCCGAGCCGTTGGAGAACCAGGTCGCGCAGGCTCGCGCGCACGGACTCGCCGACGAGCAATGCACCCGAAAGAACGGCGACCGCGGTCGCAACCCCGAGGATCACCGCGAGATTCGTCCGCCAATAATAGGAAAGGTTGCGGAGGACCAGCGTGCGCGTTCGCATGCTAGTAGACGGGCCAGCAGCCCGGCGTGATCAGCTCGATCAGGTGGCCGTCCAGGTCGCGAAAGTAAAGACTGGTTCCGCCGAGCATCCATTTCACGGTGCTCTCGATGGTGATCCCGAGCTCGCCCAGATGGTGTTCCCAAGCCGTGAGCGAATCGGCATCGATCTTGAAGGCGACGTGCAAATCGCCCGAGCCGCCGTGCGGCGGAATGACGCCGCCGTCAATCGTCACCTTTTCGCTGGTTCCGCCTTCGAGAAACAGCAGCAGCACCTGCGCGCCGGGGAGCGGCAATGCGGAAAAACGATTATCACCCAGCATCTTCTCGATACCGAACAGCCGCTCGTAGAACTCCGTCGCGAGCAGGACGTTCTTCACGTGCAATGCGGTCTCGACGATCCCGTTGATGGAAGGGGCGGGCGTCACAGCGCGTGCAGTCTCCCCTCGACGAGTTCGAAGCGCTTCGGAAAACGCGCGGCTAATTCCGAACTGTGCGTCACCACGATCAAGATGGTCTTTAGGCTTTGGTTTATTCCGAGCAGCAGGTCGGCGACCTGGGTGGCGGTGGCGCGATCGAGGTTCCCGGTCGGCTCGTCGCACAGCAGCAACTTCGGTCCGCGGATCAGCGCGCGCGCGATCGCGACGCGTTGCTTCTCGCCGCCCGATAGCTCGCCCGGACGATGGTCGAGGCGTTGCGACAAACCAACCTGTGCGAGCACTTCCTTCGCGCGCGCGTCGTCGCCGGCGGACTTCGCGACGAGGGTCGGAATCAGCACGTTCTCGAGCACGGTGCATTGCGGCAATAGACAGTGATCCTGAAAAACGAAGCCCGCTTCCTTGTTGCGAAAGGCCGAGAGATCGGCGTCGGAGAGCGTGAACGGATTGCGGCCGTCGAGCATGACCTCGCCCGATGTCGGCGGTTCGAGCGCGCCGAGAATGTAGAGCAGTGTGCTTTTGCCAGTGCCCGACGGGCCGACGATCGACAGCGCCTCACCCTGTTCGACCGAGAGCGTGACCTCCCTGAGGATCGACAGCGGACCGCGCGGCGTGGGATAGCTTTTGGAAAGGTTGCGGGCTTGAAGCAAGTTAATCGACCTGCCACAACAGCAGTGAATTGGAATCCTTCACCAGTATGCGATGGTTCAGTGGCACAAGGTGGGAGTAGACCGCGCTCTCGGCAACTTGATAGCGCGAAATCTGCTCGAACCTCTGCGGCGATTTCTTCGCGACGATCAAGTCGCCCGTGTCGGTGAGAATCAGGAGCGCATTCGGTGCATTGACGAACGAGGCCTGCGTGGCTTCGCGGCCCTCGGTGAGCCACATGGTCTTTCCGGTGCGCGCGTCGAGGCAGAAGAACTGACCTTTCTTCTTCGAGGAAAGGCCGTAGAGATAATCGCCGTCGACGACCGGGGTGCTCATGTACATGCTGATGTCAGGATTCGTCCAGACAGTTTCGCCGGTGGATGCGCGCACGGTGATCGTCGGCTTGCGGACGCCGGAGAGAATCAACACGTCCTTGTACGCGACCGGCGAGATGATGTTCTCGTTCCACTCATCTTTGTACGGCAGCGTCCATGTCTGCTTTCCGTCGGTGAATGCGGCGCTGACCACAGAGCGATGCGTGAGTGTCACGAACTTGCGCTCAGCTAAGAGGGGGGTTGCGTAACCCGGGCCGTCGCCTTTCTGGGTCCATTTCTCCACACCCGTTGCGGCGTCGAACGCGACCAGCGCGCCGCCGCGATCGTCACCCGTGGCAACAATCACCATACCGCCGTCGACCAGTGGGGACATCGCCGTTCCGGTGAAGAGATTGCTGGTATCGGTTTGCTTCGAGTGATCCTTGCGCCAGAGCAGCTTTCCGTCGCGCGCGTCGAGGCACGAGAGAATGGATGTTACGCCGAAGGTGTACACGCGACCACTCGCGACCGTCGGCGTCGCGAAGGGACCCTTCGCCATCCCGGTCGCGTACTTGTTCTTCTCGAACGGAGCGGCGTAGGTGACGCGCCACACCGTCTTCCCGGTCGCGAGATCAATGCGCGTGACCGCTTCGTCGGCACCGGCGCGGCTGTGTACGTACACCGCGTCACCGACCACGACTGGCGACGACAAGCCTTCGCCCACAGCGACCTTCCACTTCGGTTGAAGAGCCTTCGGCCAGGTCGCGGGAAATTGCGCGGTGGTCACGCCGTCGCGAGTGAGGCCGCGCCATTGTGGCCAGTCCTGAGCGAAGCATGCGGCTGCGGCGAGTAAGAGAACCGCGCGAATCATGATGTCGGCACTGCGGCCATGTGTGGCTTGATCAGCCGTTGAAGAATCGCTGCGGTCTGAGCGGCCATCTGATCGGTGCGGTAATGCTCGCGCACGCCGTTGTATGCATTGCGAGCCAGCTCCGAGCGCAACTCCTCGTTGCCGATCACTTCGAGCAGCGCGTCGGCCAGCGAGCGCGGATCCTGCGGGTCGCACAGCATGCCGCCCCCGGTCTTACGCGCGATTTCGGGAAACGCGCCGTGGCGCGGCTGTACGAATGGCACGCCGCCCGCCATCGCTTCGAGCACGAAGATTCCCTTCGGATCGGCATAGACGGTTGGTGTCGAAAGCACGTCGAGACTCTGCAGGTATGCGATCTTCTGCTCGCGATCGAGCGCACCGTGATACTGCAGATAGAGGCCGTCCTCCTCCAGATCCTTCTGGATCTTCTCCAGGTAGGGGCGCTGTTCCGGAGCCATATAGCCGGCGGCTTCGAGACAACAATCGGCGCCTTCTTCACGCACGATTTCGTACGCCTGCGCCAAAACATGCAAGCCTTTCTCAGGAGCGATTCGCGCGAAGTATCCGATGCGGAAACATTTGTTGCGGGGCGCGGGGCCGTCGCGATAACCGTCGGTGGTGACGCCCAGCGGCGCGAGTTGCATCTTGCTCGCGGGAATTCCGAGGTAATCGACCATGAATTCCGCGTAGTATTCGCTCACGGCGAGGAAGCAATCGATGTTGGGCAGGTGTTCACGGATCAGCGCCTTCGCGCGACTTTGATACGGCTCCATCAGGCCATCGATGAACAGGTCCTCGCCTTGAAGAGTGCACACGATGGGGCAACCAAGCGTCTCTTTCAACGGCGCGGCGAGCGCGGCTAGCAGCGTATACGGGAGGTTGACGACGTCGGGTCGCGGCTCGCCTTCGAGCCATCGCAACATCTTCTGCAGTTCTTTTTTCAGACGTCCGTGCTCAACTTCGAGCATCGAGATCGTCATCTCGCCGAGGAAATGCGGATCGACAGAGATGCTGCGTTTCGCGGCGGCTTTGAGCGCGGTTTTCGAATCCCACAACTTGTCGAGCAGCCACGGCGTTTTGCGAAACAGCGACCAATGTTGTTCTAGATAGACGCTAATGCCGCCGAAAAAGATGTGATCGTTCGAGACGTTAGGCTCGTCGGTCATCGTCGGCGTGTACAGAGGAAGGAGCGTGACGTCGTGGCCCTGCTTGATCAGCGTGGCGGCGAGGACGTTGTCGCGCAGACAGGTCCCGCAGTACATGCCCGCGGCGCCGCCGGTGAGCTGCAGGATTCGCATGGGCCTCTGTTCGTCAGGATATCAGACGGGTTTCCGGACCAAGCGATAGGCTTCGTCCAGGATTTCGACGACGTGCGAGACCTGTTGATGAGTTCCCCAGCGTGCGACGCCGGCGCGGAGTTGCAGCATGCAGCCAGGATTCGCGGTGACGATGCGATCGGCGGAGGTCGCGTTCACGAACTCCATTTTTTTCTCGAGCAGCGACATCGCCATCTCGGGATGCAGCACGTTGTAGATGCCGGCGCTGCCGCAGCATGAATCGGCCGAGCGCATCTCTTTGAGCGTGAGGCCCGGCACGGCGCGGAGCAGCTTGCGCGGAGCGGTTCGGACGCCCTGACCGTGCGCGAGGTGGCACGAGTCTTGATACGTGATGGTGATGCACAGTTCTCCCATGGGTGCGATCGTTCCGAGGGCGGCGAGAAACTCGTTCACGTCCTTGACCAGCGCCGAGAACTTCAGCGCGCGAGCGTCGTTCTCGAAGAGTTCGTGATACTCCTTCAGGGTCGATCCGCAACCACCGGCGTTAGTGATGATCGCGTCGAATCCGTTGTCGACCAGGGCGTCGATATTCTGACGAGCCAGCTTACGCGCGCGATCGCGCAGCCCGGCGTGGACGTGCAGCGCTCCGCAACAGGTCTGGCCAGATGGGATGTGAACCTCGACGCCATTGGCCTGGAGCACGCGGACTGTGGCTTCGTTGAGGCGCGCGAACGATACGTTGGCGATGCACCCGGCGAGGAACGCGACGCGGGCTCGGCGTTCGCCGGTCGCGGGAAAAGCGCGGCCGATGTTGCGAAAGAAGAACGGTGTTTCGACGGCGGGCGCCAGGGATTCGGCGTCGCGCAGTTTGCGCGGGATCAGCCCGGTCGCGCGGACGAGGCGCTGCAGGCCGGAGCGCTGGTAGATCGCGAGACCGGTCGCGGCGATGCGGAGGGCGGTGCGGCTGGGGAGCAGATGATCGAAGACCAGCGATCGGAGGAATCGCGCCGCGATGGGGCGAGTGGTCGACTGTTCGATCTCCGCGCGCGCGGCTTCGACCAGCCGACCGTACTTCACGCCTGAGGGGCACGCAGTTTCGCAAGCGCGGCAGGCGAGACAGAGATCGATGTGCTCGCGATAGGAATCGCTGACCGGCGCGCCGGCAGCCACCTGGACCATCTGGTAAATACGTCCGCGGGGGGAATCCATTTCGACGTGCAATTCGCGATAGGTGGGGCACGCGTTAAGGCACAAGCCGCAATGGACGCAGCGGTCGAGGTCGGCTTGCGCGGGTTTGTCAGAGACGGCCATGCAGCCTTCCGCGATTCAGCAAGTGCTCGGGATCGAACATTCGCTTTATGTTCGTTATCATTTCGAACCCTCCTCCCAACTCCAAATTGGGTTCGTTTTGCAAAAACGTGTAGATGACGCCGGAGCCGGCACGCGCGATGAAGGGCACCTTGAGGCTTGCTGCGGCGGCGGGCATGTCGGCCAGCTTGCAGTGCAGCGGAACGATGCTACCGTTCTGATTTTGTTCGAGAAAGCGCGCTGGAAACTCGCGCTGCTCCGCCCAGAAATTGGGTTCGTTTTGCATTTCTACTATGCTCGCGTCGGGGTGCTCGCGCGACCAGCGGTCGAGTACGGTCGGACTTCCGCCGACACGAACAGCCAATCGAATCTCGCCGGTGAGGTTGTCAATGTCGATCGCGGAAGGCTGCAGCGGCGATTGCAGAATGCGGTCGCGCAGGGCGAATGCTTGGCGAACATCGGCGAAGTTCCACACGAGCGTGCGCCACTCGGATGGCATCGGAAAAACTTTGAAATTCACCACGGCGATCGCGGCCAGCGTCCCGAACGAGCCGATCATCAGTTTCGCCATGTCGAGACCTGCGACGTTTTTAACCACCATGCCGCCGCTCGCAATCAGTTTGCCTTCAAGGGTCGCGAAGGTCATGCCGATGATCATGTCGCGGGCGGTGCCGTACTGGCGGCGAAGCGGGCCGCTGAGATTCGCCGCGACGACTCCGCCAACTGTCGACTGCGCGAGCCACGGCGGATCGAGCGGCAGCATCTGACGACGTTCGGCCAGGGTGCGCTGCAATTCGGCGAACGGCATTCCGGCTTCGACGGAAATCGTGAGGTCGCGCGGATCGTAGGAGATGAGGCGATTCATCCGGCTGGTTGAAACGGTTTCGCCGGCGCCGGCTTCAAAAGCAAAACCGGGGACGCCGGCTGAAGCCGACGCTGCGGGCTCAAGCCCGCGCCACAATTGCTCCGCCGATGCGGCCTCAAGCCCGCGCCACAATTGCAATTTCGAGAAATTGCCGCCGAGATGAATGTGCTGACGTGCGTCGGCAAGCGCGCGGAGGGCTTCCGCCAATGCTTGCGGGGTGTCGGGACGGTGCATGCGGAGACTCTTATTGTTACCATGATGGTTTCCCCTGCATGGTGCACGCGGTACCCGATATCCTCGCTCGAATTGTCGGCCGGAAACGAAGCGAACTGGCCGAGGCGCTTCCCTTGCGCGCGGAGTTGGAGCGAAAGGCTGCGGATCGGACGGATTTTCGGGATTTCGAAGCAGCATTAATCTCGCACCAACCTGCGATCATCGCGGAAATTAAGCAAGCGTCGCCGAGTAAAGGCTCTCTGACCTCCGATTTTCAACCGACCTCGCTGGCGCGCACATACGCACGCGGCGGCGCGGCGGCGCTTAGTGTCCTAACGGATCGTGAATTCTTCCAAGGTTCGCTTGACGACTTGAAAGCCGCGCGGGCGGTTGTTTCGGTTCCCGTTCTGCGGAAAGACTTTACGATCGACGAATTTCATGTGATCGAAGCGGCTGCGCACGGGGCGGATGCGATTCTGCTGATCGTCGCGCTGCTTTCGGAGCAGGAACTGCGGCGTTTTCGGGAGCTGGCTGGGTCGTTACGGATGGCCGCGCTGGTAGAAGTACACGACGAATCGGAACTGGACGCGGCGCTCGGGTCGGGTGCGGAAATCGTTGGCGTCAACAATCGCAACCTGCATACGTTCGAGGTGGACCTGGCGACGTCATTGAATCTGGTTCGCAGGATTCCGAATGGCGTAGTGAAAGTCGCCGAGAGCGGGATTCATTCGCGTGCGGATGTGGCTCGACTAAGCGACGCGGGGTTCAACGCCTTCCTCGTGGGCGAGCACTTGATGAAATCGGCTGATCCGGCGGCGGCGATCGAGGGGTTGCGCGCGTGAAGCACGTGATCAAAGTTTGCGGAATCACGCGGCGCGAAGATGCGCTGGCGGCGATCGATGCCGGTGCCACGGCAATCGGGTTCATTTTCTTCAAAGGCAGCCCGCGGTATGTTACGCCAGAGCGCGCGGCGGAGTTGGGCGAAGGGATCGCGGTGACGAAGGTGGGTGTGTTCGTGGATGAAACGGCGGTGTCGGTCGAAGCGATGATGCGCGCGGGTCAGCTTGACGTCGCACAGATTTACGGTGAGGCGGCACCGGAGGGTGTGAGGGTGTGGACGGCGGCTAGGATTGGAAAAGATGGCAGCTGGCAAGACCACCTGCCCCACAGGGAAGCGCTGCTACTGGACGGTGCGGCGAATGGGCAGACCTTCGATTGGACGCTGGCGCGCGGCGCCGCAGAGCGCGTAATTGTCGCCGGCGGACTGGATGCATCGAACGTCGCCGAGGCGATTCGCGCGGCGGAAGCGTGGGGCGTGGACGCCAGCTCAAAGCTCGAATCGTCGCCCGGTGTAAAAGATCACGACAAGGTGCGGCGGTTTGTTGCCGCCGCAAGACAGGCATTTTCATGCTGACCGCGCAACCCGATTCCACGGGACATTTTGGACCGTACGGGGGAAGATTCGTTCCCGAAGTGTTGATGGCGCCGCTCGAAGAACTGGAGCAGGCGTATCTGGAAGCGTCGGTCGATCCCGCGTTTCGCGACGAACTGCACGATCTGCTGACGCATTACGCAGGTCGTCCGACGCCGTTGTATTTCGCAAAACGGCTGAGCGAAGAACTGGGCGGCGCGAAGATTTATCTAAAGCGCGAGGACCTGCTGCACAC
>DASYPO010000155.1:0-2549 GCA_036006545.1 Bryobacteraceae bacterium
CGACGCGGTCGAGCCTGCGTCGATATAGAAATTCCCCGGTCCCACGCCGGCGTTCCCGCTGACTCCGCGCGATGCGTTGCCAGTAGTCTTCAATCCCAGCTTCCGCGCGCTGTACGTATTGAGCAGGTAGCTTTTCAGCACGCCGCGCTCGATCACCACGGTACGTCGCGATCGCACGCCTTCGTCGTCAAACGGAACCGTGCCGAACAGACCGGGCATGGTCGCATCGTCGATTACCGTTAGCAATTCTGACGCGACGCGCTCACCGGCCTTGCCCGCGAGGAACGACGCCTGCCGGTACACCGCCGACCCGCTAAACGCGGAGAACAATTCACTCAGAAGACTGCGCGCGGTGCGCGGCTCGAAGACCACAGGGACCTTTTGTGTCGCGACTTTTCGCGGATTCAAGCGTCGGACTGCTCGCTCCGCCGCTCGGCGGCCGACTTCTTCCGCACTTTCCAAACCTGCAGCAGCGCGCGCGGCCGAGTGCCAATAGTCGCGCTCCATTGACCCGTTCTCTCTCGCGACCGGGCTCGCGCTCAGCGAGCAACTAGACGTCCGATAGCTATGCGCGAAGCCGCGCGAATTGGCGAAAACCCGCACACCCAGGTACGAATCGAACGAAGCGCCTTCGGAATTGGCGATGCGCGGATCGAACGCCAGCGCCGCGGCCTCTGCTTCGCGCGCCTGTGCGATTTTCCAATCGGTCTGCATTTCGGCGATCGCCGGGTCGTACAACGCCAGGTCGCCCTCGAGCGTTCCCAGATCCTGCACCTCTGGCAATCCCGCATGTGGATCGTCACTCGCGATCTTTGCCAGATCGAGCGCAGCCTGCACCATCTGCGCGATTCCTTCGCGCGTGAGATCCGATGTATAAGATGATCCCGCTCGCGGCCCCGAGAGGATGCGGATCCCCGCGCCTCGCGAGCCCGCTTCCGTCAGATTCTCGACTTCGCGCATGCGCACACTAGCCGAAAACTCGTCGCCCTCGACGATGGTGCACTCGGCGTCCGTTGCCCCTGCGGCCCGCGCGAGCTCCACTGCCTCGCACGCCAAATCCTGCAACGCACTCATGCCGCGGTGCCGCCCACGGTCATCTTGTCGATCTTCACGGTGGGGATGCCGACGCCCACCGGAACGCTTTGCCCTTCCTTGCCGCACACGCCGATGCCTTCATCCAGTTTCAAATCGTGGCCCACCATGCTGACGTACTTCAGCGCTTCTGGACCGTTGCCGATCAGCGACGCGCCGCGCACCGGGCGAGTAATGCGACCGCCCTCGATAAGGTAACATTCCGTCGCCGAGAAAACGAAATTGCCGTTGGTGATGTCCACTTGGCCGCCGCCGAAGGACGGGCAATACAATCCCTTCTCTACCGAGCGCACGATATCTTCGGGATCGCTCTCGCCCGCCAGCATGTAGGTATTGGTCATGCGCGGCATGGGGTGCTGCTGATAACTTTGCCGGCGACCGTTACCAGTGGACTGCGCCCCGGTCAAGCGACTCGACAAACGGTCCTGCAAATATCCCTGCAGCACACCCTTTTCGATGAGCACGTTTTTCTGCGTAGGCATTCCCTCGTCGTCCACATTGAGCGATCCGCGTCGGCTGCCGCCCCCGTAGCCGGCGATGGTTCCGTCGTCGATCACCGTACATAACGGGCTGGCCACCTGCTGGCCGATGCGGCCGCTGAACGCCGAAAGTCCCTTGCGGTTAAAGTCAGCTTCAAGTCCGTGTCCCACTGCTTCATGCAGCAGAATCCCCGGCCAGCCCGGACCCAGCACCACCGTCATCTCACCAGCCGGCGCTTCCCCTGCGCCCAACTGCACGATGGCTTGCCGCGCGGCTTCACGTGCGAAATGCTCCGGCGTTTTTTCGTCGCGAAAGAAATCCAGCGTTACGCGGCCACCACCGCCCGAGCTGCCGTGTTGCGGCGCGCCTCCGCTTTCGCGAGCTAGCGCGGTCACATTGATTCTCGCCATCGGTTGCCGATCCGTGCTCAACCGGCCATCGCTCGTCGCGACCAGAACGTGGCGCAGACTGTCGGCATAATTCGCGATTACCTGGAACACGCGCGAATCGTAAGCGCGCGCAGCGGCGTCCGCGCGTCGCACCAACTCGACCCGCTCGGCAAGAGCGGATTCATTCGGCGTCGAGAGCATCGGATACAGGTCGTGTTTGCGTGCTTCCGTGAATCCTGCCGTGACCACCGACGCCGGTCCGCGTGCGATACACGCCGCGACCCGCGCTGCCTTGAGGATCTTTTCCGCGCTTAGGTCGTCGCTATAGGCGTAGCCGGTGCGCTCGCCCGCAAGCACGCGAATACCGACGCCCAGCGTGACTCCGGCGGTTGCGCTCTTGAGAATGCCTTCGTCGATTCCGAGTGAGGTTGTCGCCAGGTATTCGAAGTACAGGTCCGCGTAATCGCCGCCGGCCGAGAGCGCTTCGCTCAGGTAGCGCTCCAGGTCGCGCTCCGACACACCGAATCGCTCTGCAAAAATGGACTGCGACAACGCCATACTTCTAGCGTATCAGCCGCCCGAATGGAC
>DASYPO010000156.1:0-11584 GCA_036006545.1 Bryobacteraceae bacterium
TCCTGCGAAGCAAAGCATCGCGCGTCATCTATTAGCAGCGTATGACTACGGACGGAGTGTATTCCGATCTGACGGAGCGATGTAATAATCGGATCGGCTTGCGTGCCGCGTCCGGTTGCGCCGCCGCTGTAGTGCCCGTCAAGCCAGAACACGGCAGGCCGCTGGATTGTTCGTAAAACCGGAGGCAACTCGTGAACACAGTCCCCACAAATTAGCTCGACGTTGTCGTCGTTCAGGAAGCGGCGCGATGCAAGTCGGTGCAACTCAGGCTGTATCTCAATCGAAACGACCCGTTCGCAAAGAGACTTGACTGCGGCTACCGTGTCACCCAAGAAGGTCCCGGTCTCCACGAAGATGGGCCTGATCGCGCGAGGGAAATACGACTTGAGGACCCGCATCTTGATCGTGTGCGG
This sequence comes from Bryobacteraceae bacterium, assembly GCA_036006545.1. Classification (GTDB taxonomy): domain Bacteria; phylum Acidobacteriota; class Terriglobia; order Bryobacterales; family Bryobacteraceae; genus Palsa-187. The sequence goes on from DASYPO010000156.1 coordinate 414, forward strand.
GGCGCATACGTACTTCCCGGAAGTGACTTGAACGCTGAAGCGCAAGCGACGAATCGCTTCAATAGCCGGAAATCCCAACGATCGAAGTCCCGGATGCCACTTTGTGCGAACAGCGGCCATCGCGGCTACGTCGTCTCCCGTTGCGAGTAATATTTGCTGTAATGTCCGTAATAGTAATAATACCCGGCACTCACTTCACGGTGGACCTCATTTAACACCACGCCCACTAGATTCGCCCGCAGCCGCGCAAGCGTCGCAATCACCGACCCCAGCGCTTTCCGGCTAGTATCCCCCGCGCGCGCGACCACAATCACTCCATCCACCGCCGTCGCGAGCTGCAGCGGTTCGGCGAACCCCAGTAGCGGCGGCGCGTCCACCACCACCAGGTCGTACTCGCGCGTCGCCTCTTCGATCAGCTCGGCCATGCCCGCGCCCATCAAATCGCTGGCGCGCCGCGTGGATGGCCCGGCCGGCAGAATGTCGAGTCCCTTCGGCTCGTCCAGGATCACCACCGCGTCCAGCCACGGCACCTGCTTTAGCAGCACGTTCGACAATCCGACGGTATTAGGCACCTGAAAAAGGCGATGGACGCTGGGACGCCGCAGATCGCCGTCGATCAACAACGTGCGCTTGTGCTGACCGGCGTGCGTCGCAGCCAGATGCGCGGCCACAGTCGACTTGCCCTCCGATGGCGACCCGCTGGTGAGCAGCACGCTCTTCAGGCGACGATCGAAATCAGTGAGCAGGATCGAATTTCGCAGTGTGCGAATGGCTTCCTCGTAATTCGACAGCGCCTGATCGCCATTCGCCGAGCCACGCATCAGCGCGGTCAGCGCGCCCTTTCCGTTTCCATTCACGACAGCTTTTCCGTGACCGTGGCCATTGGAGTGGCCGTTTCCATTGCCGTTTACGTGACCATTCAGCGCACCAGTGTGATGCAGCGGGCTCAGCTTGCGGCGCCAGTCCTTCACCGCGGGTAGCGATCCGATCACGTCGGCGTTCATTAGTCGCGCCACCTGATCCGGGTCGCGAACGGTGTTGTCGAGCACGTCAGTCAGCACTGCCGCACCGACGCCCAGGAAGATCGCGAAGAGAAATGCCAGCACGACGTTCAACAGCACGCGCGGGAACACGGGCCGCAGACCGGGACGCGCCGGATCGGCGACGCGGATCGAAGTGTTCTGGAAATTCGCGTTGATGCCTGCTTCTTTGATTTTACGAACCAGTTCTTCGTGCAACTTTTTGTCGCCCTCGGCTTCACGCTTGAGCGTCTGGTATTCGAAGGAGCGCGCCTGCAGTTTGTCGAACTCGCCCTTGGTATCTTTCACCGCGGTTTCGAGCATCGCTTCGCGATTCACCGCTTCGCGATATTCCACTTCAACCCGCTGCCCGATATTCGCCTGGGTGCGCGCGAGCTGCCCTTGATATTCCTCGACGCGCGTCAGCGCTTTCTTGTACTCGGGGTGATTGATGCCGAACGTGCCCTTGGCAGCCGAGAACTTCTCCTGCGCGTCGTTCAGATTCTCCGTGATTTTCTTCAGGGCATCGCCCTGCGTCGATACCTGCGCGGACTCGAGCGTGCCGGACCTCACCGAGTTGTAGGCTGACTCTTTCTTCACGCGATCGGCCTGGGCTTTGGTGAATTCTTCGTTCAACTGCAGCAGGCGCGCGGAAAGAATATTGGTCTTTTCCTCCGGACTAATGACGTTCAGCTCGCGCTCGAACTGCATCAGCGCGCCGCTGGACTTCTCCATTTTGGCTTTCAGTTCTTCGAGCTGGCGTTCCATGAATTCGCCCAGTCCAGCCGACGCTTTATAGCGGATGCGATACGTATGCATCAGGTATGAATTGGCGATTGCGTTGGCGACGTCGGCCGCCAGCTGACGATTGGGCGAGCGGTAGCTGATCAGCAGGATGTATGTGTTGGGCGGCCGCGTGACCTTGAGGTTCTTCAGAATAACCGGCGCCTCGAGACTTGTTGCGGATTGGTCCACCGCTTCTTCGAGCGCGTCTTTTTCAACTTCGCGAAGCCGGTACTTGTCGACCACTGGACGCAGCACCGAATCCGACTGGATCAGCTTCACTTGCGTCGCCAGGAATTGATCCGCGTCGTTGGTCGCGTTTTGCATCGCCTCCTGCCCGAGCACGCCGGTGGGCATTTGGCGATCGATATCGACAGTCGCGGTCGATTCGTAAATCGGAGTGAGCCGCGAGGAGATTACGAAGGTCGCCATCACGCAGGCCGCGACGAAGGCAGAAATCTTCCACGCGTGCCGCCGCAGGATCCACAGATAGTGCGAGAGCGGTACGTGCGCGGGTTGGGCTTCGTAGCCAGCGTCCAGAATCATAGGCGGCGCTGAAACGCGATACGTGTCCGCCACCGCCGGGAGGTTGTTGTCTAACTTCTTCATTAACGCCGCCAGATGAGCAGGCCGGATGCGGTGGACGCGCCGAAACTGGTGATTCGATCGATCGCGGTCATTGCATTGCGCCGGCCCTTGTTGTCGGGAATATATAAAAGGTCGTCTGCTTCGAGAGGAAGATCGGGCGCCTTGCGCTCCAGAAGTTTGTCGAGCTCGATGGGAATTTCCTGCTTCACCCCGTTGGCGTCGCGACGATACACGTACGCAATCTTCGCGGCGTACTGCGTCAGGCCTTCGGAAAGCGCCACGGCTTTCAGTACGGAGTTATCCGCGGGATCACGCACCGCAAACGAGCCAGGCTTCTTAACGTTTCCCACTACGAAAATCTTGCCGGCTTCCGGTACGCGAATCTCTTCGCCACCGTGCAGCACAAAATTCACCGCCGGATCGGCATCCTTGAGCAGCCGCTTCACGGGAACGCGTTGCAGTTCTCCATTTCGGGTCAGCAGGATTTCGATTCCAGCGTCGTTGGTCAGCCCTTCGGCGCGTGCCAGAGCGTCCAGCAATGTGACGTAGCCCACGGCTTGGAACGTCACGGGCTTATGGACGGCTCCCATCACCGCGATGGGACGGCTGTGATACTCGACGACCGTCACCTTTACGATCGGCTCGATGAGAATCTGTTCGTTCTTGAGCGCATCGGCAATAGCGGATTCAAGCTGTCCGGGCAGACTTCCGCCAGCGACTACGCCGCGCTTGAGCATGGGCAGACGAATCGTTCCGTCGGGCTCTACGCGAACCGTCCGCGTCAGTTCCGGCGCATCGTAAACCGAGACCGCCACTAGGTCGTCGGCCCCCAGCTTTTGCGACGGAAGATTTGCTCGACCCACTTCTTCCATTGAGGGGGGGCGTGTTTGGGCCAGCAACCCGGCCTTCAGCACGAGCGCCAACAAAACTGCTGTGTGCAACATTGATTCAAATGCGGGGTTTGGCCGCGTCCTCCAGATTGAGTACTGCTGTTTCCAAGTGCCGTACTCGTAGTTCGAGCGCGTGAACACGCGCCGCGGTGGCCCCTTCGTCAAGACCCGTCGCGATCGCTCCCATCACCGCGACCCGGATGTATTCGGAGAGGCTGCGCTTGCCACTCTGCGTTTGAGCAGCCAAAATGCTGTCGTATTCTTCCTGCGAGAGGCGGAAGACAAGATTCCGCTCGCGCGGACGGTGAGTCTTCATGGGACCGCTGCGGTTTGAATTTGCTAGATGGGACGGACCATGTCGCGTTCGACTTCGACCGCAATCGAGCGCTGCAAAGCATCCACGCTCACGACGAGATTCCACGCGGCGACATTGCGGGCCAAGACGCCTTCCAGGCCCGCCAGAACACCGCGCTCGATTCTCACTTTCTGGCCGACTTTCAAGAACGGCCATGGCCCAAGGCTGAGGCCAGACTGAATCACGAGGCGTAATGCGTCGATCTGCATGTCGGGAATTGTGGCCGGCGTGTGGTTGAAGCTGACTACCGACGCCACGCCCGGCTGTCCCATTACCAGGCGTCGATCGGAAAACTTGGAACGGCAGAAAACGTAGCCGGGAAATAGATTTTCTTCGACAACCTTGACACGGTCAGACCAACGACGACGCACTCCGTGCCACGGAACGAAAGTTTCCATTCCCGCGCTGGTTAAACGTTGTTGTACGGGCCGCTCCAGGCGCGGACGGACCGTGAGAGCGACCCATGGAGTGCGTGCGCCGCAAGCAGTTTCGGTTGGAGACAGAGCTTCCGCTAGAAGAGCCACAAATGGACTCCTTACACTGGCTTGTCTCGGGGGGATAGGATCCACTGTCACACGATCCCAATGCGAAGTCAAGACCAACGAACAGTCGGAGAGTTATGCACGCCGTCGTTAGGCTGAAACTATCGCGCCCTCTTCAACCCGTCGATCGCATTCTTCACCGTCGCCCGACGATGACATAAAAATGGCGCGACTTGACTCATTAAGCTGCGCCTGGCTTAAGGTAAGGCGCAGTCGGAAGCTACTGCATCCGGCCCACCTGGTACTTCAGCACTGCACTTTGAATCTGAAACTCGTAGCGCGAGGTAAGGGTCTGGATCTCCGCGCCGGTTTCGTTAAGCTGTGCCTGACTCAGTTCGACGATCGAACTGAGTCCGAGATCGTAGCGCGCCTGCGCTAGTTCGAGCGCGAGTTTGGCCTGGTCGAGAAGCTGCCCGGTCAGGGCGATTCGCTGGTATGCGGTACTCGATCCGAGCCATGCGACATTGACATCGCGGCCCACGCGATACTCGGCGTCGCGTACGCGCTCATTCGCTGCTTGGGCGCGAAATTCGGCTTCGCTTCGACGGGCGGAAAATAAGCCGCCGTTGAAAATCGGCACGCTGACGTTGACCCCGGCCGCGCCATAGTTGCCTTGCAAGCGGTCGTCGTGTCCTGGAATCACGCCTGCCACACCTAGCGCGCTGATGGTCGGGCGGGAAAGCGCGCGCTCGGCGTCAGCGAACTTCATGGCCGAATCGCGTTCTAGCCGGGTACTCAGTAGATCGGGCCGCTTCGAGAGCGCCTCGGTCACCAAGATGGAAGGATCTACTTCCGGCGTATCGGCGACTGCCGCTTCGCTCAACACGAATTTGCGAGGCTGCGCGTAACCCAGCGCGCTCGAAAGATCGGCGAAGGCTTCGTCCACCTCGTTTTGCGCGGTCGCGACCAGCAGCTTCGCCTCACTCAAGTTCACACTGGCGAAGCTCACGTCGAGTTGCGATTTCAAATTGCTTCGCGCTAGCTCACTTACCTGGTCGGTTAGTAGCTGCCGCGAGGCGACGGTTGCGATCGCGACTTTCAAGACCGCTTGTGCGCGAAGCGTCCGGAAGTAAGCGCGATCCACGCCCAACAGCACTTGTGCGCGCACGAACGTTTCCGTCGCTGATTGCGACTGCTCCCGTAGTCGGCTGGATTCAACCAATCGATTGGTCCGTCCGAAATCGGTGATCAGTTGCTGCACCTGCACGCCGGTCGCGAAACGGTCGATCAGGTTTCCCGCGTTGAGAAACCCAGCTGCCAGACGGCTGCCGTCGAGGGTGCCCACGGCGGTAGCATTGCCGGTCAGCGTCGGATACAGATTAGACCGGACCTCCTTGGTTACTTGCCCGGACGCTTGTGTGATGAGACGCGCATTCGCGATCTGCGGGTGTTGCTTAACCGCCAACGCTTCGGCATCCGCGAGCGTGAGCGATTCCTGCGCGAAGCACGCGCTTGCCGCCAGAACCAGCCAGGCGAACTTCATGCCACACCTTCCTCATTACGCACCGCGCCGCGGTACATCAACAGGTAGGCCGCCGGAACGATGAAGACCGTCGCGACTAACGACACGCTCAAGCCGCCGATAATCGCGCGCGCCAACGGTGCGTACGCTTCGCTGCCAGTGCCGAGCTTCAGCGCCATGGGCAGCAGTCCGAACAAGGTCGCCATTGATGTCATCAGCACCGGCCGCAGACGAATGCGGCACGCCTGCGCGACGGCGTCTTTCACATGTACGCCCTGTTCGCGCAAATTGTGTGTGAAGTCCACGATCAGAATGCTGTTCGAAACGACGATGCCCGCCATCATGATCACGCCGAGCAGCGATTGAACGTTGAGCGTCGTGCCCGTCAGCCACAGCGTGAGGATCACACCGGCGAGTCCCGGCGGAATCGCGAGCAGGATGAGCAGCGGATCCTTGAAAGATTTGAACTGCGCGACCAAAATCAGGAACAGCAAGACTAGCGAGAGCAATAGCCCGTAGCCGAAACTGGTGAAAGAAGCGCGCATGCCCTGGACCATGCCGCGCAGGTCGACGCGAATGCCCTCGGGCAGTTTCTGTTCTGCGACGATGCGATTTACCGCCGCGGCGACGCGACTCAGATCCTCTCCATTGGGGCGCACGTAAACGTCGATAGTGCGGCGCAACTGGTAGTGATCCACTTCGGTGGGGGCTTCGATGCGGCGGATGCTGGTCACTGCGTCGAGCTGTGTCGGCATCGTTTGACCCGCCGAACGCAAAGGAATGCTGCGCAAATCCACCATCGATTTCACGGTGTTCTCCGGATACTGCACCGTCAGCATGTAATCGTTGCCGGTGCGCGGGTCGACCCAGTAGCTGGGCGCGATCATCTGGTTCGAAGTCAGCGCGGTGATCACGTTGCTGACGATTTCTTTCTGATCCAGACCCAGCCGCGCGGCGCGTGTGCGATCGATATCCACCTTCAGCGCCGGATAGTCCAGATCCTGTGGGATATACACGTCCTCAACGCCAGGTTCCTTGCGCAACTCGCCGCCGATTCGCGCCGCGATGGCGTACGCAGCATTCATGTTGGTGCCGCTCACCTGCACGTCGATTGGCGCCGGCAATCCCTGATTGAGCACTGCGTCCACCAATCCACCGGATTGCGAATACGCGGAGATCTCGGGCATCTCGTTGGCCATGCGCTCTGCGATGCGGCGCATGTAGTCGTAGCTGCCCACTTTGTGTTCGTCGGCCAGCGCGACCTGGATGAACGCGGTGTGCTGCGCCGAATTGCTGGTGTAGATCGACGAAAAACCGGGCGAAGTTCCGATGTTCGATACCAACATCTTCAGCTCATCCTGCGGAACCACTTCGCGGATGAGTCGCTCCACGCGGTCCACTGCCTTGTCGGTCAGCTCGATACGCGTGCCGGAGGGTGCCTTCAGATTCAAGATGAACATTCCGGCGTCAGTGCGGGGAAAAAACGCCAGGCCTATCAGCGGATAAACCGCGAAGCTCGCCACGAACAGCAGCAGCGAAGTCGCCAGCACGGTTTTCGGAATTCGCAGGGCGCGGGCGATCAGCCAGTCGTAACCGGTCAACAGCTTTTCGAAACCGCGATTGAATGTCGCGTGAAATCGGCCGCTGCTGGTGTGCGCCGAAAGCAGGCGCGAGCTATACAGCGGCACCACCGTCATCGCCACGAAGTAGGAAGCGGCGAGCGAAATGATGACGGCCGCGGCGAGCGCCGTGAACAGAAACTTGCTCACTCCATAGAGGAACGTCACCGGGAAGAATACGACGACGGTCGTAAGCGTCGCGGCGAGAACCGGCAGCGTTACTTCGCGGCCGCCGCGTTCGGCGGCTTCGGCCGGGATCACGCCGTGCTCCAGGTGCCGGTAAATATTTTCCAGCACGACCACCGAGTTGTCGATGATGCGCGAGAATGCGAGCGCGAGTCCGCCCAGCACCATCGTGTTGATGGAATTACCGCCCAGCCACATGATCAGAAACGTCGCCAGCGCGGAGAGTGGAATCGAGAGGCATACCGCGGCGGTGGCGCGGAAACTTCCAAGAAACAGCAGCACCAGGATGCACGTCAGTCCCAGGCCGATGGCGCCTTCGTGCAGCAGCGTTTCGATCGCCTGCTTGACGAACGCAGCCTGGTCGAACACCACGCGCGCGATTAGTTCCTTGGGTACGTCGGTCAATCCAGCGACGGCAGTCTTGACGCCGTCGACTACTTGGATGGTGTTCGAGTCGCCGCCCTGTTTCTGAATCGAGAGGTAAACAGCCTTCTGTCCGTTCACGCGCACGATGTTGTTCTGGATCTGCTGCGCGTCCACTGCCTGACCGACGTCGGCCACCGTGACGTAGCCGCGCCCATCGGTCTTAAGCGGTACGCGATCGATGTCGCGCGTTTCGTCGATCTGGCTGTTGGTGTAGAGACTGTAATCCAGCTCTCCGATCCGCACGTCGCCCGCGGGAAGAATCAGGTTCGAGTTATTGACCGCGCGCACCACATCCATCGGGCTAAGTTGGTGCGCCTCCAGCTTCTGCGGATCGACGTACACCATGATCTGCCGATAGCGCCCGCCGAACGGCTGCGGGACGCTCGCGCCCGGCACGTTCGCGATCTGGTTGCGCACCGCATACTGCGCGTTGTCGCGCAACGAAGCCTCGCTCATACCTTCGCCGGCCACCGTCACCAGGCACACCGGCAGACTGGACGCGTCGAACTTCAGCACCACCGGCGGCAAAGTTCCCGCGGGCAATCGACGCAACTGTGCGGTTGCTAGGTTCGAGATCTGGTTCACCGCGGAATCGGAATTCGTGCCCGGCTGGAAATACACGCGGATCAGGCTGACGCCCGGGAGCGATCGCGATTCGATGTGCTCCACGTTGGAAGCCAGTGTGAAGAAGCGCTCGAAGCGCCCGGTGATCGAGGTTTCGATCTGCTCCGGCGGCATACCGTTGTAGAAAGTTGCCACCACTACCACCGGAATGTTGATCGCGGGAAACATGTCCACCGGCAGACGCACCAGGCCCACCACGCCGACCACGGCGACGATCAGGCAGACCACCACGATGAAGTACGGATTGCGAATCGAGAAGCGGGACATTAGTTTTGTCCCTCCTTGCTCTCGCGCGGCCGTACAGTATCGCCGGCGCGCAATGTTCCGCGTTTCCCGGCGACAATGAGATCGCCTTCAGCGAGTCCGCTCAGAATCTCGCGCCGGTCGGCGGTCTCCATCCCGAGCGTGACGTTGCGCGACTCGAGCTTGCCATCCGGGCCCACCAGCAGCACGGACGCCTTACCTTCGGAGATACTCAACGCTGACACCGGCACGCACAGAGCATTTTCCTTGCGCTCCAGCGTCACCATCGCATCCGCGTACATGCCAGGGACCAGGTCGCCCTTCGTGTTCATTACGTCGACCTCGGTTTCCATGGTCCGGGTCGAGGTCTGCTCCCGACTCGAAAAACGGGAGACGCGTCCGGTAAAGTTGCGTTGCAGCGCCGCGACCCGAATCGCGATCGGCGCGCCGACATGAATGCGCGGCACCGCCGATTCGGGAACCGCCAGCACCAGCCGCAACCGGTCGATTTCGCTTACCCGCACTAGCGGCATGGTTTGAGTGCTGGATGCGGTGCCCGCCTGGATCATCGCGCCCGGATCGGCGAAGCGCTTGCTGATCACGCCGGCGAAGGGTACGGTGATGCGTGTATACGCATGCAGCGTACGTACTCGTGCCAGCGCAGCCTCGGAAACGCTGATCTGCTGTTGAGCCGATGCGATCGCCGCCCGCGCCGTACTTACTTGAGCTTCGGCCACACGATCCTTGGCGAACGCGTCGTCGATCTCCTGGCGCGCGATCAGATTCGGCCGCGACTTCATCACGTCGGCCAGCCGCTGGTAGGAAAGATGCGCCGCCTCGTGCGCCGATTTGGTGCGTTCAAGATCGCTCTTGACGCGTTCCACCTCTGCCTCGGCATGTTGCTTGGCGGCCTTGGCCTGAGCCTCTTCATCCGCCATCTCAGGTATTTCAAGAACTGCAATTACTTGCCCGGCGCGGACCCGGTCGCCCACATCCACCGAGATCTGTTTCAGGAAGCCTGCGACTTTCGAATGCAGGTCGACCTCCTGATAAGGGCGAAACTCCGCAGCCAAGACCAACTCGCGCGCGAGCGTTTCGCGCGTCACCTTGGCGACCGCAACCGCGGGTGGCCCCGCCGCCGCCTTCACTTCCGACGGCCGCGGGCTGGAACAGGAACACACCACCAGCGCAAATATGACAACGGATATGGAACGCAACACTAACCCTCCTAAATGTTCTATGGACTTGGGAATCGCGAACCAGACTAGGATTAGGCGGTAAACGGTGGGGGGCGGAAATCGTGCGCGCGCGGAATCGGAATCACACGCGGAACTTCAATTGGGGTCGGGACGAACGGCGTCGTGTCTTCGGCCACCAGCGCCATCAACTTGCCGGGTTCTACTGCCTCCGCAGGAGCCTCCGGCGAAAGTTGCTCGAGACGGCACTCACGCAGCTTGGTGATTTTGGCGTTGATTAGCGAAGCCGAACCGGGCGGATCGTAGAGGCACAGCTTGGCCTGGGTCGAGGCGTTGAAAATCGCCGCAGCGACCAGGAATACAAGCAAGTGCCTGATCCAGGAGTGCATCTATCGGGAACTCTAGCTTCCACTTTACCGCGTCGCAATCATGCCGGGCCAAATACTCGGGATCATACTTTCGTCATTTAGCCAAATGCCGTCAGCGTTGGATCAGGCGGACCGCCTGATCTCTTTGATTCCGAGGCCAAGACGCCGCCGCAGCAAGACCCGCAGAATCGAGCCTTCCGTGTATCCAACTCGCTCCGCGATCTCGTCGACACTGGCACTGCTGGTCTTCAGAAGATGTACCGCGCGCTCCACGCGCAAGCTTTGGAAATAAGACAGCGGCGACTTCCCAAGCACCAACTGCATGCGTCGCGCGAGCGTTCGCTTGCTCGAACCGACGGCCTCGGCGGCCTCGTCCAAAGAAAAGCCGTGCTTCAGCCGGGAGCGTGCCCAGCTTTCAAACTGCTGAACGAGAGGATCGGAATGCACCAAATGATCCGTCAATGCATAGACCGACTGCGATGGCCTCGAATCGACGATCAGATATTTCGCCGTCAGAGAAGCCAACTTCGGGCTTACTCCTCGCACCAGCCACAACGCGAGATCGATGTGACCGAGAGCCGCTCCGGCTGTAACAAACTTGCCGGATTTCACAACCATGTTCGATTCGTCCAGCAGGACCTGTGGATACCGCTTCCGAAACAGCGGCGCCAGCCACCAGGCTGTGGTTGCGTGCTGATGATCCAGCAGTCCGGATTCGGCCATCACAAAGGTCCCAATGCAGGCTGCGGTCATCGTTGCGCCATGGCGCGCCCATTGTCGAAGCGCAGCGCCCGCATCCTGAATGTCCGGCCTCGCAAGTGCGCTCTCCCTGCATCACCGATTACCGCTTGGAAAAGGAGGCCGCGTAGC
>DASYPO010000157.1:0-4916 GCA_036006545.1 Bryobacteraceae bacterium
AACGCCGCCGCCTCCGGGTTGTGCGTGATCATCAGGATGGTCTGCCCCAATCGATCGTTCAAATCCCGCATCACGCCCAGCACCGCGTTCGAGTTTTCGGTGTCGAGATTCCCGGTCGGTTCGTCGGCCAGCAGAATCGCCGGATGATTCACGATGGCCCGCGCGATCGCCACGCGCTGCTGCTCCCCGCCCGAAAGCGCACGTGGCTTGTGATCCAGCCGCCCCGTCAGGCCCAGCAGCCTCAGGATTTCTTCGAACTGCGGATCGGGCGCCTCATGATTGCGCCCTGCGATGTGCCGCGCGATCTCGATATTGTCGGCAGCGGTTAGCGTCGGCAGCAGGTTGTATTTCTGAAATACAAAGCCCACCACGGTCTTGCGCATCTCGGTACGCTGCGCCTCGCTCATGGCGAGCAGGTCGCGCCCGCCGATGTGAATCGATCCCGAAGTCGGCGGCGTCAGCCCGCCCAGAATATGAAACAGCGTCGATTTCCCGGATCCGCTTGGGCCGATGATCGCGATGAATTCCCCGCGCTCGACCGTGAGATTCGCGCCGCGCAACGCATGCACGTCGATCTCGCCGACCCGGTACACCTTCTTCAGGTCGCGGATCTCAATCATAGGCCAGCGCTTCGATCGCGTCCTGACGCGCGGCCTTCAATCCCGGATAAAGCGCGCCGAAAAGCGCTCCCACCACCGCGATCAGCACCGCCCAGGGCCACCAGTCGGGCACGATCGCCTGTGTCATGGTCGGCACGAAAACCCGCATCAGTGCGCGCGCCCCGTAAGTCATGAGGATGCCGACCGCCGCGCCGACGATCGCCAGCACAACCGCTTCCCGCAACAAAATATTAAGGATATAGCCGGGCGACGCGCCCAGCGCTTTCAGAATCCCGATCTCGCGCGTGCGCTCGAGGACCGCGGTGTACATGGACTGGAACACCACCAGGAATCCGATCACCAGCGCCAGTCCGATCACCACGCTGGTGAAGCGCTTCAGCAGCGGGATGCTATCGACGGACATGAGCCCGACAAACTCCTCCACCGAATAGATTTTGTAGTCTGGGAGTTTTTCCGTCAGGGCCTGCTTGACGGATGCAATGTTGGCCGGCGTGTCGAGCTTGACGTAAATCATCGACACCTTGCCCTTTTCCGAGTAGAAATCCTGCAGCACCGCGATATCCGTAAACATCCGCGACAGAATCCCCTGCTCGACGATCCCGCAGACCCGCCACTTCGTCCCCACATCCACCTCGCTGCCCACGTGGAGCTTGCGCGACTTGGCTTCGATTTCGTCTACCAGAATGTCTTTGGGGCCCTGGAACAAGGTGCCTTCGAGCACGCGAAAACCGCTGCTGATCGCGTTGAATTCGTCCAGGTGGATGCCCGTGATGGAATTGAAATTGCCTATGGATTGCACCAGCGTGCCGGTAGCCTGAGCTACGTGTGGCTGCTCCCTAACCACGCGGACCACGCCTTCCGGCATGTTTCCCGAGAACGCCAGTACCGTGCTATTGGGTGGCCGGATCAGGATATCCGCGCCGGTTCCGCGGGCGCGCGTGGCGATATCCCCCAGCACTCCGCGGCTGACCCCTACCAACGTCAGGATCATGGTGACCTGAACGCCGATGGCGATTGCGCTGAGCAGGGTCCGCACCGGACGGTGCTTGAGGTTCTCGACGACCAGCCGCTGGATCAAACCGCTAGTTTATCAGGTGCTTCCAGGGAGTCTGGCAGTCGACAGGGCCACCGACACGAATCGGGGGCGGAACAATATGAGGGGTATAGCTGCCCCGCCCCCGAACGAATCCCCTTTCGGGGAAACTCGCCTTACCGAAGGGGTGATCCGCCGGGTCGGGATCGCGTTACCGGCTCATTTCGGATTTCTTTCTGCCAGGCCGAGTTTTTTTGTCGAAGGAGCGATTTTTTGTTCGGCGGTCAGGCGGCAACGATTCGCTGACGTGCCGCATCCCATTTCATGTATTTTCGCCGGCGATAGGACAGATTCCCCATCTGCACCGCCACCACGCCGTAGTAGCCCAGCATCACGTCGCATTTCAAGGCTTCGTTTTTACGAATCGCGTTAAGCAGATTGCGATGGTGCAGTCCCAGCGATTCCGCACCCGACTTCTGGTGCACAATCTCCGGCGTTTCCTTCCACTTCGGGTCGTTGGCGTACTGCCGCTCCGGACGGATCGAGAATCCGGTGTTGGTGAACTGCAGCGTGGCCCGGTGGCCGCGCAAGAGGTGATCGACCCGTCGCTCGTTGGCCATCGACGAGATCAGTTGCACGGTGAGCCCGCCCGGATAGTCCAACAGCATGTTCAATGTGTCCGGAATCTCATTCTTGCTCTGGGTGAACTCAAATTTGCCTCCGCTCCCCGTTCCGAACGCAGGAAAGGTCAGGTCCAGCGACTTGATAATGCGCGTTACCCGGTGCACAAACAGATCCGAGGCGATGCCGCTCGCGTAATCCCAGTAATTGCGCCACCGGAAAAAGCGTTCCGGATCGAAGGCCCGCTTGGGCGCGGAACCCAGCCAGGCGTTCCAATCCAGATTCTGGCCGGGCCGCGCGTCCGGGTCGATGGGAAAATTCATGAAATCACCCTCGTGATTGCGCGAATAGTCGATCTGCGCCAGCACCACTTTGCCCAGCACGCCCTCTTTCACGTAACGGCTCGCGGCTTCATAGGAATCGTCCGACATGCCCTGCACGCCCACCTGCATCTTGATGCCGCTGGTGGCCTTGATCTTCGCCACCACTCGTTTCGATTCCTCGACGGTGCGCGTCATGGGCTTCTCGCAATAGATGTGTTTGTGCGCGTCCGCCGCGTCCAGCGTCATCTTCATGTGCCAGTGCTCCGGCGTCGCGATCAGGACGTAGTCGATGTCCTTGTCGTCCAACAGGCGGCGGTAATCCTTGACGATTTTCCCGCCCGTGAGCTGCGCCGCCGCGGCCGCGCGCTTGTCGAACACGTCGCACACCGCCGTGAGTTCCAGATTGTCCGATTCGCGCATCTTCACCAGATCGCGCATATGTCCGCCCGCCTGGCTGCCGCAGCCGATGACGCCAATGCGCATGCGGTCGTTGGCGCCGATAACGCGATCGTAAGCACGCGCGGTGAGCGCCGCCGTAGTCAATCCGAGCGAGCCTGTGGCGAACTGGCGCCGAGAAAGAGAACTCATGGCTTTTATGTTACTTCTGCGAGAGCCATGCCGCATTCACAACCGCCAGCGCAGCAATGGCCGCCGTTTCGGCGCGCAAAATGGTCGGACCAAGGGACACAGGCAACCAGCCAGCAGCCACGAACGCCGCGCGCTCTTCGCTGGTCCAGCCGCCCTCGGGGCCGATCAGAATCGCAAACGATTCGCTCGCGGGCATGGTCCCCAGGATGGGAGGCGCGCTCGCGTCTTCATCCATGGCCAGGCGGCAAGCCGCGTCCCGGGCGAGGACGTCGCGCAGCGGGACTGGTTCGTCGATTTCCGGTAAGCGTGCCCGGCGCGATTGCTGGCTCGCCTCCAGCGCAATTCGCCGCCAACGTTCCACGCGCTTATGCGCCGCGCGTTCCAGGCCGCGCTCGCTGCGAACCGTCTCTACCGGAATAATTTCAGCCACGCCCAGCTCCGTCGCTTTCTCGATCATCCATTCGAAGTGGTCGAACTTAATCAGCGCGGCGCACAGGGTCACGCGGAGTGAAGAAACGTGCGCGTCGATCGGCTCCAGCGTGCGAAACAACACGCGCTCCTTGTGCGCGATCTCAATCTCGGCGAGATACACGTTGCGGTTGTCGGAGATTTCGTAGCGCTGTCCTGGTTCGACCCGCAGCACGCGCGTGAGATGCTTGGCGTCTTCACCCGAAATCTCGGCGTGTCCATTCCTCACCTCGTCTACAAAAAATCGCCTTCGCACTTTGCTCCTGTCCGCTGTCCGTTGTCCCCTGTCCGCTGTCCGCTGTTCCCCTGGCTCCTGTATTCTTTCACTAGTGATCTCTCACCTGCGCGGCGCGCTTCTCGAAAAACATCCCAACCGCGTGGTAGTCGACGCTCACGGCGTCGGCTACGAAGTGACTATTCCTGTCTCCGCGTATTCGTCGCTGCCGGAGCTGGGCGCGGAAGTGCGGCTGCACATCTACACGCATGTGCGCGAGGACGCATTAGCGCTGTTCGGATTCGTCGCGCCCGCCGACAAAACTGTCTTCGAGAAACTCATCGCTGTAAGCGGTATCGGTCCGAAACTCGCGATTACCGTTTTAAGCGGCCTCGCAGCGGAAGATCTCGCGGCCGCGATTCGGGCCGGTTCCATCGAACAACTGGTGCGTATCCCCGGCGTCGGCAAGAAAACCGCGGAGCGCATGATTCTCGAATTACGCGACAAGCTCGACCTGGCCGGTCCGCCGTCGCGCCCAGCCGAGGCGAAATCCGCGTTCAGCGCCACCGAAGAAGACGTGATCTCCGCGCTGATGAATTTCGGCGCCACGCGTGCCGCGGCCGAAGCGGCTGCTATGAAAGCGCGCTCCGCCAGCGAGTCCAACGATTTCGACGGTCTTTTCCGCCGCGCGCTCAAACTCGTCCGGTAACGCTTGTGGCGCGGGCTTGAGCCCGCAGCGTCGGCTTTAGCCGACGTTCCCCTGCCTTGTACACTGAAGCTTCATGCAGGAACAGGGCATCGTCTCCGCGTCGCTACGCGAAGAAGAACGGCAATTCGAAGCCGCCCTGCGCCCCAGCCGCCTGGCCGATTTCGCCGGTCAATCCAAAGTAAAAGAAAACCTCGCGATTGCCATCGAGGCCGCCCGCCAGCGCGGCGAAGCCATGGATCACGTGCTGCTCTACGGCCCGCCGGGATTGGGTAAGACGACACTGGCCGGGATCATCGCCAGTGAGCTTGGCGTCGGTATTCAGCAGACCTCCGGCCCCGTG
>DASYPO010000158.1:0-6069 GCA_036006545.1 Bryobacteraceae bacterium
TACTATTACACCGTCTATAACACTTACGCGGGTAGCGATCTGGATGGCCTCAACGACATGGATCGTCAGCGCCTTTCGGATGGCACGTGTATTTCATCGACCGGCTGCAATACGTTTTTCGCGTTGCAGAGCGCGGGGCTCACGTCGTGGGTCAACGCCGGCAAGTCGGCCTATAACGGCATGATTATCGTGCTGCGCCGTGGTCTTTCCAGCGGCTGGGGATTCGATTTCAACTACACCTGGTCGCATTCGCTCGACAACGCATCCGGATCCGAATCGGCTGGCGTCGTTACTTCGACGGCGATTCAGGACTCCTTCAACCCGGATGGATTTCGCGGACCGTCGGACTTCGACATCCGTCATAACGTGACCGCCAACGCGGTGGTCGAGCTGCCATTCGGAAAAAAGAAAGCTCTCCTGAGCGGCATCCCGGCTTGGCTCGATTACGCCATCGGTGGATGGCAGATTTCGACACTCTTCAACTTCCGCACTGGCACGCCGCTCAACGTGAGCAACGGCGGCATTTATCCCACCAACTACCTTTTCTCTGCCATCGGCATCCTTAAAGATGGCGTGTCGCTGCCAGCGTCGGGTTCTGGATTCGATCAAACCGGCGCGCCCAGCCTTTTCGCCAACACCAACGCGGTCCAGTCCTTCCAGGGTCAGTTCCCGGGAACAGTAGGCACGCGTGGAATCCTGCGCGGCGCCAAGTCTATTAATACCGACCTCTCGATCAGTAAGCATTTCAAGCTGCCCATCGAGGGCCATCGTTTGGAAGCGCGCGCGGAGGCATTCAACGCCTTCAACAACGTCAACTTCTCGACTCCCGCACTGAGCCTGGCCACGCCCAGCACGTTCGGCCAGTATTCAACCGCAGCGGCGGCGCGGGTGATGCAGTTCGCATTGCGCTACGAGTTCTAAGTTCCAAATGTGGGGCCGGTGATTTTCTGTGGGGCAGGTGATCTTGTCACCTGCCGTCGTGGCGCGGGCTTCAGCCCGCAGCGGTGGCTTTAGCCGCGTCCCCGGTCTTTTCGCGCTTGTCCTAAGCAAAGCCGCCCGCAACCATCTAAAATATAGATCTCCCGGCAACTTGCCGATACATCTATAGAATGGCTGTCCGCATCCGCATCGCGACCAAAATCTTCATTCTCGCGGTGTCGCTGTTAGCCCTCACCGTCGCGCTCTCCGCCTTCGGCACACTGCAGACCCACAAGCTGACCGCCGAACAGCAGCGTATCGCCGACCTCTACATTCCTCTGGACCAGGTGCTCGGCGATGTGGACACCCACGGCCTGAAACGGCGGATTGCCTTCGAACATTGGCTAAGCTTAGTCACCGCAGCGCG
The DNA here is from genome assembly GCA_036006545.1 of Bryobacteraceae bacterium. Classification (GTDB taxonomy): domain Bacteria; phylum Acidobacteriota; class Terriglobia; order Bryobacterales; family Bryobacteraceae; genus Palsa-187. The sequence continues at coordinate 1,346 of DASYPO010000158.1, forward strand.
CACCGATACCGGCGACAAACTGAAATCTGCGACCGCCCAATACACCGATCAGGACAACCAGTTGCATGGCGACATCGAACGCGCCCGAAAACTGATCGAATCCAATCCCGCCGACAGTCCGGATGCCGGTGAGATCGCCCGCATCCACGGCTTGGTCGAAGAGATTAACCGGGATTCGATCCTGGTGGCGGACGTGCAGCAGCGCATCCTCGACCATCACGAAGCCAAAGACCGCGCCCTTGCCGACGAGCTTCTGCGGCTCCACGACTCTCTTCAGAAAGACCTCGAAGACCGCCGCACCGACATGGGCAAGCGCATCAGCGGCCTGGTCCTGCGGGCTACCACGGCGGCGCACCAGCGTGAGCAATCCCTGTCGCGGATTACCATCCTGGCCACCTCCTTTGCCGTGCTGTTCGGACTGGTTTTCGCCTGGCTGACCTCGCGACGCATGGTGCACCCCGTCGAAATCCTCATGAGCGGCGTCCGCTCCGTCGAAAAGGGCGACCTCTCCATTAACATCCCCATCGGCAGCACCGACGAAATCGGCGTGCTCACCGGCTCCTTCAACAAACTGGTCGAGGAATTACGTTCCAAGGAGAAGCTCAAGGAAACTTTCGGAAAGTACATCGATCCGCGCATCGTCGAGAAAGTGATTCTCAATCCCGGAATCGCCGAGACCGAAGGCGGCAAGCGCGTGATGACGGTCAGTTTCTGCGACTTGGTGGGCTTCACTGGCATGAGCGAAGACCTCACGCCCACCGGACTGGTCCGCCTCCTGAATCGCCACTTCGCGCTGGTCGCCGACGCGATTCATGCCTACCAGGGCGTGCTCGACAAATTCATCGGCGACGCCGTCATGGCCTTCTGGGGCCCGCCCTTTAGCACTTCGGGAGATCACGCCACGCAGGCTTGCCGTGCCGCCCTCGCGCAGCTCCGCGTGATGGAAACACTGCGTCTCGAACTGCCCGAATTGACCGGACTTCGCAAAAATATTCCCGTCATGGACCTGCGCATCGGCGTCGCCAGCGGCGATGTCGTGGTGGGCAACATCGGTGCCGATCAGGCCCGCACTTATACCGTGATCGGCGACACCGTAAACCTCGCCTCGCGGCTCGAAAGTGTGAATCGCGTTTACGGCACCCGCATTCTGATCAATGCAGAAACGCGCCGGCTCGCGGCCGACGCGATCGAAGTGCGCGAGATCGATTGGATCGCCGTCAAAGGCAAAACCGAGCCCGCTACCGCCTTCGAGTTGCTGGGCCCCGCCGGCGAGATCCTTAAGGAACGCCTGGTGGCGCGCGATCGCTACGAAGAAGGCCTGGCCGCCTATCGCACGTTCGATTGGAAAGCGGCCGAAGTGTCCTTCCGCGGAGTGCTCGAAATCCAACCCATCGACGGACCCGCGCAAGTCATGCTCACCCGCCTCGCTCAGCTGCAAGCCGCGCCGCCGACGCGCGAATGGGATGGCGTCTGGCACCTCGCCGAGAAATGATCGCGGCCCGCACATCACTCTACTGATATGGCGATGCGCTACCGCATTGCGACCAAGATCTTCACGCTCGCAGTGACCCTGCTGGCGCTGACCGTCGCGCTTACCGCGTTCGGAACCTGGATGACCCGCAAGCTCGGCCAAGTGGTGGTGCGGATCGCAGACAACTACATTCCACTCCACGACGTGCTGGATGAGGTGGACACTTTCAGTTTCAAACGCCAGCTGGCCTTCGAGCAGCGCCTGGCACTGATGAACCAGCCCGCGCCGGATGAACGCGACTTGGACTTCGCCACCTCCTCGTTTCAGGATCACGATGCGCATGTCACCGCCACCATCAACCGCGCCGACGAGCTCCTGACCGCGATCCTTCGAGACACACCGGATGCCGCGGAAATGGTGAAGCTGCGCGCCCTGCTCCAGGAGGTCAAGCGCGAAAGCGATATGCTGGCCCGTTTGCAGGAACGCATCCTCGACGCCGGGAATATGAAAAACAAGGCCGTCGAAAACGAGCTGCGCCCTCTGCATCGCGACTTGCTGGACACTCTCGAACATCGCCGCACGGATATGGAGGAGTTAATCGGCCGCCTCACTGAGAACGCCAGCCTGGACGCCAAGAATCGCGAAGCCCGCCTCGTCTGGATCACCGCCGCGGCTACGCTGGTTGCGGTTGTTTTCGGACTCTTATGGGCCTGGCTGATGACGCGCCGCATGGTGCATCCGGTCGAAACCCTCATGAGCGGCATCCAATCTGTCGAAAAAGGCGATCTCAGCATCGAAGTACCGGTACGCAGCAGCGATGAAATCGGCGTGCTCACCACTTCCTTTAACCGCCTGGTGAGCGAGCTGCGCGCCAAGGAGCGGATGAAAGAAACCTTCGGGAAGTACATCGACCCGCGCATTGTCGAAAAGGTGATTCTCAATCCGTCGTCGGCCGATCCCGAAGGCGGCAAGCGCGTGATGACCATCAGCTTCTGCGACCTGGTCGGATTCACCAATCTCGGCGAGAATCTTTCGCCCACTGGCTTGGTGCGCCTGCTCAATCGCCATTTCGAGCTGGTGGCCGACGCAATTCACGCCTACCAGGGCGTGCTCGACAAATTCATCGGCGACGCGGCCATGGCCTTCTGGGGCCCGCCCTTCAGCGCTACGGGCGATCATGCCGCGCAAGCTTGCCGCTCCGCGCTGGCGCAAATCCGCGTGATGGAAACGCTGCGGCTCGAACTACCGGAGCTCACGGGCATGCGCCGCAATATTCCGGTGGTCGATCTACGCGTCGGTCTCGCCAGCGGCGATGTCGTCGTCGGAAATATCGGCGCCGACAAAGCGCGCACCTATACCGTGATCGGTGACACCGTGAATCTCGCGTCGCGGCTTGAGAGCGTCAATCGCGTCTACGATACCCGCATCTTGATCAGCGGTGAGACGCGCAGCCTCGCAGGCGATTTGATCGAAGTCCGCGAGATCGATTGGATCGCTGTGAAAGGCAAGTCCGAGCGTGCGACCGCTTATGAGCTGATGGGCATCCGAGGCGAGGTGGTGAAGGAGCGGCTCGCCGTGCGCGATCGCTACGAAGAAGGCCTGCAGTTCTACCGCACTCGGAATTGGAGCGCTGCCGAAACGTCCTTTCGCGGCGTGCTCGAGCTCGCCCCGTCCGACGGCCCATCCCAGGAAATGCTCAAGCGTATCGCCGGATTGCAATCCTCGCCCCCCGCAGGCGACTGGGACGGCGTTTGGCACCCCGCCGAAAAATAGCATGGCGCGGGCTTCCGTAGCGTGGCGCGGGCTTCCGTAGCGTGGCGCGGGCTTCAGCCCGCAGCGGTGGCTTTAGCCGCCGAACAAATCCGAATTTGCGTCCGCTAAACGTGGCGCGGGCTTCAGCCCGCAACGGTGGCGCCGATCAAAAAATCTGGATTTACGACTCGCCGCTTTGTCGTCGCCTTCCTGAGGCGACTGGAACGGCGTTTGGCACGTCGCCGAGAAGTAACTCGTGTCCCCTGTCCCCTGTCCGCTAGAGGCGATTCATCAAACTCGCCGCATACCCCGCCCCAAACCCGTTGTCGATATTCACCACCGTCACATTACTCGCGCAACTGTTCAACATCCCCAACAAAGCCGCGAGCCCGTGGAAGCTCGCGCCATAACCCACACTGGTCGGCACCGCGATCACCGGCGCCGCGACCAGACCACCCACTACGCTCGGCAATGCGCCTTCCATCCCTGCGCACACGATCACCACGCGCGCCTGGGCCAGCCGTTCGCGATTCTGCATCAGCCGGTGAATCCCCGCGACGCCGATATCGTGAATCGCATCGACCTCGTTGCCCATCACCTCCGCCGTCACCTGCGCCTCTTCCGCCACCGGCATGTCGCTTGTGCCCGCGCACACCACCGCGATCTTGCCCTTGCCGATCCGGGTCCGTTCGCGCCAAAAACGCACCGCGCCCGACGCCGGAAAATGTTCGGCCGACGGATGCTCCTTCAGCAGACGCTCCGCCGTCGGCTTGTCCGCGCGCGTCACCAGCACATTCGGCGACTGAGCCAATAATGTGGCCACGATCGCCGTCACCTGGTCAGGCGTCTTGCCCAGCCCGAACACCACCTCCGGCATGCCGTGACGCAGCGCGCGATGATGATCCACCTTCGCGAATCCCAAGTCCTCGAAAGGCATGTGCCGCAGCCGCTCGATCGCCGCGTCGACGTTCACTGCTCCTCCGCGCACCTGTTCTAGTAGGGCGCGGAGTTGATCCTGATCCATACGCCAAGCGTAACGCAGGCGATCTTGTCGCCTGTATGGGTTCCTGTGGGGCAGGTGATCTTTTTCTTAACCCGCAAACGGGGTCACCTGCCAGTGTTACTTCCCCGCCTCCACAATCACCGGCCCCGGCAGCGACGCATCCGGCATCCCCATCAGCGACAGAATCGTCGGCACGAAACTCAGACTGTCATACGGCGTCGCGACCCGCGCGCCACGCGGCACTCCGGTCGCCGCTCCGCCCGCCAGCATCAGCACCGAATGCGTCGAAACGCGCAGAAACGATCCGTGATTTCCGCCCGGATTGAACCCGCGCACGTTGAAGTTCCAGTGATCGCGCGCGAAAATCACGAAGTCCGGCAGCCGCAGCCGCCGCTTGCGATTCTCGAAACGATCGCCTTCTCTCGGACCCGTCAGCATTGCCTCCACCACTCCGATAATCCCGTTCGAATACTTGGTCCGATGCACCGCGTTCAACCA
>DASYPO010000159.1:0-12276 GCA_036006545.1 Bryobacteraceae bacterium
CCAGAATAAACTCGGAATGATCCTCGGAAAAGGTGGCGTGGATCGGATCCTCCGGATCGGCGACGCGCGCATTCTTCAGACTGGCGGCGGTGCGCCCGTAAACTTCGCAGGTCGAGAACTGGATCAGGCGCTTGCGATGGCGCACGCAGGCCTCGGCGATCTTCAGGTTCTCCTCAAAGTTCAGGTGAAAAACTTCGAGGGGAATGCGAATATACAGGCCGGGATTGGCGTGAGCGATCAGGTCGATCACCAGATCGGCGTCCGCCACTAGCGCATCAAGATTCCAATCCGACGAACGAATGTCCTGTTGAACAAACGACAGGCGAGGGTGGTCGAGCAACTCGCTCACCTTGTCGCTCCATAAATCTACCGCCGTTACGGTGTGGCCTTCGGCCAGCAATCGCTGCGTCAGGTGGGAGCCGATGAAACCACCGGCGCCGAGATTCAGAATTTTCATGAGACGACTTTGGACCTTTGTACCATACTGGTCCGGCGACGACTCCATCTGGCGGCACTGGATAATCAGGAGAATGCTTCGGCGACTGGAACAGCGTTGGGCGGCATTCGCGCGGCGGAAGACGCTCGCGATCGTGGTGGTGGGCCTGCTGCCGCTACTGCTGCGCGTCGTGTTGCTGGCGTGGATGCCAGTGCCGAGCCCGCGTGTTCATGACGAGTTCAGTCACTTGCTGGTGGCTGACACACTCGCGCACGGACGCCTGGTGAATCCGGAGCATCCGATGTGGATGCACTTCGAGAGCATGCATACGCTGGTGCGGCCGGTTTACGCAAGCGCTTTTCCGATGGCGTCCGGATTCGTGATGGCGTGGGCGCAGATGCTCACCGGGAATCCGTGGATCGGCGTGTGGCTCAGCGTCGGACTCATGTGCGCAGCCTTGTGCTGGATGTTGCAGGGCTGGGTCTCGCCGAGCTGGGCCCTGCTGGGCGGCGTGCTCGCGGCGACTCGATTCGGTGTGTTCAGCTATTGGATGAATTCCTACTATGGCGGCGCGGTCGCGGCCGTCGGAGGCGCAATGGTGCTGGGCGCGCTGGGTCGCATCCTAAGAAGCGCTCCGGGGACCGGAAGCCGACGACGAAACTTGGCGGTAATGGGGATCGGCCTTGCGATTCTTGCAAACAGTCGGCCGTTTGAAGGCGCGATTTTTGCTGCTCCGCTGGTGGCAGCGCTGGTGTGGATCACGTGGCGCCGCGAGCGCCGCCTGACAACGCTGGTTCCGCTGGTGCTGGTGATCGCCGCAACCGCGGCCGCACTCGGTTACTACTGCGCGCGCGTCACCGGGAATCCGTTGCAGCTCCCCTACAGCTTTTATCGAAGCACGCATACCCTGGCGCCTCACTTCGTGTGGCAATCGCCGAGGCCGGAGCCTGCTTATCTACATCGCGTGCTGCACGATTATTACACCGGTTGGGAAATGGGTTGCTATCACGACGCGCGTGCCAATCGCCCGCCGCATGGAGTGGCCGACAAAATCAAGAGCTATTGGCGATTCTATCTAGGTCCGTTGCTGACGATTCCCTTACTCGCGATTCCCTGGATGTGGCAACGCCCGCGGACGCGCTGGCTGCTGCTGTTGGCGGTGTTCTTCGGAATCGGCCTGATGGGTGAGGTTTGGAATTCGCCACACTACGCGGCGCCGGCGCTCGGCTTGATGCTGCTCTTGGTGATCGAAGGTTTGCGCCACCTGCGCCGCTGGGCGGGACCGATCGCGGTCGCGGCTGTCGCGCTAGGATGCATCCTGACGCCGGTGGTCGGCGGCAGCAACACTTCGAACGATGGCCGTCCCCGCGCGCGGATCGGGAAACAATTGGAGACCGCAGGCGGCCGTCACCTGGTCGTGGTCCGTTACCGGCTCGACCATAACGTCGGTGACGAATGGGTCTACAACTCGGCCGATATCGATGGCTCGCCGATCGTGTGGGCGCGGGAAATGGATCCCACCAGCAATCGAAATCTGCTGCGTTATTTTAGTGGCCGCAAAGCGTGGCTGGTGGAACCCGATGCGGAGCCGCCGAGGTTATCGGAGTACGACCCTTCCCTGCCCCCCGATCCACCGTTTCGTTTCGTGAAACTCGGCACGGAGGGGGTTCAAATCCTGCGGTCGGCGGAGGAAGTTGTACGCAGGGTTTCGGAGCGAGCGGCGCCCGACTGCGGCGAGCATTGCCGACTGTCCTGTGATCAATGGAATGGTTTATTCACGCAATCGACGGGAATCGAGGGTCCGGATCCGGCGCGAGGGTGTTTTCCGCCGGACGATCGTCAGCGGAAGGTGGATTTCCGGCATTGGTTCGATTGGCTCAAGCAGCAGCGCTGAGACTCGGTCAGGTTTTCTTCAACCATTCTCGGGCGGCGTCGCGAGAGTCTACGAATCCGAAATGTTTCCCGCGCGTCTCTTCTTCGGCCATTTCGCCGAAGCGGGTGCTGAACGAAACCGTGCCGGGCGGGCAAACCACTGCGACGCGGATTCGATAATTGCGGAGTTTCTGCAGAATCGCGCCGGCCTCGCCGGAACTTAAGTCGAAAAACTCCGGCGTCAGGTTCGCCGGATACAGCACGGCGGCCCGTACTGCCACGGAGAAACACGCTTCGATCACGAGGCTCGCGTCCTCCGGACGGAGCATGAGGGACTGGTCGGGCGCGCCTTCAACGAATCCGCCTTCCGGGGAAACCTGCAGCATCATTGAACGGCAACGGTAACGGGCAGGCTCAACACCGCGCCGATCGTGAGCACCACGGGTACCGCAGCGCCGGATGGCACGCCTTGGGGAACGGTCGCATTGACTTGGTAAAGACCCGACGCGCCCGGTGTCAGTCCTGCAAATGCCACCGACGCGCGCACGCCGCCAATGGTGAGCGTGACAGCGTTCTTCGAGTTGCGCAGTTTGTCGATGGGTGTCGCTGTGCCGGCTTCGACGGGCACGTCCACCTCGCCCAGGCCGCCGCAGTAGATCGTGATTACGTCTCCGGGCTTGAGCGGCCGCTTCGAATCGGCCAGCGTTCCCGCGCCGCCGGTTGCGACATAGACGTGCCCCTGGCCTCGCCCCGTGCCGTCGGTCGCGAACACACCGGGTGCGCCGGCGACGACGGAAACAGGAACCGGGGTCGAGATGGTGTTTCCGCGGATCGCCACCATTTGAGTGGGTGATGTAGTAGTCAGCCCATACGGCAGCACGGCGTTTATCTGGCCGGGACTCACCAAGATCAGCGGAACGCTGCGGCCGCCGATCACCAGCCCCGTACCTTGAAGGTCGATGGGCAGCGGTAGAGCGGCTGCCGAGGTCAAACCGCTCGCGAACTGACCGCCGAACACACTCACAATCTGACCCGGCGATGGCGTCGATGCGGCGTTAAAGCTGGCGGCGTCCACCACTCCGCCCGGCGAGATCACCGGCACGTTAGGATTATCCGCCACGGTGCCGGAGATGGTCGCCTGACCGGAGATGTTGACGTCGGGCTGGCTCGCAAGCGCAGTCACCGTGGTCGCGCGGTTTGTGGAATTGATCGGCGTCCAGGTCGCCGACCATTTTCCAGCGCCATCGCCGACCAGCGAAAGGGGTGCGTCGCCGTTGGAGAAAGACGCGACGACAGAGCCGGTGGCCATGGGGGTCCCGCAGTCGTCAATCACATTTATTTCGACGATCGCAGGCCAGCCCACGGGTGCGGTGAAGCCCGTTCCCAACGCGCGAAACACCGGCGACAATTTAACGGGCTTGCAGGTGCCTGCCTGCCGCGCCGTTTCCCAGACTTTGATGGACGGCGCCATGCCGGTTGGGATAATGGATGTTCCCGCCGGAGTGGCGACGAACAAGAGATCCACCGATCGCGTCCCCTGCGGGAAGGTGAAAGTAAGCGTGCCGCGATAACTTCCGGCTCCGATGCCGCCGGCTGTGGGCACGGTTGTGTTGGCCTGCACGGTGAAGCGCAGCGGCTGACCGGGGGCAAGAGTTCCGGTCGTACTCGGCACGCTGAACGGATTCGGCGCGGTGGTGGATGTGGTCGCTGCCGTGAAGTTTACGGCTTGCGTACCTACGTTGGTCAGCGTGACAGTCTGCGAACTGACCTTGGTGGATCCGGCGACATCCAGAAAAATGACACCGGTGGGATCAACTACCGGAACCGGCGGCGAGGCAGGTGCCGCAACCCGCAGCACGATGGTCGCGGACTGCGGCGAGTTGGCGGCATCCGGCGTCGAGAATTTTACCTGCCCGTAATACACACCGGGCGCGAGCGCGGCGGGATTCACCGAGATGTTGAAGAAGGATGACAGAAAGGTCGACCCGTTGGCCAGGGTTGCAGTCAGCCAATTTCCACCGGTTGTAGTGGTAGCTGTAGCCGTGACAAAAGCGGTCTGTCTGGGCACGCTGACGAACGCAGCCACCTGTGCAACTGGTGGCGCGGGTCCGCCGGCCGTCGCGTCAAAGGTGATACCGGTGCGATCGAGAATCACACCGGTGATCGCTACCGGCAGCAGCACCGGAGCGGAGGGCACACCGCCTGAACTGATCACGACGTTATAGAGTCCGGGTGCAAGATCACCCGGCACCGTGAAGTTCAGCTGGTAGGCCCCGACCGATCCTGGCGCAAGACCTGCGAACTGTACCTGCGCGTTCTTGCCACCCACAGTTACGGTGGGGATGACTACGGTTATGGATAACGGACTCCCGGGGGTGATCTGGCCGGTGCTCACGGGTGGGTTAGTCGCACCTAGACCGGTAAGGGAACATACGATAGTTTCGCCAGGCTGCGCGGGAGCCTGGCCGACCAGGGTTCCATTGGCATGTTGAAAAGCGCCCGCACCGGTCCCGGACCCGTTTATCGTCAGGATCGAGGGCGCGTAGGGCAGCAGTGTAAGCGCGTAAGGCGCAGAGCTGCGGGACTGGTAAGTTAGAACCAATGTAGTGGGGCCGGGAGCCAGCTCGACTGGGACCTGGAAATTAACTTGTGCGCCGGACGCGAAATAGACATACGCCGGACGGCCGCCGACAGTAATCGAAGGATCGGTGGGCCGCGCGGCCACGCCGTTGGGTCCCAGGTTGGAGCCGAAGACCGCAGCCTGAGATCCGGGCGCGAGTGCCGTCTGAAAGCTCGCAATATTTACGACTCCGCCCGGAGCAATTTGCGGAGTTTGCGCCAGGACCAGGGAGCCGCAACCGACCAGGAACAGCGAAGCGAAACGGGAGCTGAACATGAATGCGTCAGTATAACCAACTGGCCTGCGGGACACCGGCGGCGGGAGCGCGGTTGATGTTGCATTACCGTGGTAATGTGAGGCATGGCACTCGCACAATCGAAGGTCACGGCGCAGGGACAGATCTCGGTTCCCGCCGATGTTCGAAAAAAGCTCGGTATCGGTCCGGGGTCGATTTTGGAATGGTACGAGGAACGCGGCAGAATTCTGGTGCGGCGCGCTGGAAAATATTCCTCTGACGACGTTCATCGAGCGGCGTTTCCGAAAGGGCCCCCGAAGAAGCGAACTCTGGCGGAACTGAAAGAAGGGATTGGCCAGTACATCGAGGAAAAACATGCGCGCCGTTGACACTAACGTCCTGGTCCGCATCATTGCCCGCGACGACAGCCCCCAGACCGCCGCCGCCGACCGTTTCATCGAACCCACAGCCTGGATCTCAAGTGTTGTGCTGGCCGAGGCGGCATGGGTGCTGCGACGGGTTTACAAACTGGCGCCCCCCGAACTAGTCGCGACGATTGAAACGCTGCTGGGTCACCGGAATCTTGTGATCCAAGATGCGGAAGCCATGGCCGCAGCATTGGAGTTATTTCGTGCGCGTCCAGCTCTCGGATTCAACCATTGCGTGATCCTGGAAACAGCTCGGAGGGCGGGGCACCGACCGCTAGGCACCTTCGATCGCGCCTTGGGAAAAGTTGACGGAACGATTCGGCTGTAACCGTTCGGGCCTTCCTAACATTGGCGAAGTGCTACCGTCAAAAGTAAGCAAGCGGATGAATCGCGGAAGAATCATCGTCGTATTGACGCTCGCATTGGCACTTGGACGGGTCCAGTGCCTGGCTGCCTGCGCGGCTGCATCCTGCGGCTCGCCGAAGGCCGCGGCTGAGTCGAAACGGCCGCCCTGTCACAAGCAGAAAGACGATAGGACTAAACACATTCCCGCTCCGTGCTCGCAGCAAGTACTGATGGCGAGTTCCGAATCGGCGGCGACGACGACCTTCGCGCACACCGCACCTGCCGCGACCGTCTCCTCTGCATTCGAACCCGCTGAGTTTCGGCTCGTTTCCCGCATGAGCGACGCAGCTGCGCAAGCTCCCTCCCCACCCGGGCGATCCTCCGCTGTCCTTCGAATCTGATCTGTCTCCTTTTCCCCAATCGTAGTGCGCAAATACGACTGTAAAAGGAGACGTTTATGTATTTCGGAGCGCAAGCCGTTGTAGCGGCGCTGCTCGCCGCGGGCGCGCAGGAACCGCCGGCCACTTCACCACCGCACGACCACGCCGCGATGATGCGCGATCAAGCGCAGGCGCATACGCATACAGCGGGGATGAACATGGTCGACATGAACGCCGCGTCGATGGCGTTAATGAACCTCGCATCGGGGACGTCGATCAACCCGGAGGCGTGGCCCATGCCGATGTCCATGACGCATTTTGGGAAGTGGAACACGATGTTCATGGCCACCGCGTTCGTCGGAGCCACTCAGCAATCCGGTCCGCGCGGCGGCGACAAGTTCTATTCGGCCAACTGGGTGATGGCCACGGCGGAGCATCGTGTCGGAAAGCGCGGCGCGTTTCAAGCCGACCTCATGCTGAGTCTCGATCCCGCGACCATTACCCAACGTCGCTATCCGCTGCTGTTCCAGACGGGCGAGGTCGCCTACGGTCGGCCGATCGTGGATGCGCAGCATCCGCACAATTTCGTGATGGGCTTGGGATTCCATTACGCGTATGAATTGTCGGAAAGCACCAGGCTCGAGGCTTACTTCGCACCCATCGGCGATCCAGCGCTGGGTCCGGTCGCGTTTCCGCATCGAGCTTCCGCCATGGAGCTTCCGCAGGCCACGCTGGCGCACCACCTGCAGGATTCCACGCACATTAATTACGAGGTGGCCACAGTCGGAATCGCGCACAAGAAATTCAAGTTGGAAGCGAGCGGATTCCACGGCCGCGAGCCGGGAGAAAATCGCTGGAGATTCGACGGCGGGCCGATGGATTCGTGGGCGGGCCGGCTATGGTATTTTCCGACGAAGCGCTGGGCGGCGCAGTTTTCCGTCGGCCGCATCAAGCATCCGGAGGAATTAGAATCGGGCGATCAGGTGCGCACCACCGCTTCCCTGCAATACTCACGACCGATGCCCGGTGGAAGCTGGTCGTCCAGTCTGATCTGGGGCCGCGTTCACAACACGGGGACCCGCCGCAACCTGAATTCGTATTTGGCGGAAACGGTGCTGCCGATCCGGCGCGACAACTTCATCACTGGTCGGTTCGAGCTGGTGGACAAAGATGAACTCTTCGCGAACGATCACGAGTTGGAGGAGCACCTGGAGCACACCACTGGGAGCACTTTTCGGATCGGGGCTTACACCTTCGGATACACGCGCGATGTGAACTGGTTCCGCGGGTTGTCCAAGAATGTGCAGACCGGCATTGGCGTGAATTTCACCGCATATTCCCTGCCCGGAGCGATCAAGCCGTTCTACGGCGAGCACCCCGTGGGTGGAAACATTTTCCTGCGGTTTCGGCTGCGGCCGCCGGGGTAAGTTGCGGGCGAGGGCACCCTCCCACGGTTATTCGGCCTTCAGTCCGGTTAGCTCGAAGATCTCGACGCCCACGGTCTTACCCTTCACGGTGATCGAGCCGAGCGGCGTCACCTCCGCCGCATCGCCAAGTTCATTACGCGTCGACTGGCTGACGATGATGTGGGTGTGATATTCCTTGTTCGCGCTTTCCAGGCGCGCGGCCAGGTTTACGCCGTCGCCAATGGCCGTGAAGTCGACCTTCTTTCCCGTTCCGACGTTGCCAAAAATCACTTCGCCCGTATTCAAGCCGATCCCGATATCGAGCGTCGGTAAGCCCGCCGCTTCCCAGCCCAGGTTCAGTTCGTGGAGTTTCGCCATCATGTCGAGCGACGCGCGCGCAGCCAGCATCGCGTTGGGACGATCCGGCGTGAACGCGCCCCAATGCGCCATCAGTCCGTCACCGATGAACTTATCGACGATCCCGTCGTAACGGAATACGATGTCGGTCATGGCTTCGAGATATTCGTTGAGCTGCTTGAGCAGCACGACGGGATCCGACTTTTCGGTCAGCGTGGTAAATCCGCGCACGTCTGAAAAGAAAATCGTCAACTTGCGTTTCTCGCCGTCGAAGCGAAAGGTGTCGAGGTTGTCCATTACGTAGCGCACCAATTGCGGCGAAACGTAACGCTCGAGTGTTCCACGCGTGCGGGACAGTTCGCGGTCGACCGTCAGGTACTTGTACACCGTGTTGCTGCCGAACGAGAACAACGTGACCAGCAGCGGAGACGCCATGGTGAGCCACAAGGAATGGCGGTACGCGAAGAAGCAGATGGCGGCATACACCAGCATGGTCGCCATGCCGATCAGCATGGGTCGCAGAATCGAGCGCGAGACGACCACGAAGTAAGCCGGAATTGCCGCCAGCAAAACCAGCAGAAAAACGGTGAGAGCGCGGGGCTCGCGCCGCATCGCGTCGTTATGCAACAAGTTATCGATCGCCGTAGCGACGATGAAAAATCCGGGCGCAGTTTCCGAGACGGCGGTCGGCCGCACTTCGTAGCTGCCCGCCGCGCTGGCTCCGATAAACACGATTTTGTTAGTGAACTCGCTGGCCGGATGGCGCGGCACGGCGGCATCGCATACATCCGGGTGCATGGTGCACACCATTTCGATCAACGGAATGCGCTTGTACGCGTTCTGCGGCGTTCCGTGCCAGCGAATGATGTACTCGCCCTTCGCGTCCACCGGAAGCTGAATCGGGCCTGCAAGGAAGCGTCCATCGCGAAATTGCGCATCCTTGGCGCCGGTGAGTTTCATTGCGGTCGCGAGCCACAGCGTCGACCACTGCCGCCCGTCGTAACTCAACACCAGCGGCGAGCGCCGGGTGATTCCGTCGCTATCGGCGTGGCTGAGCGCGCTTCCGGATCCGGCCATCGCGGAAGCCAGCGCTTCGGTCGCGACGTTAACCGCCCATTCCTTCTTCAACAACTCGCCGGCGCTCGGCGTGCCGGTCGCGCGAACCGAGGCTTGCGCGGGAGGTTCCGACGCAAGGCTGGATACCACCTCCGCCGACATAAATGAAAACGGCAAAATCACGTTACCGGCGGCGCGCACCGCGTTTGCGAAACCCTTGTCAGCGGCCGGCTCCGCTCCGCCGAAAACCGCATCGAACAATACAACTCGCGGGTTGCCTTGCGACACGAAGCGCAGCAGCTCGGTCCACACGCGACGCGTCCAGGGCCAACGTCCCACCTGGTCGGTAATGTCGCGAAAGCTATTGTTGTCGATGTCGATGATCAGGATGTTGGGATCGGCGCGGCGGGGATCGAGCGTGGCCTTGGTGCGCAGATCGGCGCTGCGGTTTTCGAGCCAGTCGAGCGTGCCCGAAATTTCAAGGGTCCCGAACAGCAGCACGACGCCGGCGGTGATCAGGATTACACCGCGGCGAAGGCGCCGGCGGGTTGCGGGATTGTACACGAGCCGGTCGCGATCCTACTGGGTCCCGTCCAGGAAACGTTGCTCGTTCGTCACACCCTTCTTGGGCTGCTTTTCGACCCAGGCGCGCAGCTTGGTGATGCGTTCGTCCAGCGGCGGGTGGGTACTGAACAACTGGCCAAAAGCTTTGGTCGCTTTCGGGCTGCTGCCCGAGGCTTGGAGCGTGATAAGGAAATTCATCAAGCCATCCGGCGCATAACCAGCTTGCACCGCCAACATCGATCCGCGCTCATCGGCGCCGTCTTCTTTATCGCGACTGAGCTTCATATTAAACAGATCGGTGATGAGCGATTCGGCCTTCGCGCGATTAGCCTCAAGCAACGCCGGACCTTTTACCGCTTTGCCTTCCTCTTTTGCCCAGGTTGAAGCCTTGGTGGTCTTGAGTTGCGATTCCAGGTGGCGCTCGGAGGCATGAATAATTTCGTGCCCAAATACGCCCGCGAGTTCCGCTTCATTTTTTATTCCCGCAACCGCGCCTCTGGTAACGAAAATGAACCCGCCGGGTGTAGCAAATGCCCCGATCATGCCGGTATCCAGCACGCCAAAGCGATAGGGAATTTGGCGTGGTGCGAACTGCGCCACCGCCGTTCCCACCAGATTCACATACGCGTTCAGCGAGTCGGATTCCACGAGTCCGAACATCGCAATCATTTTCGCCGCGGACGCTTCGCCGATCCCCTCTTCTTCCTCGGGCGACCAGGAGGCGAAAGCTTCGTGGGCTTTCTCCGCGCGATCGGTCGCTGGCTTGGCCTTGTTCTTAGTGTTGTCGATCTTATTCTTGAGGCCGCCGAGCCCAGGGAGTTGAGCCTGTGCGATCCAGGCGGATCCGCCCGCAATGACCGCTATGCAAAAAACATGTTTGAGCTTCATCGCGCGATCAAGCCTCCTTCCTTCACGAATGCCATCAGCACTTCACGTTTCGGGACGCGATCGAACATACCCTTGGCAAGAAGGGTTTCGGCTGCACCGGCCGACTTGCCCATCGTCGCGGGCAGCGGTTTCCCCGTGTTCGGATCGATTCCGTTAAACGCGTTCGTTGCCGACTCTTTTTTCGCCTTGGTAGCACCCTTGGTGCCGACCGGACGCGTGTAGAGCGGCTGATCGTCGTCCGAGACTTGCTTGTCTTGTTTCTGTTTGTCTTTTGTATTGGATTGCTGTGCGGCCAACTGGAACATCGCCAGGGTGGCGGCCAGGGCCAGGCACAGAGAAAGAATGGTCCGCATCGACTTCCTCCTGCGATATCTCCTAGCATAACGCTGCTGTACACAAGAGAGTGTTCCGAGAGGGCGATTCGTTACCTTGTTACAGGGAATCGACCGGATCATGGGCTTGCACGCAGTCGTCGAGAATGTCGTGAGCGCGTACCTGGAGGCAGTCGATACCGAGGCACCGGGGCTGATAGAGGGCTTGTATCTGACTGGATCCGTCGCGCTGAACGATTTCCATCCGCGCGCGAGCGATATCGATTTCGTGGCGGTAACGGCACAGCCGCTGGATGCAGATGCGACGGGCGCCGTGGAACAGGCGCACGCGCGATTGCGCAAACGATTCCCGCGCCCGGCATTTGAAGGAAGCTATGTCACCTGGGACCAACTAGCGTCGGATCCGGCACACAGCGGGCACGAGCCGGTGACGTGGCACACACTGGCTCGCCACGGAATCGCGTGCCGAGGACCCCATCGCGCGGATCTGAAGGTGTGGACCAATACGGAAGTGCTGGCGAAGTGGACGCTCGGGAATCTTGAATCTTACTGGCAGCCGCTGTTGGATCGCTCACGCGTATTCGGCACCCGCTGGAATCTGATGGCGCTGACCACGTATGGCGCGGTGTGGATCGTGCTTGGAGTCACGCGACTGCATTACACGCTAGCGACCGGCGAGATCGGGTCCAAGGAAAACGCCGGCCGGTATTCGCTGCGAACCTTTCCCGAAGAGTGGCATCGCGTGATCCAGGAGAGCCTGCGCCTACGCCAGTCAGACCGCGCAAGCCCCGACATCGCCGGCGCGATTCGAGGTTTGGTGGATCGGGAATCTTTGTACCGTTCGCCGTTTGCACGACGTCGCGATGTTCTGGCGTTCGGGAACATGGTTATTCGCGATGCGAAGGCAAAATTCGTTTAGCAAGCGACACGCGGGCGCGCTTCCTCATCATGGATTCGAAAGACACCCGCGGAACGTCGATCAGCTTGCGCATTTCAGCCGCGCGGAGCAGGCGCTGCGTAGCGTTGGGCATTCGCGACGCTGCACGGTCGAATTCGCTGGATGATGCCGCGTGCATGCCGGCAATCGCGCGATAGTAACCTTGCTGTCCCTTCAACTTTTGGCAGCCCGTCACCAGCGCGGCGAGCACTTCGTCATTTTCTTCGAGGTTGGCGACCACCGCGCCCCAATCGTCGAGGAACGGGCAATTCGGCAGCAGAGTATCCGCGGAGCGCCGCAGCGCTTTGACGGGCCGGAGTGGATAATGCCGATGGCCCTCGGCCGAAAGACCGGTTTCCTGGTACATGCGAACTGCCGCATCGAAACGGCCGCGCGTCGAGAGGTGCTCCATCATCGGAA
>DASYPO010000160.1:0-17449 GCA_036006545.1 Bryobacteraceae bacterium
ATTTCTGGCGGCATCAGCGTTCGCGCAAAGCCTGCCGGCCGATTACGACGCAGTCCTGAAGGCTCTCGGCAAAACGGGCGACTTCAAAGCCGGCGTCCTGAAAATCAACCTGCCGCGCAACGATCTCAAAGTCACCATCGATGGAATCGCGACGCCGACACCGTTCGGGTTCGGCGGATGGATCGCCATGACCAAAGGGGACGGCGGGAACGACGTCCTGATGGGTGACCTGGTTCTCCTGGAGGATGAAGTTAACCCGGTTATGTCGGCGCTGCTCGACAACGGACTCGAAGTCACCGCACTGCACAACCATTTCTTTTTCGAGAGCCCGCGAATTTTCTATATGCACGTACACGGGCACGGCAAAGCAGCCGATCTTGCGAAGAAAGCCAAACCCGCGCTCGACCTCATGGGCCAAATCACTCCGCGACACACCAGCATGGTGGCGGGCGGAACCGGGAGCGTGACCGCGGGGCAGATCGACACCTCGAAAATCGCGAAGATCGTCGGTCACGAGGGCGAGCAGAATGGACCGGTTTACAAAATCACCATCGGACGCGACGACCTTTCTGTCAAAGAAATGGGCGCCATGATCAACGCGCGCATGGGTCTGAATACGTGGGCGGCATTCTTCGGTAGCGATTCCAATGCTCAAGTCGCCGGCGACGTGGCGATGCTGGCCGGCGAAGTGACTCCGGTACTCAAGGCCCTGCGCGCCAACGGCTTGAACGTCGTCGCGATTCATCATCACATGACTGGGTCGCCGACGATTTATTTCCTGCATTATTGGGGTACGGGTTCCGCGGAAAAACTCGCTACTGGATTCAAGGCAGCACTCGATAAACTCGGCAAACCAGCAGCGGGAGCCCATCACTAAATGACATTGGCGCGATCGGTCGTCGCATTTCTGATCCTTGCCGTCGTCCCTTTATGCGGGCAGAAGAGCAAGAGTCTGCCCGCGAATACGATTGTCTTCGTTTGCGAACATGGCGCTGCTAAGAGCGTGATCGCCGCGGCCCACTTCAATCGGTTGGCGAAAGAAAAGGGGCTGCCGCATCGCGCCATCACGCGCGGCACGAATCTGGATCCGGAAATTCCCCCGTTCATTCGAGCGGGCTTGACCGCGGACGGACTCGACATCTCAGGTTGGACCCCGCGCCTTCTCACCGAAGCCGAAGTTCGCGACGGTGACCGCGTTATCACGCTGGGCTGCGCACTCCCGTCGAAAACAGCGCGCAAGCGGGAAGAGTGGAACGATATTCCTAACGTGGGTGAAAATTACGAGCGCGCGCGGGAGGCGATTGTCTCGCACCTAAACGAACTTGTGCGTACACTGGCCGTCAAATAGGTCCGCCCACGGTGCAGGTGTTTCGGACTTTTTTCGGACGCGCGTCGACCGGGCTGGCGCTCAACCGCCAGACCACCATCCTGCTTTCCGCGATTTTCCTCATCGGTACGGGTGAAGAAATGTGGATGCGCTTCCTCCCGAAATACATGGAGGCGCTGGGTGCGTCCGCGTTTCTGATCGCGGCCTTCGATGCAATCAAGACGCTTCTCGGAGCAGTCTATGCATACCCCGGCGGATACATTGCCGATCGTTTTGGACATCGCCTCGCGTTTATCGGGTTCACTGCGCTGTCCGTGGCCGGATACGTCGCCGTGTTGGTGCTCCCGAGCCCGATGGGCGTAATCGCGGCGATGTTTCTGTTCCTTGCATGGAGCAGCTTTTCGCTGCCAGCGACGTTCGCGCTGGTGGCCGACTCACTTCCGACCAATAAGCACGCCATGGGAATCGGAATGCAATCGCTGATCCGGCGAATTCCGGTCGTCATCGGTCCGATCGTCGGCGGGATTCTGCTGGATCGCCTCGGTATCGTGCGCGGGGTTCAGGCCGGAGCCGCGGTGTCCATCGTCTTTGGACTGCTCGCGGGCGGCGTCCTGATGCTGCTAGTGCGACACACCCCCGGCGCGGCATCACTCCACGGTTTTCGAAAAACCGTCGCCGACTTTTCTCCCGCCATGCGACGTTTGCTACTCAGCGACATCCTGATCCGTTTCTGCGAACGCCTGCCCTTCGCATGGGTCGTGATCTACGCGTTCGACCAGGGTTTGAACGCCCGCGAGGTAGGCCTCCTGACCTCCATTGAGATGGCCACCGCGATCCTCTGCTATCTGCCTGCATCGGCCCTGGCGGATCGTTTTGGCAAGGAACCGTTTGTAATCGCGACGTTTGTGATGTTCACGCTTTTCCCGCTGGCTCTTGCAAACGCGCACGCATTTTCGGGACTTGCGATCGCGTTCGCGATCCGCGGACTCAAGGAGTTCGGCGAGCCTGCTCGAAAAAGTCTGATCGTGCAGTACTCGCCCGCTCATTCGCGAGCCGCTTCCGTCGGCGCGTACTACCTGATCCGCGATTCAGTGGTCACTCTGGGATCGTTCATCGGCGCCGCGCTGTGGGGACTCGGAGCGCAGGTGAATTTTCTGACGGCTGCTGGAATCGGAGTGCTTGCCAGCGCATTCTATATCAGCACGCTGCGAAGGGATCGGACGCTGGCTACTTAACCGGCGTGCCGGGACGAAGCTCGTCGCTACCTCGGCGCACCACTCGATCGCCTTCCTTCAGTGGCCCAAGCACTTCGACGAGTTCCCCTGCGGCTGAGCCTTTGCGCACGTCGACCCATTCAGCGCGCCCGTCGCTCACACGGATCACGAACGTCCGTTCAGTCGTCGTGACGATCGCCGTGGGTGGAACCAGTAACGCCGCGCGGCCGCTGCGCGAAGGCCACTCGACTTCCGGATACATTCCGGGCGCGAGCCTCCCGCTTGAATTGTCGACATCCGCTTCGACCGGCATGGTGCGCGTCTTTGCGTCCATGGAACGAGGCAAACGCACGACCACGCCCGAAAAATGCTGCCCGGGAAATGCTGGAACGGTGAATGCGACGTGCGCGCTTCTCACGATCGCACCGGCCTCGGTTTCAGGCACTGCGACCACCAGGCGCAATCGCGAATTCTGTTCAAGCTTCAGCAGTGGATTCATCGACGGGCCCGCGAGTGCGCCGGGATGCGCCCAGCGTTCCACGATTATGCCGTCGAAGGGCGCGGTCACTTTCAGGTAAGCCTGCAAGTCCTGGATCACCTGCACGGAAGCGCGCGAGGAACGAATCGAACCGTCCAGCGCCGCGATCGAGCCACGTGCGGCCTCTGCAACTTTCTCCGCCTGCACCACTTCGTTTTGCGAAATGGCGCCGGGGGTCTGCGCGGCGTTCTTCATCCGATCGTAGACGCTTTCGGCGGCCACCCGCCGAGCGTCTAGCTCGGCCCGCTGCGCTTCGAGCGCTTGCACTTTCGCCTGCGCCTCGGCGAGTTGCGCGCGCATTTCCGGCGCGTCCAGCTCGACCAATAAATCGCCTTTCTTCACCACGCTCCCGCGGTCGACCGTGACTTTTTCGACAAACCCTGCGACGCGCGCGCGTAGATCGACGGTTTGGTAAGGAAGCAATTCGCCCGGCAGCCGCGATTTCCGGTCGACGGCTTTCGATACCACCGCGACCGTCTCCTGTCCCAGCGCGGCCGTCGCCACCAGTGCGATCAAAAGCAGCCTCACACCGTTCTCCTCAGCCACCACACGCCGCTGATCGCAACCAGAAACAACATGCCCGCGCTTCCCAGAAACAGCCTGTCGATTCCGAAGCGCGTGGCCCAGTCGCCTGCGAACAGCATCGCGATGCCCTGTCCGGCGCAAATCATGGCCATGGAACTGGACGATATGCGTCCGCGCATCTCGGGCGGTGATTCGCCCTGCAATAGTGTCGTCGCCGCGACCATGATGAACGCGATGCTCACGCCGATCAGGAACGCGCACGCGATGGTCATCGGCTGATTATGGAACAACACCATCACCGCGATGAAACATCCGACGAGAAACATTCCAAGGTTGACCAGATCGGCAGGCGCCTTGCCGCGGCTTAGCTTGAGAACGGCAGCCGCCCCGAGAATGGTGCCAACCGCCATGGTCGAGCCCACCGCACCAAAAAAATATGCGCTGCCCTTGAGGACGTCACGTACGTAGACGGAGATCAATACCCCGAAAGAGGCAATCGCGAAGGTCCCCGCCGTCATGGACACGATCACGAAGGAAAACTTGCGATGCGTCAGGATGAATTTCATTCCCTGCCCCATATCTGTGAGCACGGCGCGGAATCCGCGAGCCGCGGGCTGCACGGCGCGGTGATACGAAAGCGTCGTCAGCATGAGTGCCGAGAAGACGAAGGTGAGGCTGTCGAGGTAGTAGCAGGCGGCTTCTCCGAATCCGGTTACCAGCGCGGCGGCGGCCGAGGGACTGAAGATCCGCACGAACTGCATGGTCTGCTGCATCAGGCCGGTGGCCGCCATAAGGCCTTCCATCTTGACCAGCAAAGGTACGGTTACGGATTGCGCGGGCAAGAAGAACGACGACACGGTGCTGAGCGCGAAAAAGAGCGCGTAGATCTGCCACAGGTTGGTGGTGAACGGCAGCAGCGCGATCAGTCCTCCGCGAATCAGGTCGGACACGATCATGGTCACACGGGGATTCCAACGGTCGACGAACACACCCGCGACAGGACCCACGATCGCCATGGGAAGAATGAACGCGACCATCACTCCAGTGACATCTTTAGCGGTTCCGTGCATTCGAAAAGTAATGGCGATCTGCACGGCGAAGAGCGCTACGAAATCGCCGAAGATGCTGACCATCTGGGCGATCCACAGACGCAGGAATTGCGGATTGCGCAGCACCTGCGCCATGGTTAGGCTTTGAGGCGCCGGGCTTTGAGGCGCTGCACCCAACGTGGCGGAGCTTTGCGGCGCAGAGGTTTCGGAAGAGGAGCTTTGGGGCGCCGAGGTTGGTGGATTAGCCTGGGTGCTCATGCCTGGAAGTACCTGCTTTCAGGATCGTCCGGATCGAGCGATACCGATCGCGGCGCTTTCGACCTTTGTAGCACGGCATAGACCGCTGGCAAAACAGTCAGCGTCGCGATGGTGGCCATGGCCAGTCCGCCGATCACCGCGCGGCCCAGCGGAGCGGTTTGTTCCGCGCCTTCCCCGAGTCCGAGCGCGACGGGCAGCATTCCGGCGATCATGGCAGACGCGGTCATTAGGATCGCGCGCAGCCGGCTCTTCGCCCCATCGACCGCGGCCTCGCGGGTCGTCCCGCCTTCTTTGCGCCGCAGCTCGGCGAACGTCACCAGCAGAATCGAGTTCGCCACGGCGATTCCGATGGCCATAATCGCGCCCATAAACGATTGCACATTTAGCGTGGTGCCGGTCGCGAGCAGCATGAGCGTAACGCCCACCAGCACCGCGGGCACCGTCGAGACCACGGCCAGCGCCAGCCGCACGGATTGGAAATTCGCGGCCAGCAGCAGTGCGATCACTGCGACGGACAACAACAGTCCGGTGCTCAAGCCGGAAATGGTCTGGTCCAGCGACGGGATTTGTCCGCGAACGCTTACCGTGGTCCCGCGCGGCGGATCGCCGGCGCGGCGAATGGCGGCGGTGAGATCACTCGCCACCGCGCCTAGCGGCTTGCCGTGAATGTTCGCGGTGATGCTGACCACGCGCTGCATGTTGTAACGCTCTACCGCTCCGGGAGCAGTACCGTATTTCAGCGTCGCAACGTCGCCGAGCAGCGGCCGTCCGGTTCCAGAATTCATCACTGGAATCTCCGCGGCGTCCTCCATCGACTTCATCTGGCTCTGCGGAATCTCCACCTGGATCTGGAACCCGTTGCCGCTTCCGGGGTCGCGCCAGTAATTGGGTTCGATGAACCGGCTGGACGATGTGGCCGCAACCAGCGAGCGTACGACGCCCTGAGTAGTCAAACCGAATTGTCCAGCGCGCTCGCGATCGACTTTTACGTCGATGGTCGGATAGTCCAGCGGCTGGCCGTACTGCAGGTCGCGAAATTCCGAAATCTTTTCGAGCTGCGCGCGAATCTTAGTGGCGTGTTCGCGGCTCACTGCAAGACTCGGGCCCTGCACCGCGACCTCGATCGGTGTGGGCGAGCCAAAACTCATCACCTGAGTAACGATGTCGCCGGCTTCGAAGGATACTTCTGTGTTCGGCAAAGCTTCGTGCAAGCGCGCACGGAGACGTTCCTTCAGAGCTTCGCCGCGCAGCATCGCCGACGGTTTAATCGCCACCAACATTACCGCTTCGTGGGGTCCGCTAGTCCACAGGTATATCGTGTTGATCGGATAGCTGGCTGGCTGGACGCCAATGAAGGCGGTGCTGATCGCGACGTTATCCGCGCCCACTTCTTGCTTGATGGCATCGAGCGCGCGCAGAGCGACCAATTCGGTTCGCTCGATGCGAGTGCCGACCGGCGCGCGGAGCCGCACCTGAAATTGACCCGCATCGACCGTCGGAAAAATCTCGGTCTGAAGTTTCGGTAGCGTGATCCACAGCGCGACGCCGCAGATGATCACGTACAGCGCGACTGCGATCCAGCGCCAGTTCACCACCCGGGTTGCGTACCAGCCGTAGGCTCGTCGCCACCAGGGTTCCTTTTCCTGAGCGGCTTTGTGCCGCATGATCCAAGTCGCCAGGACCGGGACGATTGTCGAGGAAAGCACATACGACGAAATCATTGCCAGCCCGACCGCCAGTGAAAGCGGAACGAATAGTTGCTTGCCCACGCCCACCATGAAGAACGACGGGACAAACACGGCGAGGATCGAGAGCATGGCCAGCAATCGCGGGATCGCGGTTTGTTTCGCGGCGTCGAGCACCGCGCGTGATCGAGCCTGCCCCGACGCCATGTGAGTGTGGATGCTCTCGACCACCACCGTAGCTTCGTCCACTAGAATGCCGACCGCCAGCGCGAGCCCGCCCAGCGTCATGATGTTGATGGTCTGTCCAGTGGCCCACAACCACACCAGAGCCGCGAGCAGCGAAAGCGGAATCGTGACCATCACGATCAATGCGCCGCGCCAGTCGCGCAAGAACAGCAGCACCATGATGCCGGTGAGGATCGCGCCCAGCGCGCCCTCATTGATCAGGCTGCGAATCGCAGTCGAAACATATCTCGATTGATCGAACTCCAGTGAGATCGTCACATCCGGCGGACACACCGCCTGCATCGCGGGTAGCGCTTCACGCACGCGCTTGATCACGTCCAGGGTCGATGCGTCGGGACGTTTGGTGACTTGAATATAAACCGTGCGACGGCCGTTGACATGCGCGTAGCCGGTCACGATGTCGGTTCCGATTTCGGCGACGCCCAGGTCGCGCAGGAATACTGACGGAGCGCCGGGGGCCCCGGCATGCACCGGCGCGTCGAGCAACTCACTCACGTTCGCGCCGATCACTGCGTTGGTATTCACGATGCGCGTCAAGTCCCCGGTGCGAATGTTGCCGGAGGGCAGCACCGCGCTCGATCGATTCACCGCGGCGACCGCTTCTTCGGGGGACACGCGATACTGACGCAGCTTCTCCGGATCGAGACGCACGACTACGGTTCGCTGATTGCCCCCGAAGGGTGGCGGGGCGGAGACTCCTGGCAGCGTCGCGAACAATGGACGCACCTGGTTGAGCGCGATGTTCTGCATCTCACTGGGACTGCGCCCCGTCGACGACGTGAACACCAGTTGGCCCACCGGTACGCTGCCTGCGTCATAGCGGACGATGAACGGCGGAACCGCGCCCGCAGGCATGAAGGCTCGTGCGCGGTTGACGTAGCCGACCACCTGAGCAGCGGCCTCGCTCATATCGGTGCCCGGATGAAACACCAGTTTCATCAGCGACGCGCCCTGGATACTTTTCGATTCGACGTGCTCGATGCCGGTGATGTAGAGGAAATGATACTCGTAGTAATACGTGATGAATCCTTCCATTTGCGAAGGATCCATGCCGCCATAAGGCTGCGCGACGTAGACCGTCGGCGAGCCGAGGTTCGGAAAAATATCGGCGGGCATGCGCCGCAATGCAAGATACGCGGCGAGCGCGACCGCCAGCACTGCCACCATCACCGTGATCGGTCGACGGAGCGATCCCCTGAGCAGCCACATGTCAGTTTGCCGCCGCCAGAAAAGGATCCAGATTGCCCGCGGCGGCCGCGGCGGCGAGCAGCGCACGCCAAACGTTGAGGCGCGCGAGCACATCGTCAATTTCCGTCTGAGTGACCAGACGCTGTGAGTCGGCGACTTCGACGATCGGGATCAGCCCAGCTTTGTAGCGCGCGGTGGTTTGTTCCAGCGTTTCCTGTGCGGACTTACGCTGCACGGGCGTTAGCGCGGCGATTCGACGTGCCCCGTCTATCTGCGCCTGCGCGCGATTGCGCTGGCCATCCAACTCGCGAATGGTAGTCTGGCGACGAGCCTCGGCAACCCGTTCGTTCGCCGATTCGATCGACTTCCGCGCGCGGAGCGACTTGAACTCCATCACCGAGAACGACGCTGACACTCCCACTGCCCAGTTCTGAAAGTTGGGACCGAGTCCCGACGCCGCGTTACCCGTCGATCCATCGGTTCTCGCGCCGGTACCGCGCGCGTACGTAGCCGCCTGCAAGTTGAACTTTGGGAAGTAGGATCGATCGAGCGCGTGTTCGCGTGCCTTGATTTCGTTGATCAATGCAACGTGTTCGCGGACTAACGGATGTTCGACCACGTTGGTCGGCATCTGCGGTGGTAAGTCGAGCAAATGTCCCGCTGCGATTGCTGTTACGGTCTGTCCGATCAACTGCGAAAGTGCTGCACGAGCGACCGCGGCGCCTTGCTCGGCCTGTGCGACTTGAGTTTCCGCGATAGCCCGCTCAGCTTGCGCGCGCGAAAGATCGCCACCGGGACGCAAGCCTGAATTGGTCAGAGCCCCGACGCTTCGCTCCAGAACCGTTGCTCGTTCGACTGCGGCTCGGGCAAGTTCTACGGCACGGTCGGCGGCGAGGACCGTGAGAAACGCATCGGCTGCCATCGCCTGAAGCTCGAAAACGGTCCGTGTGACGGCGGCCGTCGCTCGATCGCGTCCGCTGTTGGCGATCGCAACGTTGGCGCGCCGCAATCCGAAATCGAATGGTTCCCAGGAAGTCGTGATTCCCACCGCGCTACCCCAGACGTTGGTCAGGTCGTTGGTTCCGAGCACCGGTCCTGATATCGATGGAAACGGCGATTGTGGAAGCAACAATCCGAAGACGTTGTTGCGCGTCGCGCGGTTGAGTTGGGCGACTCCATCCACCTTGGGCAGGTAAGCAGTGTTGGCCAAGTTGATCGCGGAATCAGCAGCAGCGATCTGCTCCTTCGACGCGGTGACGGATGGATAGCCGGCGGCGGCGCGTACCGCTTCCCCGAGGGTCAAGGGCGCATTCGTCTGCGCCGCTACCAACAACGGAAACAGCAAGAGGCTGAATCGCACGACTAGCGTCCCTCGATTAATTCGTGGAACAGCTCGCGTACTTTGCTCTTGGCCGCATTCAGCGCCTTACGGCCCAACGGCGTCGCTCGATAGAGCTTGCGTAACGACTTTCCATTGCGAATTTCCGTCGACCGCAGGTAGCCTTTTTTCTCCAGGCCATGCAACACCGGATACAGCGTCCCCGGACTGATGCGATAGCCGTGTCGGCCGAGTTCCTCGACCATCCCCAAGCCGAAGACAGGTTCCTCAACCGCGTGATGCAGGACATGTAAGCGGATCAGGCCGGAGTACAGGTCTCGATCATCGAGATTCGTTTTCGACATTCGCTATCGAAAAGTATAGATGATTGCTGACACGAAATACAAAGACAATTGGAATCGATCGGTCCGGCTAACGCGGCGCGACGGTTACCACTCCGCCGTCGAGTCGCACCGTGACCTGTTTGCCGAAGGGAATCTGATAGGTCCAGGTTTCGCGCGGAGGGTCCAAGCCCTGAATCCCGGCTACTGACAAAGGCTGCCCCAGCAGGCTGAGAACTTCTTCGCGCTTCATCCCCGCTTTCACTCCGAGCAATTTGTCCTCGGACACGGTTCGTGCCGGAACGCCAGGGAAACCCGCCATGAGCACGCTATATAGCTCCACTCCGAAATCGGAACTCATCGCGGACTGGCTTGTCTGGCCGGCCGCCAAGTCACCCCTGGCCGCGAACCTCAAAGTGGATCCAGCGCGCTCCACCTTCAGCGCATCCAGCGCTCCCACGCCGGTCTTCTCGCGAATCGTGGTCTTCATCTGCTCGACCCACGCGGCGATCTTCTCGGCGCCGGCATCCGAGTCCGTAACTGCCTCACCGTCGATGGCCGCTTCGCCGGTAAGACGGAAACCCATTGCGAATTGTCGGATCGGCTGCAGCGCGCCGGCACCCCGAATCGCTCCGGACGGCGGTTCGATCACGATCCAGGTCTCATGATCCTTGGATAGTTCGCGCGCGCGTCGCGTCACCCATCCAGACGGCGACGCTGCCGTCGCAGGCTTCGCGAGCCTCGCCAAGGCACTCTGAATCGATGGCTCGGATCCGATCATCATGGCCTGCGCTCCCCCCAGGAACACGGGCCGCACGCCCTGCGCATAGAACATCCCTGCCGCCGCACCGCGCTCAAATTTACCGGTCATCAGCAGGACCACGTCATTCGGCGCGGCGAAAGACAACCACAGATGATCCATTTCCTTCAGCGCCCCGAGTAACTTCTGGCGCTCATCGTCGTTATCCGCCTGCCCGAACAACGCGCCCATTAGCTCCGCCGACCGGAAAAGTTTTTCGAAATCGAAGCCGGCTACCAGGAACGCATTGGGATGCAGGAAGCGCAGATAATCTTTGTGGGCCAATGGCACGACTCGCGCCTGCTCCGGCCGCGCCGGCGCGACTGTTCGCGCGGTCTTGGCTGCAGGCTGGTAGATTGTTCCGCTGATGCCGAGGTTGAGTGGCTTGGCATTGCGCCAATCGCGAGGTTCGTAGAACCCCGCCTTGACCATTTCACAAAGCTTGCTGTTGGGATCCTTTACGCAGCCGCAACGAGCGTCGACGTCGCGGGCGATGCCATTGCAGTTAGGCGGGGCCTGCGCCGCAAGCAACACGCCGAGCAGGGCGATCAGTATCGGGTAACGCATCCAAAGTAATTGTTTAGCACCGGCTCAGAGGTGTCGATGAGGGAAACCCCCGAGTTCCCTGCCACTAAAAGCTCTTAGAATTACGCTTAGAGAAATACCCATGCTACGTGCGCTGCCTACTCTCACACTATTGCTTGCGACTGGGGTCGTTCCAGCGTTCACCCAACCCTTCTCCAAACCAGACGTGGCTTTGGTCGGCGGCACGATCTATCCCAGCCCGACTGAAGCGCCCATACCGAATGGCGTGATAGTCGTCCAGGACGGAAAGATCGCAGCAGTCGGCAGCCGCGCACAAGTTCGCATTCCTCCCAACATTCCAACTCTTGACTGTGCGGGCCGCACGATTACTGCAGGCTTTTGGAACAGTCACGTCCACTTCTTCGAAAGGAAGTGGGCCAACGCGGCCGCCATCCCCGCTCCCGAACTGACGCGGCAACTTCAGGACATGCTCACGCGGTTCGGGTTTACTAACGCCTTCGACCTCGGATCCAGTTGGGCGAATACACGACCGATTCGCGACCGCATCGAATCCGCCGAAGCAATTGGCCCTCGGATTCGCTCGACCGGCGACGCGCTCGCGCCGAAAAACCCCGGAGTTCCTGCCGACGTCGTGCTCAATCTTTTGGGAGTCATGAAGCCCGCGCTTATCGAGATAGCGAACGCTCCCGAAGCTGCGACTGCCGCGAGAAGTCTTCTGAACGCAGGTGTCGACGGGATCAAGCTATTCGCATCTTCACCGGCCACATCACCACTCCCGGAGGGCGCCATCGCGGCCGCCGTGAACGAAGCTCACAAATCGGGAAAACCTGTCTTCGCCCACCCAAACACCGGAGCCGACGTGCTCGCGGCGATTCGAGGCGGCGTCGACGTCATCGCTCACACCACTCCGCGGACCGGCCCCTGGGACGAAGCCATCCTCGCAGCGATAAAGGAACGGCGACCCGCCCTTATTCCGACGGTCACCATCTGGAAATACTTCGCGCGGCACGATCGCATCTCGGCGCAGGATCAGACTACGAACACAGAGCTCGGCCAATTGCGCGCGTGGATCGCCGCCGGAGGAACGGTTCTGTTCGGTAACGATCTCGGCGCCGTCGATTACGATCCCACCGAAGAGTACGTATTGATGGCCCAGTCGGGAATGAGCTTTCGCCAGATTCTTGCTTCGATGACAACCGCCCCCGCTGAGCGTTTTGGGGAATCGAAACAATTGGGACAAATCGCGGTCGGTTTCCAGGCGGACTTGGTCGTGTTGAAGGACGACCCCGCGAAAAACATTCGTGCGTTTGCCGACGTCCAGTACACCATCCGCGCTGGGAAAATCATCCATCGCGCAGGCGAGTGACGCTGCTACTTCACGAACAATTGAATCACCGCCATCGACAGCGCCCCCACCAACGCCGCCGCCGGAATGGTCAAAACCCACGCCCAAAGAATGTTGGTAGCCAATCCCCAGCGCACCGCTTTCAAGCGTTGGATCGATCCTACCCCGGCGATCGCCCCCGCGGTCACATGCGTGGTCGAAACCGGCAGGTGGGCGAACTCCGTGGCGATGAGAATCGAAATCGCCGCCGCGGTTTCCGCGCAGAATCCGCTCCGTGGCTTCAGGCGTGTTAATCGCGAACCCATCGTGTGCACGATTCGCCACCCGCCCGACAGCGTTCCCAGCGCAATGGCCGCATACGCCGAAAAGATTACCCACTTTGGCATCTCAAAGCTTTTGAGATATCCGGCAGATACCAGCACGCCGACGATGATGCCCGCCGTCTTTTGCGCATCGTTACCGCCATGCGAAAAACTCAGCAGAGCCGACGATGCAAGCTGCAGCCTGCGAAAATACTTGTCCATCTTGAGCGGCGACGAGTGCCGGAACATCCAGTAAACCGCCAGCATCAAACCATACGCGATGGCCATGCCGATCAATGGGCCCAGAAAAATGAAGAGCGCCGTCTTGATCCACGCCCCTCCCAGCAGTGCGTCGAAGGAGCGATCGATGCCGTGCAGGTGCGCCACGCGCGACATCGCCGCGCCCGCATATCCGCCGATCAGCGCGTGCGAAGAGCTGGTCGGCAATCCGAACCACCAGGTGAGCAGATCCCAGCTAATAGCGCCGATCAAGCCCGCCAGAATCACGTACGGCGTCACGTACTTCAGGTCGATCATCCCGCTGCCGACCGTCTTCGCGACACCCGTGCCCACAATGAATACGGCCGCGAAGTTGAATACCGCCGCCCAGAGCACAGCCATCTGCGGAGTGAGGACGCGCGTTGCTACGACGGTTGCGATGGAATTGGCAGCGTCGTGGAATCCGTTGATGAAATCGAACGCCAACGCAACCAGCACGATGATGCCGACGAGTACCAGCGTGGCGTCCATGCGTTGCTCTCGGCTAACTGTTCTTTACCTGCACGTTTTGGAGCGCGTCCGCCACGTCTTCGCAGTAATCCGTGGTCTGTTCGAGGAATTCGTGAATCTCCTTCAGCTTGATCAGCCGGATCGGATCCTTCTCTTTCTCAAACAACTCTTTCACCGCCGCCCGCCCGAGCTGATCCGCAGCTTCTTCCAGCCGGTTGATCTCGATGCTGTGTTCGATAAAGGGTTGGCCCTTGGCCAGCGCGTCGAAGGCTTTCTGTAGGATCAGGCAACAGGACTGCACGATGCGGCACAGTTCCAGCACGGTGTTGGGCATCGGATCGATATGGTAATCGAGCATCCGGTGCACCGAGTCCTCGATTCCGTCGATCACGTCATCCAAGTGGGATGAAAGCGACTGAATGTCCTCCGGATCGAGCGGGGTAATGAAGGTGGAGTTCAGGCGAGTGTAGATCTCGTGGAGCACAGTGTCCGCCTGCTCCTCCAGCACGTGAATTTGATGCGCGGCATTCGCCAGGTGAGCATTGCCTGCGGCCGCCCCCTCCACCAGCAGGTCGGCAGCCTGACAAATGAGCTTGACCTGATGCTGAAAGGACTGGAAGAATTTCTCGTCGCGTGGGAGCAGCTTCATGCCGGACATCTATCTTCTCATACGGCCTGCTGCGGTTTTGTTACAACTGAGTGAAGGTTATGGAGGGTGCATGCGACTCGCATCCGGCTTCGCTACCTCGCCGCTTCTAATCGGCTTGGTGACCTCCCTTTGCGTGCGGGCCCAGCCGCCGACTTTCAAGGTCGTCTCGATCAAGCCGGCGAAGCCGGGGCAAATCGGCACTCTTCCAACATCGAACCCAGCGGCGCCATTCGTATCAAGAACTACACCTTGAAAGGCCTGGTGATGTATGCCTACGACATTTTCGACTTTCAGATATCCGGTGGCGCGGCGCGGGTCGCTACGGACGCGTCGTCGCGTCGAGCCTGAGCCTGCGCGTCGTATTGAGCAAACCCGGCTGCGCCTCCAAGCTCTCCTGGCCGACCGTTTTCAACTCCGGTTTCATCGCGAAACCAGGGAAGTGCCGGTGTATACGTTGGTCCTCGGCAAGGGTGGAGCCAAGCTAGAGGAGAATCGGGAAACCGCTGTCACCGGCGGCGTAATTACTTACAACGACCGATTGATGGCCGGCGCTCCTCGATGCAGGATCTCGCCAAGGCCCTCTCTCGGGAACTTGGCCGTCCAGTCCGGGATCAGACGGGGTTGAACGCGGCCTTCGATTTCAAACTGAAATGGACCCCCGATTTCGCGGCTCCGGAGTCTGGCAGGTTAGATGCCCCGTCTCTCTTCACGGCGCTCCAGCAGCAGCTCGGGCTTCGCCTCGAATCGCGCAAAGACCCCGCGGAAATAATCGTGATCGACCGCGCCTCGAAACCTCAGAGAATTGATCCGCGCTCAGGTGCTGGCCACTAGCCACTGGCCACTGGCTTCTGTCCCCTGTCCGCTATCGGGGCGACAGCAGCTTCATAACCATCACCGCGATCGTGAAATCCTTCTCGCCCGTCGCCATCTGGTATTTCCTCGTAGCCTCGTTCAACTTGGATTGCTTGAGCAGCGCCGCCAGTTCGCTTCGAAGTGGATCCTTCAGGTCGTTCAGCAGCTTCCTGGCACGCTGCTGCTGCTCGGCGCCCTTGGCCATCTGCTCATGGATGAAGGCCACCCCCTTTTGATTGGGGCACGGATAGACCTCGTACCAGGACCCCTTCGCGGCCGCTAAATAGCGAATCAGGACCGTCGACCCGAAGCTCAATTGCAGCTCATGGCTCGGCTGTACGGGATAGGTAAACGTATCTGGCGGCAGGAAGGCCGGCGGCGGGCCGCTGATCGCCGAAATCTTAGTTACCGTGTACTGACCAATGGGCGCATTGCGCGCCTCCTGATTGATCGCGAAGTCGAAGAACTCATGGGCCGCGCCCGCCATGCACGCCTGAAGTTGCGGATGCAGAAAACGTTTGATACGCGCCGGATCCTTCGTATTGATGGCATCGACCCAGCCAATGACGAACGTTCGCTTGATCGCCGCTTCGGTATCTTCGGCGTGGGCCGCGCCAATCACCAATGCGCTCAGCAGGCAGGCTCGGGCGAATTCATACATTCCGAAAAGATCGGTTGGAGCGTGGATGGGCTTTACAGCGTCAAAGTACTAGAGGTGGGTGAGGCAAGGCCTTTGAGCAGGTTGCTATTGCGCAGTGCCCCATCCATCGCTATAATCTCTTTTTTGTGGCGGTCCCCATGCAGTTACGGGAAGAGATCGACCCTTTGGCTCCGCAGCGCGAAGCAGCGCTGTTCTACGGCCTGTTCTTGCGCGGTCATGCGGCCGACGCCCTGCGCAAAGATATCGACGTTCCCAAGCCCCTGGTCGAGAAGCTCATGAAGCGCCACAAGAATGAGCAGGCCGTACGCGCCAAACTCAAGCGCATTTACACCTTCCGCAAGCAGGTATTGGCGATCTTCGACGAACTGGTCGACCGCGAGCGCATTCGCGAGCGCGTCCAGTAACGCAGGTAATCTCGTCACCTGCTGGTCTTCACTGGGCAGGTGATGTTGTCATCTGCCAGCTTCGATGTGGGGCAGGTGATCTGGTCCCCTGCCGGCCTTTCGTGTGCGGCAGGCTGACAGCCTGCGCAGGACTGTCAGTCCCGGCCTACAACCTCTCCGGGAAATGCAGATCCGACTTCGCCAGCGCCTTCTCCAGCATCTCCGCCGCCTGCTCCTCGGTCAACCCGCGCGACGTCGAAAACTCAGTAATCAGCATGTGCCGCGCCCGATCCAGCATCTTCTTTTCACGGAACGAGAGCGGCTTCTGTGCCTGAAGCTGCAGCAGGCTCTTCAGAACTTCTGCCACCGATAGGAGACTGCCATCAGCCATCTTCTCGGTATTCTCTTTGAACCGATCCTTCCAATCGGAATGGCGGCGGCAGCGGCCCTGGCTCAGAAAGTCGACCACCTTGACCACCTCGCCGTTGCGCGTAACCTTGCGGAGCCGCAGGTCCCCCGCGTGCGAGAATGGCACCATTACGGTCAGGCTGTTGGAAACCAGCCGCAGCAGGTAGAAACGTTCGAAGTTGCCTGCGAACGCGCGGCTGCTGATGTTCTCAATGGTCGCTACGCCGTGGTTTGGGTAGACGATTTTTTCACCAATTTGGAAATTCATGCGGGAGCTCTACGGCCTCTTTTCGGGGGATGGGAATCTGGCAGGTCATCCTCGTCGTCGTCACTCGCCGTGCCTCCGTCACCCAGTCGGTCCGGCCACATTTCGACCGAATCCCGGGACACAGCGAAAGAGCATCTTAATCTGATCTTAATCTGCTGTCAACAGGAAAGTAGGGGATTTGATCCAGTCCCGTACTAGACTGATTTTTTGAGCCTTAGCAATCAACCCGATCGCCCCTTCTTGACCGTGTCACGGAGCGGCCAGAGCCGTAAGATCGGTTAGGATTGTAAGACACCCGAATGGATCCTGCGCCCCAGAACGACAAAACGAACCCAATCGACCTCAAGAAAACGATCCACCTTCCGCGGACCGATTTTCCGATGAAGGCCAGCCTCGCCCAGCTCGAGCCTAAGCTGCTGGCGCGCTGGGAAGAAACCAAGGTTTACCAGCAGATTCGGGCCACCCGCGCCGGGCGGCCGCTCTACGTCCTGCACGACGGCCCGCCCTACGCCAACGGTGCCGTTCACTTGGGCACCGCCTTCAACAAAATCGTGAAGGATTTCATCGTTAAGGTTAAGACAATGGAGGGTTACGACTCTCCGTATGTCCCCGGCTGGGACTGCCACGGTCTGCCCATCGAGAACAATATCGACAAGCAGCTCGGCCCCAAGAAGGCCGGCATGACGACCGTCCAGATCCGCCGGGCATGCCGCAAATACGCCGAGAAATACGTCGACCTCCAACGCGCCGCTTTCAAACGATTAGGCGTCTTCGGGCTGTGGGAAGACCCGTACCTTACCATGAGCGCCGGGTACGAG
>DASYPO010000161.1:0-3239 GCA_036006545.1 Bryobacteraceae bacterium
CTGAGCGTGCTGGCGCAGGCCGGCGAAGGCAGCGTCCGCGATTCACTTTCGGCGCTCGATCAGGCGATCGCGTGTTGCGGGGTGAAGCTCGACGCCGCGGAAGTGCGCGAGTTGCTTGGCGTGTTTTCGCTTGAGGCGCTGCAGCAGGTCGCCCAGGCGCTGACCGCTGCCGATTCGCGACGCATGCTCG
Source organism: Bryobacteraceae bacterium (assembly GCA_036006545.1). Taxonomy (GTDB): domain Bacteria; phylum Acidobacteriota; class Terriglobia; order Bryobacterales; family Bryobacteraceae; genus Palsa-187. The sequence goes on from DASYPO010000161.1 coordinate 191, forward strand.
ATATCGTCGCGGAACTCGAAGCCAACGGCCGCAGCCTGCAGCATTTCGCGCGCGAGCTCGCCCGCTATTTCCGAAATCTTCTCGTCGTGAAAATCAGCGGCGTCGGGACCAAGCTGATCGCGGCGACGCCCGAGGAGCAACAGAAACTGTCGGGAGTCGCGGGCGGGTTCGGGGAAGAAGATCTGACTCGCTACCTGCAACTGACTCTGGATTTGTTCAAAGACCTGCAAGCGTCGCTGCAACCGCGTCTGCATCTCGAACTCGGCTTGTTGCGACTGGTGCACGCCGGCAAATTGCAATCGATCGAAGAAGCCATCGCCGGTTTGAGTAGCGCCAGCGGGGGGCAGCCCCCCCGGCCTGCAGGCGGCCCCCCGGCCGCACCGAGTTCTTCAAAGCCGACGCGGGCGTCGGCGGCGAGCGTCGTCACACAAGATCTGGGGTCCGCCCCCCAACTGTCCGCCCACCCGATTCCCAGCAATGGCGATCTCCGCTCACGCGTCCACGCAGCGCTGGTCGAAGCGAAGCTCACCCACGTCGCCGACGCACTGGAACATTCCGAGCTCACCGAATCCGGTAACGACGTCGTCGTCACTACGCCCAAAATGTATATGCTGTATCTGAAGTCGCTGGATTTCGAGGCCACCGTCAAGCGCGTGCTCGGGCGCATGGTAAAAATAACGATCAAGGCTGGCGAAGCTCAAGTCGCGCCCGTCCAAGCGGCATCCGCGGGAACTACCGTGACGGACGCTACAGCGGAACGCGCGCTGGCGCATCCCGAAGTGCAGCGTTTCCAGGAAATGTTCCCGGGCAGCCAGGTACGAACCGTCCGCAACCTGAAGGAGACTGAGTCATGAAGATGCCCGGAAACATGCAGGCCATGATGCAGCAGGCCCAGAAAATGCAGCAGAAGATGCAGGAGGAAGTCGCGCTCATTCGCGTGGAAGCCTCGGCCGGCGGAGGCATGGTCACGATTTCAATGGACGGACACAAGAACGTGACTGCCGTGAAAATTGACCCCGAAGTCGCGGGCGACGTGGAGATGCTGCAGGACCTGGTGCTGGCCGCCTCCAACGAAGCCACTAAGAAGGTCGACGAGGAAACCCAGAAGAAAATGGGCGGGATGCTGGGCGGTATGGGACTGCCGCCGGGCCTGTTTTAGAACATGATTTGCATTTATTTGCGTTCCGTCGCGGCTGAGCTGCATGCCTGACTTCGCCGCCCCGTTGCAGCGCCTCATCGAAGAGTTCCGCCGGCTGCCGGGTATCGGGCAAAAATCGGCGCAACGGCTTGCGTTTCATGTGCTGCGAACGCCGCGTGACAATGCCGCGAACCTCGCGTCGGCGCTGCTCGAAGTCAAAGACAACCTCGGGATTTGCGCGGAGTGCAACAACATCGCCGACGCGGATTTGTGTCCCTACTGCCGCGATCCGAATCGCGACCGCTCTGAGATTTGCGTGCTGGAAGAGCCGCACAATATCCTTCCGATCGAAACCACGCGCACCTTCAACGGCCTGTATCACGTGTTGCACGGATCGATTTCACCTCTGCGCGGCATCGGACCCGAGCAGCTCAAGATAAAAGGACTGCTAGAGCGAATCGGAAAGGGCGAAGTGAAGGAACTCATCCTGGCGACCAACCCTACGGTCGAGGGCGAAGCGACTGCCGCGTATCTCTCGCGCTTGATCAAGCCGTTAGGTGTCAAAGTCACTCGCATCGCCATGGGAATTCCCGTCGGCAGCGATCTTGAGTTCTCCGACGAGGTAACGATTTCGAAATCGCTCGAAAACCGGAGGGAAATGTGAGGCTCGCGGCATTTCTTTGCACCGCCGCACTCGCAGTTGCGCAAACCAACCCGGCCTCGATCGCCGCGCGCGATTGGCGTAAGGCGCACGAACGCGCTATCGTCGACGAGTTCTTCGCGCTTCTTTCCATCCCTAATGTTTCGAGCGACACCGCCAACGTCCGCAAATGTGCCGACGCAGTCGTGAAGCTTCTTGAAAAACGCGGCGTCGCGGCGAAGCTCATCGAAGTTTCCGGCGCGAGTCCAGTCGTCTTTGGCGAAATTCGTACCCCCGGCGCGACGCGCACCATCGTTTTCTACGCGCACTACGACGGCCAGCCGCTCGACCCGAAAGAATGGGTGACGCCGCCCTTCGCCCCGGTCCTGCGCGACAAATCGCTCGAGCGCGACGGCCAAGTGATTCCGCTTCCCGCCGCGGGCAAACCATTCGATCCCGAATCTCGCATCTACGCGCGATCGGCCTCCGACGACAAAGCGCCGATCATTACCATCACGACCGCGCTCGACGCGATTCGCGCGGCAGGCCTGCGCCTGAAATCGAACATCAAGTTCGTGTTCGAGGGCGAGGAAGAAGCCGGATCGCGCAACCTCGAACGGATTCTCGCCGCGAACAGAGAACTGTTCTCGGCCGATGTATGGCTGATTTGCGACGGCCCCGTTCACCAATCGCGTCGCCAGTTAATCGCGTTCGGCGCGCGCGGCGTTACGACCGTCGACATCACGCTGTATGGGCCGCGCCGCGAATTACACAGCGGACATTACGGCAACTGGGCGCCGAATCCGGCGATGATGCTGGCGCGATTATTGGCTTCGATGAAGGACGACGACGGCCGAGTGCTGATCGAACATTTTTACGACGGGATCGAACCGCTAAGCGCGACCGAAAAGCGCGCGCTGGCCGAAGAGCCTGCGATCGACGAGGAGTTAAAACGAGAACTGTGGCTGGGTGCAACGGAAGCGTCGCCCGCGAAGCTGGTCGAGCGACTGACTCTGCCGTCGTTGAACATTCGCGGCATGGGCAGTTCACGCGTCGGCGCGCAGGCGTCGAACGTGATTCCGTCGACCGCGACCGCTTCGATCGATCTGCGGCTGGTGAAGGGTGTCGATCACCGCAAGACGGTCGAGCGCGTGGTCGCGCACATCCGCAAGCAGGGATATTTCATCACCGACGTCGATCCCAGCGCCGACGTGCGCCTGGCGCATCCGAAGGTCGCGAAGGTCACGTCGCGCGAGGGCGGCTACAACGCC
>DASYPO010000162.1:0-5607 GCA_036006545.1 Bryobacteraceae bacterium
AAAAGACGCCAAAGACAGACGAATAAAGGCCGCGCAGGCCATCCGGGAGTTGCGGATCGCGTACACGAAGTTACGCGACGAACAGGGCGTCGGCGGCTTAAGCTTCCCGGACCCCAGAGAATTGAACTTTCCGTTCTGACCCACCGCTCCGGGCGCTCGATGTGGTGGCGAACACACAGCATTCGGCGGCGCTGTGCCATCGATCGTGAAGTTTACGAAATTTATCTTGGTGCGGCTCCATCAGGCGCAGGCTAGGAGGGTCAGGAGAAGAGGTCGCATCGCAGCAGTCGAAACGTTCTATTGTGGCGCAGTTATCTGGGATTTTCAGCGGGCGGTAACGTAGGATGGTTTCAAGCATGCGATTTACCCTTTTCGCACTGTTCGCCGCCGGACTGAGCGCCCAAAACGTCGCGATGATCGAGGCGCAGGGCGAAGCGCGCAAGTACTGGCCGCAGTGGCGCGGACCGAGCGGGCAGGGAATCGTCGACACCGGTGACTATCCCGATTCCTGGTCGGCCACCGAAAACGTCCGCTGGAAAGTCGACGTTCCGGGGCGCGGAAATTCGTCGCCGATCGTGTGGAAGGATCGCATTTTTCTCACCAGCGCGATCGACGGAATGAAGCGTGTCGTGCAGTGCTTCCGTCGCGACGACGGCAAGTTGTTATGGGAAACCGCAGCGCCCGCTCCCGCGTCGGCCGAACGTTTGTACCGCAAGAACAGCTACGCCAGTGCGACGCCCGTGACCGATGGCTCGAGCGTCTTCGCGTTGTTCGGAAACAGCGGACTGGTCGCGCTCGATTTCAACGGCAAGCGGTTGTGGCATTATTCTTTCGGCGAAACGTCGAATTATCACGGTCCCGCCGGCTCGCCGTTGCTATATAAGGACCGCATCATCTTCTATCAGGATCAGCGCACGGATTCGTTCATTGCCGCGATCGATGCCAAGACCGGCAAGTTGCTGTGGAAGACGCCGCGTCAGGAAAGGGTCGGCTGGGGAACGCCGGTCGCGATTCGCGCGGGCGATCATGACGAGATTATCGTCAACGGACAATTCGCGGTTCGCGCGTACGATCCCGCCACTGGACGTGAGTTGTGGAGCGTGCGCGGCAACACCATGGAAGTAATCCCGGCGCCGGTGGTCGGCGCGGGGCTGCTGTTCTGCTCCTCCGGCCGCGCGGGTCCGACGCTCGCCATTCGTCCCGGTGGAAAGGGCGACGTGACCGATACGCACGTAGCGTGGCAGACGCCGCGCGGGTCGCCCTTCATTCCTTCGCCGCTGGTGCATGGCGATTATTTGTACCTGATTAACGACATGTCGGCGATCGCCACGTGTCTCGAAGCCAAGACTGGCAACACCGTGTGGCAGGGCCGCCTGGGCGAAGCCAAGCGCGAGGGATTTTCGGCGTCGCCCACGCTGGTGAATGGCAAAGTGTTCTTCACCAACGACGATGGCGATACTTTCGTGCTCGCTGCGGGCCGCGAATTCAAGCTGCTACGCACCAATTCGATCGGCGAAATGATGCTTGCGACGCCCGCGCTGGTCGACGGTACCTGGTACTTCCGTACCGCCAGCCACCTGATCGCGGTGGGGCGTCCCGCTGCTTCGGGTGCACGCGCCGGGACCGGCAATCGTAGAATCAATTGAGTGGTTGAATCCAGCATTTTGTGGGTGCGTGTCGCGGCATGTCTGTACGCCGTGGGGCTGCTGCATTCGATCCTGGTTCTGATACGGCGCAAGCAGACGTTCTACGACGCAGCGCTGGCCGCGTTTCGCGCGGGCGCCGTTCTGCAACTGGTATCGATCACTGAACTGTCGCGCGCCTACGGCCACATCGCCGTCGACAATGTTTACGAGACGCTCAGCCTGTGCGCGGTGCTGGTGGCCATCGTGTTCTTGATGGTCGAGCGGCGCTATCACTTCACCAGTCCCTCGGTGGCGCTGTTTCCGCTGGTGTTCATGATGACGCTGGTCGCCGCGCTCGAACGTCCCGTCGGAACCTGGACCGATTCGCGCGTAGGAGACGTGTGGCTGGTAGTGCACGTCGTGCTGGTCGTGGCGGGAGTAGCGGCACTACTGCTGACCGCAGTGGTGTCGGTGTTCTACCTGTTGCAGGAGCGCCGCCTGAAATCGAAACAAGCCGGCACGCTGCTCGAAAAACTTCCGCCGCTCGCAACGCTGGACAATCTGATCAGCACGTCGATGGGGGTTGGCTTCGGACTCTTCACGCTGGGCGTGGTGGTGGGAGTCACCTGGGCCTTCGTGCAATCCGGCACCCGCTGGATCGGCGACGCAAAGATTACGTTTTCGTTATTCACCTGGGTCTTGTGCCTGGTGATGATTTTTCTGCGCGCCACCGCGGGGTGGAGGGGACGCAAGGCCGCGATTATGGCGCTCACAGTTCTTGGCTGTTCGGCGCTGACCTGGGCTGCACACGTGGGGTTGAGGCCCACGCTCCTGCGATGATTCTGCTCATTACAGGACTCAACCATCGCACGGCTCCGGTCGAAGTCCGCGAGCGTCTCGCATTTGAGGATGGCTCACTCCCCGATGCGCTGGATCGGCTGAAGCGGCGTCCGGGAATGCTCGAAGGCATGATCCTTTCGACCTGCAACCGTGTGGAAGTCGCGGTGACCGCCGACGATGAGTCGGGCGCGGAGGAATCAATCGAGCATTTTTTAGCCGAATCGCGCAGCGTCGCCCGCGAGTGGGTGGTGCCGTATCTGTACAAGCACGACGGGCCGAATGCGATTCGTCATTTGTTCCGCGTGGCGTCCAGCCTGGATTCGATGGTGGTGGGCGAACCGCAAATCCTGGGACAACTGAAAACCGCATACGCGCTGGCGAAAGAGCGCGGCACCGTCAGCGGATTTCTGGACCTGGTGATGACGCGCGCGTTCAACGTCGCGAAACGCGTGCGCTCGGAAACCGACATCGGATCGAACGCCGTTTCGGTCAGTTACGCTGCCGTGGAATTGGCGCGCGAGATTTTTGGATCGCTTTCCGGGAAGCGCGTATTGTTGGTGGGCGCCGGGAAAATGGCGGAGTCGGCTGCTCGGCATCTCAAGCGCGCCGGTGTTTCCGAAATCCTGGTGACCAATCGCACTCGAGAACGCGGCGAAGCGCTGGCGGCCGAGATCGACGGAAAAGCGATCGGCTATGAAATCTTTCTCTCCGCGCTGCCGACCATCGACATCGTGCTCGTATCCAGTGGAGCGCCGCATTACATTCTGACCCGCGAGCAGGTGCGAGGCGTGACCCGCCAGCGTCGTAACCGACCGATGTTCCTGATCGATATCTCGGTCCCGCGCAACATCGAACCCGCGGTCAACGAGCTGGACAACGTGTTTCTTTACGACATCGACGATTTGGATCGTGTCGTCAATACTAATTTGAAGGGCCGCATCGAAGTAGCCGCCGAAGCGGAAGAGATTATTCGCGAAGAAGTGGAGCGGATGATGGCGCGGTTGCGGGTTCGCGAAGTGACGCCCACCATCGTCAGCCTGCAGGATCAGCTCGAACAACTGCGCGCCAATGAGATTGAGCGCATGCGCGGGCGGCTGGGGTCGCTGACGCCGCAGCAGGAAGAAGCCATCGAGGCGATCACGCGCGGCATTGTGAACAAGATCGCGCACGGTCCAATTTCGGAATTGCGCAAGCAAGCGGGCGATCCCGGCGGCGTGCACCTGGTCGACATGATTCGCAAAGTGTTCCGGTTAGGGGAACGATGATCGTCATCGGATCGCGTGGTTCGCAGCTCGCGCTGTGGCAGGCGCGGTATATCGCGGGACTCCTTACAGAACTGGGTGAGGAGACGCGCCTCGAAATCATCAAAACCACAGGCGACAAGATCCAAGATGTTCCGCTCGCGCAGGTCGGCGGCAAGGGTTTGTTCACCAAGGAAATCGAAGAGGCGCTGCTGGACCGTCGTATCGATTTGGCGGTGCACAGCCTGAAAGACATGCCCGCCGAAGTTCCGGAGGGGCTCGCGATCACGGCCATTCCTGAAAGGGAGGATCCGCGCGACGCGCTGCTGGGTTCGCCGCTTGGCCCGGGAATGCGCGTCGGCACCAGCTCGTTGCGGCGCTCAGCGCAGCTTAACGCACTCGGCATCGGAATCAAGATCGAAATGCTGCGCGGAAACGTCGACACGCGCATTCGCAAATTGGACGAAGGTCAGTACGACGCGATCGTGCTGGCAGCGGCGGGATTGCGGCGGCTCGGACTCGCGGATCGTATTCGCGAAACGCTGCCAGTGGAAGTGATGTGTCCCGCGGTGGGTCAGGGAGCGCTCGCGATCGAAACACGCTGCGATTCGGGTCACGCCGAAGCTATCGCACGGAGATTGGATCATGCAGAAACGCGGGCGATCGTAACGGCGGAACGCGCTTTGCTTGCGACGCTCGGGGGCGGCTGTCAGGTGCCGATCGGCGGACATGCGGTACTGCTCGACGGTGTGGTGCATCTGCGCGCGATCGTCGCGACACCGGATGGCTCGCGGATCATCCGCGGCGAGTTGTCGGGATCTGATCCATCGGCCGTTGGTGCGGCGTTAGGCGCGACCTTATTGGACCAGGGCGCCCGCGAAATTCTTCGCGAAGTCTACCTGGAGGGCGGCCCCCCTGGTCCGCACCCGGCGCCATCGCCGGCGTCTGCATGAAGGCGGGTCCGGGGGACCCGCACGGACCTGGAGGTCCGCCCCCCAAGGTCTATCTGGTCGGCGCGGGCCCCGGCGATCCTGGGCTGATCACCGTCAAAGGCCGCGGCATTCTCCAACGCGCCGACGCGATTCTGTACGACCATCTCGCTAGCGAACGTCTGCTCGATCTCGCGCCCCCGCACGCCGAGCGCGTCTACGTCGGCAAAAAACGTTCGTCGCACGAATTCACCCAGGACGAAATCGCGAGCATGCTGATCGAGCGCGCGCGCCGCGGATGGACCGTCGTGCGCCTCAAGGGCGGCGACCCATTTATCTTCGGCCGGGGCGGGGAGGAGATCGAGGCGCTCGCTGCCGCCGGCATTCCTTTCGAAATCGTACCGGGCGTGACCACGCCGCTGGGGCTCGCTGCGTATACCGGCGTTCCGCTGACGCATCGTGAGCACAGCTCGACCGTGGTGTTCGTCACCGGCCACAATGTAGACGCGATCGATTGGACGAAGATTGGCGCCGCCGACACCATCGTGCTTTTCATGGGGCTGGTGAATTTTTCGGCGATCGCGCAGGCGCTCATTGCGAGTGGCCGGTTAGCCGCGACTCCGGCGATGGCCGTGCGCTGGGCAACGCGACCAGACCAACAAACCATTGTCGGGACAATTGCCAATCTGGCGAAGCGAATTGCGCAAGCCGAGCTGAAGCCGCCCGCAACCATCGTGATCGGCGAAGTGGTTCGCCTGCGCGATCAGTTCAATTGGTTCGAGAAGTTACCGTTGTTCGGTCAGCGGATCGTGGTGACGCGCGATTCGCGCCAAGCCGCCGATCTTGCGGAGCCTCTCGAAGCCCTCGGCGCGGAAGCATTGTTGCTGCCGGTGATCGAAATTCAGCCCGCCGCGGATCCAGTGCCGCTCGACCGCGCGATCGCGCAGCTGGAGACTTACGACTGGCTGATTT
>DASYPO010000163.1:0-12962 GCA_036006545.1 Bryobacteraceae bacterium
TCTGGGGGGTGCTGCTCAGCCCGCGGAAATTCTGAACGGCGAAATTGTAGAACTCGATCGGCGCGATCCTGTGCGCGAGCGACTGCCGCTCCCCAACGTTGAGTTTCTGATTCCCGTAGTGGCGGCGGGCGGCGTGACTCACGTTTTGCTGGTCGCGTCCGGCACGAGCCGGCCTGCGCTGGTCACCAACGATCTGAACTTCCTGACTGGTGTGGCGACGCAGTGCGGCAACCGTTTCGATGCGCTGCGCGTGGAGCGTGAAACCATCGAGCGCCGTTCGCGCGAAGCGGTGTTGCTGCAACAAGTAGCGGAAGCCGAGCTGCGCGCCTTGCGCTCGCAGATCAATCCGCATTTCCTGTTCAATTCGCTTAACACCATCGCGGACCTGATCGTACGCAATCCGCCGCGTGCGGAGGAAATGACGTTGCGGCTCGCTAGCGTGTTTCGTCACGTGCTGGCGAATTCCTCGCGCGCGCTGGTTTCGGTACGCGACGAGATCGATTTCGTGCGGACCTACTTACATATCGAGGAGGCGCGCTTCGGCGACCGGCTCCAGGTGGAGATTACAGTGGATCCGGATGTGGCCGACGAGCAAGTCCCATCGCTGATTCTGCAACCGCTGGTTGAGAATGCGCTCAAGCACGGTCTCGCGCCGAAGCCGGGACCGGGACACTTGTGGATTTCGGTGAGTGCGGACGGTGATCGGTTTCGATTGATCGTCGCCGATGACGGCATGGGCCTGCGCGAGCCGAGTGAAGAAATGAATCAGCAGCCGAGCGAATGTCTGGGCTTGAAAAATGTCGCCGACCGGTTACGAACGCTGTATCAGGATCGGGCGAGCGTAACGATGGAAGCGCGAGAAACGGGCGGATGCCGCGTTACGCTGGTGCTGCCGCGCCGTGGAGTGAAACCGGCATGAGAAGCCTGATCGTCGACGACGAAGAATCCGCGCGTGCGCGACTGGCGCGGATGCTGGCGTCGCATCCCCAGATCGTCGTCGAAGGCGAAGCACGCGACGGTCTGGAGGCAGTCTCGAAAATCGAGGAATTGAAGCCGGAACTGGTGTTTCTCGATATACAGATGCCTGGACTGACGGGCTTCGAGGTGCTGCAATCGCTGCGCGGGACGGCAGTGATGCCGCTGGTAATTTTCGTCACGGGTTACGACCAACACGCGCTGGCTGCGTTCGAAGCGAACGCGCTGGCCTACCTTTTGAAACCGGTCGATCCGGAGCGACTCGCGAACGCCGTCGAGCGGGCGCTGAAGTTAAGCGCGGATTCACGCGGCGCCGCCCGCGAGCGCGAACAGGTACTCAAAGTCGCCTGGGAGTCGCCAAAATCGCTGCGCCAGATCGTGTGCCGCAAGCGCGATCGTTTGGTGCTGGTGCCGCCCGATCAGATCTTCAGTTTCCATGTGGACGACGGGATCGTGAAAGCGCGCATGGAGACCGATTCATTCTGGGTGAACTATCAGCTCGCTGAGTTGGAGGCAGGATTACCCGAAGGAATGTTCTTCCGGGCGCGGCGCGAAGTTCTGGTGAACCTCGGAAAGATCAAGGAAATCCGGCCGTATTTCAAGAGCGGTTTCCTGTTGATTTTGTCGGACGCGGCGTCCACTGAAGTCGTCGTAAGCGCGCGGCAAGTCCCCCAATTGCGGCAGCGAATCCCGGGCCTGTAAACGTTCAGCCGCTGAAATCCACGCTCGGTCGATTTTCGTAGAGTTCGCGGCCCCACCGGCCCTATCGTTGATTACGAGGACCTCCGTGAAAACCATACTCACAACATTCTTGATTCTGAGTTTCTGCGCGACCGCGCAAGTGAAACCGTCCAATCTCGGCGGGTCGTGGCAGATGTCGGTGAAGACGCCGCATGGCGACGTTCCGGGAACGCTCAGAATCCAACAGGACGGCGCGAAGATTTCGGGCACCTGCGAGCTCGAACAATTTGGGTCGGGCGCGGTGGCGGGCAGCGTGGATGGCAAGGCCATCACCTTCACGCTGGGCTTGCACGACGGCCAGATGAAGCTCGAATTCAAGGGCAACGTCGACGGCGAAAAAATGAATGGGACGGCCAGTATGGCCGGTCAACCCGAGGCGAACGGCGGTGCGTGGTCGGCGACCAGGAAGCAATCGTCGGCGCACGCGACTCCCGCGCCGACAGCGACGCCCGCGAAGTCGATTGTCGGAACGGTAACGGGGTTTAAGCCGGGAACACATCAACTGGGAGTCCGCCCCGATGGCGGCGCTCCGATGCTCGTGAGGTTCGGCGTCGAGACCGAAGTAGTCAGTGTGCCGGTCGGCGAGCGCGACCTGAAGAAGGCAGCGGCGGCAAAAGTCTCCGACGTCGTCGCAGGCGATCGCGTGCTGGTTTCGTTCGTCGATGGCATGGCTGAGGCGCGCCGCATCCTCGTAATGCCCGCCAGCGAAATCGCGCGCCGCGACGAGAAAGATCGCCAGGATTGGCGCGAGCGTGGCGTGTCGGGGATGGTGAGCGCGACCAATGGAAACGAGGTCGCGATCGGCGGCGTGACGTTGGTCGTCACCGACAAAACCGTATTTCGCCGCTACTCTTCGGACACCGTGAAGTTCAGCGATGCGAAACCGAGCACGCTCGCTGCCCTTGAAAAGGGCGATCAAGTTCGCGCTCGCGGAACTAAGAGCGCAGACGGAACGAAGCTGATCGCCGAAGAGGTCGTGTCCGGGAAGTTCGTCAGCAGGCCGGGAACGATTACGGCGTCGAATCCGGAGAAAGGCGAAATCACGATTCAGGAATCGAGCACCAAGTCGAGCGTGATCGTTCGCATCACGGCCGATTCGAAGCTCAAAGTGATGCCGGACATGGCCACACTGATGCATCGCATGGAAGGCGGGGCTGAGGGCGCAGCGCGCCGCGTCGACATGACGCAGATGATGGAAGATCTTCAACCGGCCAAATTCGACGACCTCACAGTCGGCAGCGGCGTGATGGTGACCAGCGCGAAGGGCGGGAGCGACGATTCGATCACTGCAATCACGCTGCTGGCCAAGGCCGACCTGTTGCTGAAGATGATGCAACCGGCGGGGACACACGCCGGCGACGCCGACGTCGAAGCCATGCGCAAAATGCACGGTATCAGCGGTTCGCATGCGCCCGCCGTGATGAGCATGCCCGCATTTGTGCAGTAGCGGAAAAATGAAGACTCTCGTCTTTCTTGTCGCTGCGATCAGTGCGTTCGCGCAGAGCGCGAGTCTCAGCGGAACGATTACCGATCCCTCCGGCGCGGCGATTCCCGGTGCGGTGATCGAACTTAAGGGACCCGGCCGCGACCAGCGTGCGAAGACCGATAACCTCGGTCAGTATTCATTCGCGACGCTGTCGCCAGGAAAGTATCAGATCCGCATCGCGGCCAAAGGATTCTCGATCGCCCAGAAAAACGACCTACGCGTCGATCGCCCCGTCGAGTTCAACATGCAACTGGTAATTCGCCCCGAGAAGGAACAGGTGGGCGTGGTGGGCGCAGGCGTCGAGACGGGTGTCAGCACCGATCCGGCGTCGAATGGCGGCGCGGTCGTGCTGGGTCCGAAACAACTCGCGGCGCTATCCGACGATCCGGACGAACTCGCGCTGCAGTTGCAGGCCATGGCCGGACCCGCGCCGGGGCCGGGCGGCGGAACCATGTTTATCGACGGATTCGGCGGCGGCAATCTACCTCCGAAATCATCCATCCGTGAAATTCGGATCAATGCGAATCCGTTTTCGCCAGAATATGATCGCCCGGGATTCGGTCGCATCGAGATCTTCACCAAGCCGGGGAGCGATACGTACCACGGTCAGGCGAGCATGCAATACAACGGCGATTTTCTGAACTCGCGCAACCCGCTGCTGACCGCGACGACGCAGCCGTCGTATCAGACGCAACTGTACGGAATGAATTTGACGGGTCCGCTGAAGCGCAATAAAGCGTCCTTCACGCTGGACTTCGAGCGGCGGCAGATCGACGAGAACGCCTTTATTCTGGCGACGACTGTCGACAGCAATCTGAACCCGCTTGCGGTGAATCAGGCGCTGTCGACGCCGCAAGCTCGCCGCAGCGTCTCGCCGCGTATCGATTACGCACTGAACCCGAAGAACACGCTGATCGCGCGTTACCAGGACGTGAGCACCGATCTAAGAAACCAGGGCGCGGGTGATTTCAATCTCGCCTCGCGCGCATATGACGAAAAACAGAACGAGCGCGTTGTCCAGCTCACCGAAACTGCCGTGCTCAGCGCGCGCGCGATCAATGAGACGCGGTTTCAATTCCTGCGCGCCGAAACGCGGGTGATCGCGAACAACACCACTCCAGGCCTGTTCGTGCAGGGCGCGTTTTTCGGCGGCGGGCCGACGGTGGGAAATTCGCACGCCTCCACCAACGCATGGGAGCTGACCAATACGTCGACTTACATTCGCGGCACGCACACTTTTAAATGGGGCGGGCGCGTTCGTGGGTCGGCACTCGACGACACGTCGCTAAACAATTTCGCGGGGACCTACGTTTTCTACTCGCTCGACCTGTATCGGAAGGCGCTCGAACAGCAGCCCGGCGCGGGCGCGCAAATCTTCAGCCGCAATGGCGGGACGCCGACCACGCATGTCAATCAGATCGACACCGGAGTGTTCCTGAACGACGATTGGCGTGTGCGCCCGAATATCACGCTGAGTATCGGCGTGCGCTACGAGCTGCAGAACAACATCGGAGATCGCACGGATCTAGCGCCGCGCATCGGCCTTGCATGGGGACTCGATGGGCGCGCGAATCGCCCGGCGAAGACGGTCTTGCGCGCGGGCTTCGGGACGTTTTACGACCGCATCGCGAACACGGCGACGTTGAATGCGCGCCGCTTCGACGGATCGACGCAGCAATCGTTCACGATTCTCAATCCTGGGACGTTCCCGGCGATTCCGGGGTTGGATGCGTTGCGCGCGACCGGCCAGCCGCAGGCGCTACAGCCGTTGTATCGCGATGTTGTCTCGCCGCGAATCTATCAGGCCAGCATCGGTGTCGACCGGCAGGTCAATAAGTATGCGCGGCTCACGGTTTCCTATATTCACAGCCGCGGCGTGCACTTGCTCAACATTCGCAACATCAATGCACCACGCGCGGGCGCATATCCATATATAGATCGCTCCCTTCGGCTGCTCACCGAATCGGCCGGGTTCAGCCGGCTGAATCAACTGGTGGTGAGCCCCAGTGTGAGCTACAAAAGGTTTACGCTTTTCGGCAACTACACGCTCGCATCGGGCAAGAACAATAACGAAGGGTTGCCTGCCGATCCGTACAATTTGCGAGCCGAGTGGGGCCCGTCATCCTTCGGCGATGTGCGGCACCGCTTCGTGATCGGACCGGGGGTTCCGCTGCCCGGCAAGATCAGCGTGATGTCGTTCCTCGTGGCGAACAGCGGACCGCCCTACAACATCACAACCGGTCTGGATCCGCAGTTGACCGGCTACGCGACGGCGCGCCCCTCACTACTCAACGGCGTTGATGCGGCAGGCTGTAAATCAATTGGTCTGAAATACGCGGCGGGATTCGGTTGCTTCAACCTCAACCCTGAGCCAGGGACCCCGACCATCGGTCGCAATTACGCGCGCGGTCCCGCGGCGGTGAATCTCGGCATGCGAATCGCGCGCACGTGGTCGTTCGGTGAACGCACCGAGACCGACGTCAACCGGGCGTCGTCGGGCGGTGGATCGGGCGGGCACAGCGGCGGGAACGCGCCGCCCGGAATGCAGTCGCCCAGCACCGGCAAACGCTACAATCTCACGCTGACGGCCAGCTCGCTGAATGCGCTGAATCATCCGAACTTCGCGCCGCCCAGCGGGAATCTTTCGTCGCCATATTTCGGTGAGTACCGCAGTTTGGGCGGGCTGATCGTGATGAACCACGGTGGGTCCGCGAGCACTTATCTGCGAAAAATCGATTTGCAAGTGCGCTTTACGTTTTGAGCTCGAGCAGAGTCAGCGTCCATTCCGGGCCGCCACCGGGAACGTTGTAGTAGATGGTCACGGGCTCGCGAAGCTGCAGTCGGAACGATGTCCCGGGGGCCTGCCAGGCGGGTCCGCCGCGGAAACCGTATGGCGGCATGAAGCTGTATTCGTCGGGCACCTGGGTGAGCTGCACGGCATCGCCGGCGACCGCCAGATGGAAGTAATAGCGCAGCCACTGTTCCGGCGGAAGACGCTCGGTCTTGCCCTCGTCGTCACAGCCCTGCGTGAACAGGTCGCCCTGCGGGATTAGCTCCAACACGCCATCGCACGGCACGCAGACCGTGTAGGTTTCGACTGGAGGCGGGTCGATTCCGGGGCGTGAAGTTCCAGTCAGCTCGAGCTGAATGGTCGCGGTGGTCATGTATCATTTTATGGCCGAGGTCAGGCCATGAAAATGACGAGACGTGAGGCGATCGGTGTGTTGGCGGGCGCGCGCTTGTTCGCGAAAGCCTCGCAACCGTCGACGCCGGTTAATTTCAAAGTCCCGCCGGGCGCGTGCGATTGTCATACGCACATCTTTCCGGATCGCACCAAGTTTCCCTTCATCGCGGGACGCACTTACACACCCGAACAGTCGCTTCCGGAGGAAATGGCCGCGATGCATCGCGCGTTAAACGTCGAGCGCGTCGTGATCGTGACGCCGAGCGTCTACGGTACCGACAATTCGGCGACGCTGTACGGCATGAAGGTGCGCGGGAAGTCGGCTCGCGGCGTTGCCGTAATCGGCGAGCAGACCACGGAGAACGAGCTAGACGCGATGGCGCTGGCGGGCGTACGCGGGATTCGCGTCAACTTCGCGCACGCTGGCCCAACCGATCCGGCGATCGCTCGCGCTCGACTTCGTGCGGCGTTCGAGCGTGTGAAGAATCGCAACTGGCACGTGCAGCTTTACGGGACCTTACCAGCGATCGCTGCCCTAAAGGATCTGGTTGTCGATTCGCCCGTGCCCGTGGTGATGGATCATTTCGGCGGCGCGCAGGCGGCGCTCGGCGTGAAGCAGCCCGGTTTTGCCGACGTCGTCGAGTTGGTGCGAAGCGGGAAGGCGTACGTGAAAGTCTCTGCGGCGTATCGTTGCTCGGCGAATGGTCCGGATTATCGCGATGTCGCGCCGTTCGCGCAGGCGTTGATCGCGGCGAATGCGGATCGGGTGCTGTGGGGAACGGACTGGCCGCATCCGGATACGACGCCGCCGCGCGCCGGCACCGCGACGGACGTTTCGACCATGCTCCAGATCGATGACGGCCGCATGCTGAATCAACTGGCGGTGTGGGCGCCCGATGCCGCTGTAAGGAAGAAAATCCTGGTCGACAATCCAGCGCGACTCTACGGTTTCTGATTCTTCAAACCCGGCGATCGGTGAAGAGCGCGTGATAAATAAGGTGCGTCGCGGCGTCGATCCACTGGTTCAATTCTGCCTTCCGCATTTTCGCGGCACGCGCGAGCAAGCTCCAGAAGAAGCCGTCCATGACGCGGGCCAGCGCAGGGATATCGACGGTAGTCCGCGCGCCGTGCACCTTGCGCAGCAGCTCGAAGACCGCCGTGACGCGCGCGGTGGTCCATGCATGGATGCGCTGCTGTTTGCGCGCGAGTGCGGGATCGGACAGGATAGCTTCCTGCCAGGCGCGATACGCTCCCAGGGAGCGCAGATCGTGCTCGAAGGCGCGCGCGAGCAGGGTGCGGATGGCCCCGCGCATGTCGGCGGAAGGCTGCGGGCGAAATTCGAGGTGACCCAGCGCGTCGAGCAGATCGTCCATCAGCGCGATGAGAAGTTGACGCTTCGAACGAAACTGGAGATAGAAGCCGCCGACGGCTACATTCGCACGATCCGCAATCTCTTCCACTGTGGCCCGCTCGTAGCCCTTCTCACCAAAGACGGCGAGGCCCGCTGTCTTGATGCGCGCATGCTTTTCGACACTGCGCTTCTGGCGGGGCGGCGGGAGCAGGTCCTCACCGAGGAGTAGATCGGGACGTTTCGTCACCGTGCCTCCTCCAGCTGGCGCCGATCAGAGCTCCCGCGCAACACCATAACATCCATCCGCCAAACACGCCCGCGACCTGTGGAGCCATGTTCGGGAACACCACGGGGAAGAAAACGCTGGAAAAGGGATCCAGCAGCAACGTCGGCAGCGCGAGCGCGACGGCGCCGGCCGGCCCTGCACAAAGACGCCGTGCGAGGTACGCCATCGCAGGAAAGCTGATCGCGAACAGAACCAGCGTGGCGCCGGTGTCGCCGGGGCGAAGAATGTACTGACCGCAGATCCGCAGGGCGAGCGTAGCGCCTGCCCAGATCACAAGGCCGGACACGAAGAGTCGTCGCATAATCAGAACCTGAATTCATATTCGCATATTCCAAAAAAAATGTTCGCGTGGCGCGGGCTCTGGCCCGGAGCGTCGGCTTTAGCCGGCGTCCAGGTGTTTTGCATTCTTCATCGGCAGGGTCGAAAATAGGTACGCCACCCGGGCCGGATTCGAGGCCGGCACAACATCCGGCTTGAACCTCGGCTGAAGCCGAGGCTGGGCGCTGAAGCCCGCGCCACGACGCGCAACCCATTTTCATCCGCCTTCACGGCCGGCGGCCCGAGAAACAGCTAGAGATCACCTGCCCCACTCCTCCGATAAGATACAGGTCATGCTACGAAGCCTGATCGCGAGCCTCGTGCTCGCCGGAGGACTCATGGGCGCTTCCGATTTCGACCAGACCCAGGCCGCGCGCTTCGCCAAGCTGGCGCTGGATTGCGTCCATCAGGAGTATCCCAACAAGATCGCGCATTCGCTCACTTCAGATGCCGACGTGAAACCGCCGCGCGTGCTCACCCCGGCGTTCTACGGCTGTTACGACTGGCACTCTTCCGTCCACGGTCACTGGATGCTGACGCGATTAGCTCGGCTGTTTCCCCAAGCTGCATTCGCTGCCGATGCGCGTCGCGCGTTGGGTCGCAGCCTGACCGCCGCGAACATCACGCAAGAGGTGAAATACGTCACCGCCGAAGGTCGCGGATCTTTCGAGCGCCCTTACGGCCTCGCGTGGCTGCTGCAGCTCGCGGCGGAGCTGAAGGAGTGGGACGATCCGCAGGCGCGGCAGTGGCACGCGATCTTGCTGCCGCTCGAGCAAGCCGTCACCGCTCGCATCACGTCGTGGCTGCCGAAGCTCGCGCATCCCATTCGCACCGGGGAGCACAACAACACCGCCTTCGGAATCGGACTGATGCTGGACTACGCGCGCATCACCGGGAACACTGCGTTCGGCAAGGTGGTTGAGGCGCGTGCGCGCGACTACTACTTAAAGGATCAAGCTTGTCCGATCAACTATGAACCGTCGGGTGAGGATTTCCTCTCGCCCTGCCTGGCCGAGGCGGACGCTGTGCGCCGCATTCTCCCCGCAGCCGAGTTCGCGAAATGGCTTACCGATTTTCTCCCGCGCATCAACCTGGAACCGACGCGCGTTACCGACGTGACGGACGGCAAACTGTACCATCTCGCAGGTCTGAATCTCAGCCGCGCGTGGATGCTCGAAGGGATTCTTTCGAAGCTTCCGGCGGCGGATTCGCGGCGCATTCCTTTCTCGACGCTGGCGCGCAAACTCAAGCAGGCTGGTCTCGATAGCATCAAAGGCGAGCACTACGAGGGCGGACACTGGCTGGGTAGTTTCGCCGTGTACCTGGTCAGCAATCGCGGTTTGCGCTAAATCCGTCCCGTAAGCTGGGGAGAGTGCCCACCAATCTTCTGAGTCCTCTTGCGATCCGCGGCGTCACCCTGCGGAATCGAATTGTCGTGTCGCCGATGTGTCAATATTCAGCGGTTGACGGGATGCCCGACGACTGGCATCTGGTCCACTTGGGAAGCCGCGCGGTGGGCGGCGCAGGCTTGGTATTCGTCGAAGCGACCGGTGTGACGGCGCAGGGCCGCATTAGTCCCGGCGACACCGGAATCTGGAGCGACGCGCACATCGAACCGTTCGCGCGCATCGCGAGCTTCGTGCATCGCATGGGTGCTGCGGCGGGAATTCAGTTGGCGCACGCGGGCCGCAAGGCCAGCACCGGCCCCCCGTGGGCTGGAACCAAACGCCTGACGACAGCCGAGGAAGGTGCGTGGGACGTCGTAGCGCCCAGCGCGATTCCATTTCGCGAAACAGATCCAACGCCGACCGCGCTCGACGTTGCGGGAATCCGCGGGATCGTGAGCGCATTCTCGGACGCCGCTCGGCGAGCGATCCAGGCGGGATTTTCGATCCTTGAAATTCACTCCGCGCACGGCTACCTTTCGCACTCGTTTCTTTCACCGCTCAGTAACCACCGCACCGACGAGTACGGAGGGAGTTTCGAAAATCGAACTCGGTTTCTCCGTGAAGTTGTGAACGAGCTGCGGCGGATGATGCCCGATTCGATGCCGCTGTTCGTTCGAATCTCAGCGACCGATTGGGTGGAGGGCGGATGGGATCTCGAACAGTCCGTCGAACTTGCGCGCGTGCTGAAGCCGCTTGGAGTGGATCTGATCGATGCGTCCAGCGGCGCGCTGGTTCCGTACGCGAAGATTCCGATCGCACCCGGGTTTCAGGTTCCGTTCGCCGCCGCGATTCGCGAGCGTGCGGATATCCTGACTGGCGCCGTCGGCATGATCACCGAACCCGAGCAGGCCGACGAGATCATCACTTCGGGCAAGGCCGATCTGGCATTCTTAGCCCGCCAAATGCTGCGCGAGCCCTACTGGGCGCTGCGCGCAGCAGACGCGCTGGGCGGTGATCCGCCGTGGCCGGTGCCGTATGGCTATGCAGTCCGGCCGCGTAGGACAAAATGAAGCATCGTTACGAAAGTGCAGCGCACTGCCGATGCTATAATAGAGTAGTTATCCCCCATGATCGAACGCATATCGTCCGTCTGTCCGCAGATCGTCGACTCGCTTCGTAGAAGCGAGGATCGTTGACACCCGCACAATCTCTATCAAAACTTCGCACCGATTTTAGCCGGCTCGGCTGGAATCGCAAAGCCACCGGCCGCATCATCGGTCAACTCGCGATTCACGTCACCATGATGGTGGGCGGCAGCCTGCTTTTCTTCATGGGACACGGATTCTGGTTGTGCGCGCTGGGAGCTTTCATTTGCTCCTTCGGCGCTTTGGGTGTCGCGACCAACTCGCACACCTCGTCGCACCACGGCACCAGTTCCAGCCGCAAGGTAAACGAGTGGCTAACCTATTTCGGGTATCCATTCTGTTTGGGTTTTTCGGCTACCTATTGGTGGTTCGATCACGTTGGCAGTCACCACACCTCGCCCAACGTCCTGGGCGTGGATGATGATTTCGATTTCGCCCCGATGTTCGTCATCACCGAAACCCAGATGAACGAGGCTACCGGTTGGAAGCGTCGCTACTACGAAAGTTTCCAGTGGGCGGTGTTGCTATGCACCATGCCCGCGCTCGGAGTCGGCCTGCAGAAGAACGGCTGGCTGCACATCTTCGGGACCGTTCGCAAGGGCCCGCAGAACAAAAAGAAATTCGCCATCGACGTGATCGCGATGCTCTTGCACCTGGCGGTCTTCATCGTGCTGCCCGCCATGTTCTTCGGATGGGGCGCGGCACTCGGGTTGTACGCGTTTCGGCTCGCGGTCATGGGTACTTGCCTGTTCGCGATTCTCGCGCCGGCGCACTTTGGTCGTGAAGCTCCCGTGATCACCGAGGCGGAAGCGGCCACCCTCGATTATGTGACCCTGCAGACCATGACCACCATGAATTATGAGGGTGGCCCACTGGTGCGCTGGTTCGCATCGGGTCTCGATTTTCAGATCGAGCATCATTTGTTCCCGGACGTCAGCCACGTAAATTATCCGCGCATCAAGCCGCTGGTGAAACAGTATTGCGAGCGGAATGGACTGCCGTACCGGAGTTACGGATTCGGCAAAGCGCTGAAGCAAGCCTTCGATGTATTCCTGACGCCTAAGCCGGTCGGGTTGCACACCGCGGTGGACTTGATTCCACAGCCCGTCGCCTCGCACGGCGACTAAAACTCGCGGTCCACGTAGGGGCACGCGGTAAGATCGAGTTGCGTGAGCCGTATCCTTCTCGCCCTGATCGCGCCCCTCACTCTTTCGGCGCAATTCACGACACAACTACAGCCGGTCACCGAGCAGGCGTTTGAGGACTATCGCAAAACTGCTGAAGCGCAGATTGACTGGAAACCTCGCTTCACCGGCATCGGCAAAGGCGGGAAACCGGAGGTCGCGCCCACGGGCAAGCACGGCACTATGGACGTGAAAAACGGGCTGATCCACGATTGGGTAGGCGCGACGATCGCACCCGGAGCGACGGTCGAACAGGTCCTGAAGGTGCTGCAGGATTACGACAACTACAAAAACATGTACAAGCCCGAGGTGGTGGATTCGAAACTGCTCTCGCGCGACGGCAACCACTTTCGCCCGTACGTAAAGATCATCAAGAAGAAGGGATTGACGGCGGTGTTGAACACCGAGTACGACGTGGAATTTCGGCCACTGGGCGAGGGTCGCTGGGCCAAGATCTCGCGGTCGACGAAGATGGCCGAGGTCGATAACGGCAAGGAGTTGCCCGCGGGCACGGGGCACGGATTCCTGTGGCGGCTGAACGCGTACTGGCTGATCGAGCCCCGGCCGGGTGGCGTGTATCTGGAGTGCCGAACGATTTCGCTCAGCCGCAATATTCCAACCGGACTCGGTTGGATCATTCGCCCGATGGTGTCGAGCCTGCCGCGCGAATCGCTGGCTGCGACGCTTGAAGCAACCGTCCGCGCCGTGAAGTAGCGAATTTATTCGGCGAGCGTGGCGACGACGCGCTTCGGGTCGATCTTCCAAAGCGTGCCCGCGTCGACGTTCGCCAGCCAGATCCAACCTTGGCCGACGGCGATCGCGCCGCCGCCTTCGCCGAAGAATTGCTGCACGACTTTCTCATCCTTCGGATCGATCCGCGTCAACGGGAAACCTGGCGATGTGA
>DASYPO010000164.1:0-3428 GCA_036006545.1 Bryobacteraceae bacterium
TTTCAGAAGTTCCAACGCAACAACGCTCAGATCGGTGCCTCATTCGAGATTCCTATTCTGGTGGGTCGCAACCCGCGCGCGTATGTTTCGCAAGCCGAGACCGATCAGTTGAAGATCCGCGCGGAGATGAACCGCACGCGATCGCGCATTGCAGCCGACCTGCGCCGCGCGTTCATGGAGATGAAGAAGCTGGAAGGTGCGCGCGAGTTGGCGCGCCTTGAGCTGGATCTGGCGCGCGAACAGCTAACGCTCGACTTGGCGCAAATGGACGAAGGTCGCGTGCCGCTTGCAAAGGTGGAATCCTCGCGCGCTGCCGAGAACGCGAAGTGGCTGGCATACTACGAGGCTCAGTCGATGGCCGAGCGCGCGCGTTTGGACGTTCTCCGGCAGACCGGTACTTTGCAAGCCGCCCTGAAGTAGCGGACAGCGGACAGCGGACAGAATAACACCTCTCGCTCGTGTCTCCTTGCTCCTTCTTGCTGTCCTTTGTCCCCTGTCCGCTTCTACATCCACAAACTTCGCCTCCTCGCCCGCAGCAGCCAGATGAAGAACGGTCCTCCGCACAGTGCCGTAACGACGCCCACCGGAATCTCCGTTGGCGCGAGCACCGTGCGCGAGAGCGCGTCGCACGCCGCTAGAAACGCCGCACCCAGCAGAATCGAACACGGCAGCAGCACCCGATGATCAGCGCCCAGCCTTAGACGTAGCGCGTGCGGAACGATCAGCCCGATGAACCCGATGGGCCCCGTCAACGACGTAACCAACGCGGTGAGGATCGATCCCGCGACGTAACCTAGGAGCGTGAGACGCCCGGACGGAACGCCTCGCGACGCCGCCCAATCTTCTCCCACCGAGAGCAGGTTCCATTGACGAGCGCGCGAGAGCACCAGAATCGTAATCGGCACGATCGCCGCCGAGAGCCACGCGAGCGTCGAGTACTCCACCGCGTCCAGTCCGCCCATCAGCCAGCGCGAGATCGCGAAGGACTGAGAAAAGCTCGCCAGGTTGTGAATGAACAGAATGATCGCGAAGCAGATGCTGTTCATGGTTACTCCCGCCAGCAGGAGCGTGAACGATGAGAGACGCCGCCCCTCCGCGGCGATGCTGACGACGATCAGCAGCACCGACGCAGCGCCAATCAGTGCAGGCAGCCCCACCGCGCGGAATCCCAGACAAATTCCGATCACCGCCCCGACCGACGCGCCGCTCGAAACCCCGAGCGTGTACGGTTCTGCAAGTGGATCACGCAGCAGGCACTGGAACAGCACCCCGGTGATGGCTAGCGCGGAACCCGCGATGAGCGCGAGCAGCACGCGCGGCAGTCGCACGTAGAGCAGAATCTCGCGATCCGGCGAGAGCCCGTTCCAGGCGCGCGTCAGATCGATGTGCGTGCTGCCGATGAGCGGCGCGGCGATCGCCACGGCGGCAAAAACGGCCAGTGAAATCCAGATGCTCCGCGTCACGTGGTTCCTTCGAAGAAAATGTGCGGCGCGCCGTGTGGACCGGGATGGATGCTCGCCTGGACCGAAAAAACGCGCGCGATCATCTCGGGAGTCAGAACCTCGCGCGGTGTGCCTTGTGCCGAGACTCGGCCCTGATCCAGCACCAGGATGCGGTCGGCGAACGTCAGCGCAAGATTCAGGTCGTGCGTCACGGCGACGACCAGCTTGCCGCCGCGCGCGAAATCGGAGAGTAAACGGTAGATCGCAAGCTGATGTTTGAGATCCAGAAACGTCGCGGGCTCATCCAGCACCAGCGTCTCCGGCTCCTGCGCCAGTGCCGACGCTAGAATCACCCGTTGGCGCTCGCCGCCAGAGAGCGAGCGAAAATCGCGCGAGGCGAATCCCGCTGTGTCGGTGATCTCTAGCGCGTGTTCGACCGCACGTCGATCCTCGGGCGAATCGAACCAGCCCTCCGCGTGCGGCGTGCGGCCCATGAAGACCACTTGCTCGACTGTGAATGGAAACTCCAGGTGCAGCGTCTGCGGGAGGAATCCGACGCAGCGAGCGAAATCGCGGCGCGGCCAGTCGCGCACCTCGCGGCCGTCGTAGACGCAGGATCCTCGATAAGGATGCCGGAGCGCGGCGAGAATTCCAGCAAGCGTCGACTTGCCTGCGCCGTTCGGCCCGGCGATCGCGACGAATCCCGCGCGTGGCAGTTCGAAGGTCGCGCCACTCAGTCCGTACTCGAAGGCGAGGTTAACCGCACGAAAACTCATTTGGGCGGGGCCGAAGCTGATGCGTGCAGCATATCGAAAAACGCGCGCGCAGCGTCGACCACCCGGGGGCCGGGGACCACGAAGATATCGGAAGCCACGGCGAAAACGCGCCGCGGTTTGATTGCGGTCGCGGCGGAGGATTGCGTCCACAGCCGCTCGACGGCGCGCTTGTGCTCGTCGCTCACGCCCACCGTGTCGGACATGTCGCCCATATCGATGATGATCTCCGGGCGTCGCGCGATCACCTGCTCGAGAGAAACGGCGGGATAAGCGGCGACCGCGTCGCGAAAGACATTCTGCCCACCCGCTAGATCGATCACCTCGTTGAGGTAGGACGCTCGCCCCGCCACGATCAGCCCGTCCAGTCGATTCGGCGAGCGCCCTACAACGAACATCATTCGGACACGCGGAAGAGACGCCGCACGTACGCGAATTTCTTCCAGCCCCTTGCGTATGGTGTCGATCAACGCCGCCGCGCGCGGCGCGGTTTCAGTTGCTTCGCCGATTACACGGATGGAGTTGTAGATCGCCTCGATGTTCTCCTGATTCACCTCGACGCTGCGGAGACGCACGGAGGCGAGCTTTTCGGCGAGGCGGACCGGGTTGGTCTGGATGATCACCAGGTCGGGCCGCAGTGCGGCAATGGCTTCAAGATTCGGATTGATGTAGTCGCCGATCTTGGGTTTCTGCTGAGCCTCAGGCGGATAGCGGCAGAAGCGCGTGACGCCAACCACGCGATCGCCCAGACCGAGCGCGTAGAGCAGTTCCGTAATGCTGGGCGTCGTCGATACAATCCGCTGAGGTGGGGCGGCGACCCCGAGGATCGCCGCGAACACGAGCGCAAGTAGGCGCCGCCTCACCATGTGATGCGCACACCGCCCAACGCGCGCCTGGAAAGCGCGCTGTAACCCAGCGCTTCCTGATACGTTTCGTCGAGCGCATTGTCGATGCGCAGGTACGGTGAAACATGCCGCGAAGCCTGGAACGATGCACTGAGGAACAGATTCGTGTAGCTGGGATTGCGATTGACGCCGAAGACGAAATCGCCATCCTGCCGCTCGCCGACGAACCGAGCGCCGATGAGAAACGCAAATCGTCGCGGCGTGAGTTCGAGCGAGACTGATCCGGAATGACGTGGCCGGCGCGCCAGTTCGAGACCGATTGCACTGGTGTTTCCGGTCTTCACGATACGCGTGTAGAGTAGCGTATA
>DASYPO010000165.1:0-10480 GCA_036006545.1 Bryobacteraceae bacterium
GGGGAACCGCGCCGGTTGACCTGGCATCCGGGACTGGATCGCGTTCGCGGCTGGACTCCCGACGGCCAGCGTGTCGTGTTCGCGTCGGTACGTGTCAGCGCGCCTGCGGAAGCGTTTTTTGGATTGTGGACGATTGGATTAGACGGCGGCCTGCCGGAGCAGCTTCCGCTACCGCGAGGCTTCAGCGCGTCCTATTCGCCCGATGGCCGCAAGCTGGCCTATCAGGAAATCACGACGTCGTTCATCCCCGCATGGGACCAGTCCAGCTACTGGCGCCACTATCGGGGCGGACGAACGCAGCCCATCCGCATCCTGAACCTGGCCGACAAAACGTCCGAGAAGCTGCCGTGGACCAATAGCAACGACACCAACCCGATGTGGGCCGGCAACACGGTTTACTTTCTCTCGGACCGCGATCACACCGTCAATCTGTACTCCTGGAACGCCGATTCGAAGCAGGTCGCGCAGCTTACGCGCCACAGCGATTTCGACATCATGAACGCGTCCGTCGGGCCCGATGCGATTGTGTATGAACAGGCTGGCTACATCCACCTGTTCGACTTGAAGTCGAAGAAATCTCAACAACTCAGTGTCGAAGTCACGGGCGATCTTCCGTGGGCGCGGCCACAGTTCAAGAAAGTCGCCGGCATGATTCGCAGCGCATCCCTTTCGCCTACGGGCGCTCGCGTGGCGATGGAAGCGCGCGGTGACGTATTCACTGTTCCGGTTGAGAAAGGCGACTCCCGCAACCTTACGCAGAGCCCCGGAGCGCACGAGCGCAATCCGGTCTGGTCGCCCGACGGTGCGCACCTCGCCTGGCTTTCGGATGCGAGCGGCGAATACCAGTTGATGCTCGGCGAGCCCTCGGGATTCGCCAAGCCGCGCACGATTGCTCTGCCCTCGGCGGCCTACTTTTCCGAGATCAACTGGTCCCCCGACGGAAAGCACATTCTGCTCCACGATAATCACCTGCACTTGTGGTCGATCGAGGTCGCCAGCGGGCAGACGGTCCAGATCGAAAACGACATCGCCTCCGATCCAGGCCGTAGTTTCGACGCCGCGTGGTCGCCCGACTCGAAGTGGATCGCTTACTCGAAGAGCCTGCCCACCCATCTGCGCGCCATCTTCCTCTACTCGGTCGCCGACAAGAAGGCACATCAGGTGACGGATGGCCTGGCCGATTCCGTTTCCCCGGTGTTCGACGCCGGAGGCAAGTACCTCTACTTCCTGGCTAGCACCGATTACGGTCCGCGTACCGGCTGGCTGGAGATGAGCTCGCTCGATCGGCCATCGAAGCGTTCCATCTACCTGGTTGTTCTCAGCGCCACCGAGCCCTCGCCGTTCTTGCCTGAGCTCGGCGACGAGCCTCGCCCTGCTCCGGCGGACGCTCCGAAACCCGAAGCGGCAAAATCCGTCGCCGTCAAAATCGATCTCAATGGAATCTCGCAGCGCATTCTTTCGCTGAGCGTCCCGGCCGCCGAATACAGCCGCCTCGGTGCGGGCGCCGCCGGGTCCATCTACTATCTGGAAGCTGTTCCGGGCGGCAGCCCGATCGCGCAGCGCCTGCAACGCTACCAAATCAAGGATCGCGCCGCCGCGCCGTTCCTCGAGGGCGTCCGTTTCTATACGCTTTCTGGCGATCGGAAGAAGCTGCTCTACCAAGCGGGTCCCGGGGAAGGGCGCTGGGGTGTGGTGCCGGTCGATCGTCCTGCCAAGGTCGGCGACGGTCCGCTGAACGTCGCCCAGCTCGAAATGCGGGTCGATCCGCGCGCCGAGTGGGCGCAGATCTATCGCGAGACCTGGCGGGTCCAGCGTGAATATTTCTACGACGCCAAAATGCACGGAGCCAATTGGCAGGCGGTCTACGACAAGTACCTGCCGCTGGTGGCGCACGTCGGCCATCGCTCCGATCTCGGCTATCTGATCGCCATGGTTGGTGGCGAGCTAACCGTCGGCCACTCCTATTTACAAGGCGCCGGTGACCAGCCTACCGACGAAACCGTATCCGGGGGCCTGCTGGGTGCGGACTACCGCATCGAAAACGGGCGCTATCGCATTGCCCGCATCTACACCGGCGAGAATTGGAATCCCGAGCTTCGCGCGCCTCTGAGCGCGCCGGGAATTCAGGTCGCCGAGGGCGATTACATTCTGGAAGTGAACGGGCGCCCCCTCGCGCCGCCCACCAGCATCTATGCGCTGTTCGAGGGCACGGCGAATCGCCAGGTGCAGCTTCGCGTGAACAGCGCGCCGTCGCTCGACGGATCGCGATTAGTCACCGTGGTGCCGGTCGCGACCGAGACCCCGCTGCGAACGCGCGCCTGGGTGGAAGGCAATCGCCGGCTGGTCGACAAATTGTCCGGTGGCCGCCTGGCGTATGTTTGGCTGCCCAACACCGGAGGTCCCGGATACACCTCGTTCACCCGCTACTACTACGCGCAACAGGACAAAGAGGGAGCGGTGATCGACGAACGTTATAACCAGGGCGGGATGGTGGCCGACTACATCGTCAATGAGCTCGACCGCAAGCTGATGGGTTACTTCGCCCAACGTGACGGCAATGTGAACACTTCGCCGACCGCCGGAATTTACGGACCCAAGGTGATGATCGTCAACGAGTCCGCCGGGTCGGGCGGAGATGCTTTGCCGTTTTACTTTCGCCAGCGAAACATTGGACCGCTCGTGGGTACTCGCACCTGGGGAGGATTGGTCGGAACCCTCGGTACCCCACCGACAATTGACGGCGGAGGCATCACCGCGCCCTCGCTCGCTTTCTATAACCTGGCGGGAAAATGGGACATCGAAAACGTCGGAGTGTCGCCGGACATCGAAGTCGAGATCTCGCCCGCGCACGCCGCTGCGGGACGCGATTCGCAGCTCGAACGTGCCGTACAGGAGGCGCTGAAGCTGCTCGAGAAGAATCCGGTCAAGCGCGTTCCGCGCCCGACGCCGATCGATCGTGTTTCAAAGTAGCGCGTCGTTTCGAGATAGGGCATCTATGCTGAAGCTGTTCAGACTCGGGTGTGCGTTCTTCGCATTCGCGGCCATCGAGGCGCAGCAGAAGTTGCCGCCGACGTACGTTCGCACCGATAGCATGGTTCGGATGCGTGACGGCGTGCGCTTGTATACGCAAGTCTTCGAACCGACGCCTGCGGCCGAGCCGCTGCCGATGATCTTCATCCGGACCCCGTACGGCGCGGGCGATCTCGATTCCGCGCGGCTGAATGTGGCCTTGCCGGAACTGGCTGGCGATCGCTACATCTTCGTGATGCAGGATATTCGCGGGCGCTTCAAGTCGGAGGGCACGTTCGTCATGCTCCGGCAGCCGCGCGATCCCCAGGACAAAAACGCGATCGACGAAAGTACCGACACCTACGACACCATCGACTGGCTGCTGAAAAACGTGCCCAACAACAACGGTCGCGTCGGCATGGCGGGCACCAGCTACGGCGCATGGCTGACGGTAATGGGCGCGCTCGATCCGCATCCGGCTCTGAAGGCCGCGATCCCCGCAGCTTCACCAGCCGACATGTGGATCGGCGACGATTTTCATCACAACGGCGCGTTCCGGCTGAGTTACGGATTCGAATACGCCTACCGGATGGAATCGTCGAAAGAGATGACCAACCCTGCGACGGTTATCGATCGACACGACACCTACGATTGGTATCTGGGCCTGGGGCCACTCTCGAACGTGAAGGAAAAAATCCTGCGCAGCCGCCTGCCCACCTGGGACGATTTCGTGAATCACCCGGATTACGACGCCTTCTGGAAAAGGCAAGCCTTCGCGCCCTGGCTGAATCGCGTGAACGTGCCGACGCTGAATGTCGCGGGTTGGTGGGATCAGGAGGACTTCTACGGCCCCATCAAGATTTACGAGCTTCTCGAAAAGCACGATTCCCGGAACCAAAATTTCCTCGTCGTCGGACCGTGGAATCACGGCGGCTGGTCGCGCGGGGAAGGACGAAAGCTGGGACGGATCGACTTCGGAAGCTCGACCGCGGAGTATTACCGGCGCAACGTAATGTCGCGTTTCCTGGCGCACCATCTTAAGAGCGAAGGAACGCTGGACCTGCCTGAAGCGTTGACGTTTCGCACCGGCACGAACGAATGGGTCCGTAACGATTCGTGGCCACCCAAGCAGTCCAGAGAACGACGGCTGTACTTCCAAGCTGATCGCAAGTTGTCGTTCGACGCTCCGCCCGCCGCGGCGCAGCCCGCGTTCGACAGCTACATTTCCGATCCGGCGAATCCCGTACCCTACCGCCCGCGCCCCATCGAGCTCGGCGCCGGATGGAGCACGTGGCTGGTGGAGGATCAGCGCTTTGTCGATCGCCGCCCCGACGTGCTGTCCTGGGCGACCGATCCGCTAAACGAAAATGTCGTGGTTTCGGGGAAGATCGCGGCGCACCTGTTTGCGTCGACCAGCGGCACGGATAGCGACTGGATCGTGAAGGTAATCGACGTCTATCCCGAAAAGTATGCGCCGGAGCCGAAGATGGGCGGCTTTCAACTCATGATCGCGGGCGATGTGCTGCGGGGCCGGTACCGGAATCGTCTCGAAACACCGGAGCCGGTGGAACCCAACGCCGTGAATCATTACCGAATTGAGTTTCCGGCGAACGACCACGTGTTTCTCAAGGGGCATCGGATCATGGTCCAGGTGCAGAGCACTTGGTTTCCGGTGATCGACCGCAATCCGCAGCGCTTCGTCAAGAACATCTTCGATGCGCATGCTTCCGATTTCCAGCCGGCCACGCAACGCCTATACCGTTCCGGCGCCAACATGTCCTACATTTCCGCTCCAGTGGTGCAGCCGCCGAACTAGAGTCGTTTCAGATTTGTGGAGTCGCGGGTCACGATGCGGCTGGCGCAGCTGAATGTCCTTGCCCGTGACAACCAGAGCGATTGCGCTTTGTCCCGACACTACCGGCCCGGATACGGCCTGCCCATCCCTTTGGTCGATCGCCAGATAATCCGGTTCAGAATGTCCTCAGGAGCTTCATCCGGTTCCGAGAAATCCATCTTCGACGACGCGGCCGCGTCCCGCAGAGCCTGCCCTCTTAACGCCCTTAGCGGCGGATTAAGCTCATCCAGGGGGATTTTGTTAGGGAGCGCAGTGTACGTCGTCACGTCGGGCTTATCGGCGAACGCCGGAAACATCGGCTCCGCAGCAAGATCGAACTGATTTTGCGGCGGCAATCCAAGAATCTGCTCCATGGTTCGGAACATATTGATGGTTGTGTAAAAGTGGCTGTCCACCACTTTCCTCTGCACCCAGGGGCTGATCAGCAGCGCTACGGTCCGGTGCCCGGCGACGTGGTCGACCCCGTTTTGTGCGTCGTCCTCAACTACGAAGATCGCCGACTCCTTCCAGTAACGGCTCTTCGAGACCGCCTCGACGATCCGTCCCAGCGCGAGATCGTTATCGGCGACGGACGCTCGAGGGGTCGGCATCCCAGGCGAAGTTCCGCTGGTGTGATTATTCGGCAAGAGCAGAATCGAGAGACGCGGCAAGTTGCCTTTCTCCTCAAACTGCCGGAACTCTTTCAAGAAAACGTCGGCGCGATACTGATCGGGAACGATCGCTCCAAAGCCGGGATAGTCGGGATTGTAAATATCTTTCAGGCCGGCGACCGAGGTGCGCGGCGTGATGCTCACGGTCATGTTTCCGGATTTCCAGCCGCGGAAAATGTCCGTGAATGTCGCGGTCGGCGGCGTCACCGTGAAAGTGCCGCGCTCGCCGTAAGCCCGAACGGAGACGCCATGCGCTTTGGCGTTATCCCACAAAGCATCGCTCGGTGCGGAGAGCATCGGGTTTCCATCGTTGCGTCCATTGCCGTACTTGAAGGCCCAGTCGCTCGCATACCCTTGGGTGCACCACTTGTGTCCTAACGCGGACTGGTCGGCCGGCGTATAGAAGTTGTCCAGCAGCACAAACGCTTCCGCCAGCGCGTGATGATTCGGAGAAACGTCGCGGCCGAATTGGACCAATGACGGATCGCCATTCCCTTGCGGCAGATCGCCCAGCACCTGATCGTACGTGCGGTTTTCCTTGATGATGTAAAACACGTGGCGGATGGGCGAGGGATGCCCGCGGTCGATCGGCACGGGATGATTCGCGGCGGGCACTTGGCCCGAAGCGGCAAGGCGATTGTTCGCCATTACCTGCGCGGTCAGTTCACGCAACTTGCGGGCATCCGGCAGGTCGATCAATGAGACGACGCCTACGCGGTCGCGATAGCTTCGGGCTTTGCGGGTGGGCGCCTTCGGCGCGATCGAACCGAATCCGTAGCCGCTGGCGACCCACAGCTTTCCGTTCTTTGCGGGCGTTACCGCCGTGGGATACCACCCGGTGGGAATCAGCCCCCGAACCTTGCCCGGCTTAGCGATATCGACCACGGCGATCGCATTGTTCGCGCCGTTCGCCACATACAAGGTTTTGCCGTCGTCGCTGACCGCCAACGCGTTTGGGGCGCTGCCGATCGGCGCTTTGACACTCGGCCGGACATCGATCGAGTACACCACGCTGTCCGTCGCCGTGTCGATCACCGAAACCGTATCACTATTGGCGTTGGCTACGAACAGGCGGTCGCCCTGCGGGCTGAGCGCAAGGGCCGAGGGATGCACCCCAACTTCGATTTCCTTGATGACCGCCTTCTGATCGGTGTTGATCACAGAGACCGTGCCGGTCGATGGTATGCCAGTGCGACGATCGACCACCACGCGATAGCGCTCGTCGAGAAGGTCGCCCTCAACGCCGCGTCGCCCACCCCAATTCGAGACGTACACTTTCTGAACTGCGCGTGCCGTCACGGTCGTGTACGGATACATGCCAACGGGAACTTCGGTAACGTTCCGGCTGGCCAGGTCGATGATGGCTACTGCGTGTTTTTGATTCAGCGCGACATAAAGGGTCGCCCCATTGGCTGATAACGACAGCCCACTGGGGGCAGCTCCCGGGAACGGGAACCGATCCTGTTGCGCGAATCCGCCCGCTTGTTCACGCAGGACTTTCACTTCGCTTGAAGTGCCGCCGCCGACGTACAGGGTGCGACCGTCGAGCGAAAACGCGACTCCAGCGAAACTATCCTCCAACGGCAATTGTTGGAGAACCTTTCCATCCTCCGCGTCGAGAATATGAAGCGCGCGCGGAGCGAAGTTCGATCCAGTGACCACGGCCGTTCGTTTGCCATCCGGACTGAGCACCATCCCGAGGGGTCGGTCATTGACCTCGAAATGCCGTCCTGCCGGAGTCAACTTCTGCCCGGTCGGAATGAGGTAGCTCCCATCGCTCTGCAAACCGAGCCGGGGATAGACGACCGCCGCCGCTCCGGCAAGCACGACAAGAACAATACCCGCTGGCAATATCAACTTCCGCGAATCGCCCATGCAAGCGAGGGTAACAAAGCGGAACATCCGTTGGGCTGCCATGTCTGCAGCGGACCAATCTTGGGAGGTCTCGTTTTTACGAGCTACCGCACAAGGTGTAGACGGGCGCGGTCTCCAGGCATGCCTGCTCCAGGATTACGAAACCTGATTGCCGGAACTGATTCCCTCTGGAACGGTCGCGAAGTAGTGTCGTCTTAGCGCCGGGTTTCACACTGAAAAGTTTGCGGATCCGAACCGTAGCCGGGAGCCATTACCGCAACACAATGGCCGCTACCCCGTCGTACTGCGACATATCGCTGATGATCACTTTGTCCCCCAGCTTCAAACCGCTCTTGATTTCGATCAGCTGCACCGAGGTCGCGCCGAACTGCACCGGAACCTTCTTCGCCGAATGGCCGTCGGGTTCGATCTTGAAGAGCATAACCTGACTGTTGGGTCGGCCGAACACCGGCCTGCCGACGTACACCACGTTCGTCAACGCCCCTAATGTAATAACCCCGTCCACCGGCTCCTGCAGATTGATGCCGGGCGGCAGAGCGTCATCGATCACTACGTCCACAGTCATTGTGCCGTTCGCCACTTCCGGATGCACCACAGCAACCTTGCCACGAACGGTCTCCTTTCGATTCCGGAACGCAAGGATGGCCGGCTTGCCCTGACGCACCTCTTGCATCTGCGTCTCCGCCACTTTGAGCGCCGCCGTATGGTCGGACGTCAATCGGCCCAACCCGCGCACCTCCAACTTCATATCGCCTTGCTTCACCGTGTCCGCCCACACGGTTTCGAGCTTCACCACCGGCTGGCTTTGCCCTTGCGCGCCGGTCACCGAAACTCCTGCGATCGCCAATAGCAGCACGGCACCCAAAGACCAGGCTGCTCCCCATCCGGCGGGCCTGTGCGCCGCCACGGGGTTGGTCAGCCGGCGGATCCGGCGCAGGAGCGAACCGTCGTTCGCAGATAGCGCAGCCTTGAAATGTGCCGGCCGCATGGATTCCAATTCCGCCAAAGCGCGTGCGTACACCAGGACATCGCCGCTCGCCGCAACGGCCAGATCATCGCAGCAATGCTCGCGCTCGGCCCGGATCTGGCTTGAGATCCACCACACCGCAGGATGGTAAAAGAGCAGGCTCTCGGCGATTCCTTGCAGAACATTCACCAGGTAGTCGTGTCGCCGGACATGCGCCAGTTCGTGCGCCAACAACGCCTCTACCTGCTCCGGTGCGAGCCCACACAAGAGGCCTACCGGGGCGAGAATCACCGGGCGAATCCAGCCGATGACCGCAGGAGAGTCCACTCGATCCGTGGCCACCAGCCGCACACTTCGCGACACGTGCATGCGTTCGATCAGCCGGTCCAGGGTTTGCTGCCATTCGGTGAGCACCGGCACATGAGGCGAACGCCGCAGAGTCGCCGCGGAAATAAATCCCATGAGCAGCCGGAGGGAACACACCGCGGCGCCAGCAAACCACACCATTACGATCGCCGGCATCGCCTGTTGCCAGGGATCGGTGAGCGGTGAATACGCAACCGCGGGGGTAAGCTGTCGGGCGCCCCAATCGGTAAGGTCCCCAATCCGCGCCGCCTGCCCGGAATTTCCAAGCCACCAGTAAGTGAGCGCAGGCGCCACAGCCATCGTCAACAGCGAAGCGCAGGCAAGTGTGTAACGGCCGCGCGCCGAAATGCGGCCACCGGCCAAAGCCCGGGCGAGCGCATAGAGGGCTGCCAGCAGAATTCCCTGCCACAGAAAATGCAGAAGCGTCCAGCCCAGACGCTCGGTCCACGGCTGGTTCAGTAGCGTGATCATTTTTTTTCTCCCCTCTTTTCGAATTCGTCCAACAGAGTCCGTATCTCGGCCAGATCCTTGCCTGAAGCCGGCTGCGCGGCAAGCGCTCCCAGCACCAGGCTCCTCGCCGATCCTTCGAATGCGCGCTTCAAGAGGTCGCCCGCGATCTGCCGCTGCGTCTGCTCTTTGGGTGCGCGCGCTTCGTAAAGATGCGAGCGGTAGCGCTCGTTGCGCACCACCAGTCCCTTTTCGAACATGAGCTGCATCAACTTCAGCGTGGTGGTATAGCCACTGTCCTTAGCCAGCGCGTCATGCACCTCGCGAACAGTGCTGGCGCCTTGACGCCACAACACCGCCAAGATGGCAATTTCGGCGTCGGTTGGAAGCGGCGGGGGAACGGGCTCTTTGGAAAGGGATCTGGAGGCCACGCTGCGAGTATCATACGAATCTATTCGTTTGTCAACGAAAATCTTCGTATGTCCCGGCTCACCGACCCGGTGACGTACCCCAGCAGCCGCACCCACCGCTTGTTCCTCATGCCCACCGCTTATCCTACGAGCCTCGGTCGAGTTTTTTTGACCCTACGGGCTTGGCTTGGGAGCCAACTCGACGGGGGTTCGTTTGCGGAAATCCACGAACAACTTCAGCGCGCCTTACTCATACCGCAGTGCGATCACTGGGGAAATGCGCGTTGCGCGAAATGCGGGAATGAATGTCGCGAGCAGAACCACGAGCATGATTCCCAGTGGCGCCGCCGCGAACGTCAGAGCATCGGTGGTACCGATGCCGAACAGCATGGTCTTCAGCAATCGCGTCAACGCGAGTGCGCCTGCAAGACCTAATATGATTCCAAGGATCGCCAACGACGCGCTTTGCCGCACCACCATCCGAACCACGTCGGCACGGGCCGCGCCCAGCGCCATGCGAACACCGATTTCCTGGGTGCGCTGCGCCACCGAGTAGGCGATCAATCCGTAGATTCCAACCGCGGCGAGCAGTAATGCGATGCCCGCGAACAAGCCCAGCAGCATCGTATCGAAGCGCGGCTGAGAAGTAGACAGGATTAGCGATTGGTCCATGGTTACGATTTGCGCCAACGTTACAGAAGAATCGATGGCTTGCACCTCCCGGCGAAGAGCAGCCGCCAAGGGCGCAGCGTCGCCTGAGGTGTTCACAATCAGATAAGCCCGTGCACGGTAGAACTGCCGGATCGACACATAGTAGGCCGGGTCGGTATCAACCGTGAGACCCAAATACTTCACATTGCCGGCAACACCCACGATCTCCATCCAGTTTCCGCTGTATTGG
>DASYPO010000166.1:0-16565 GCA_036006545.1 Bryobacteraceae bacterium
GTTCGCCGGGGGAGCACCTTCTTGACATCGATACTCGATAACCTCTTTTACAGTCTTGAGTCCGAATACCCGCAACACGGCTCTTCCGAACGCATTACTTCTAGGGACAGTAATCGATGTGGGCACGCTCCTGGCGGTGTCGACAAGGACAAAATGATACGTCACGTCTAGGTCCGCGTCACCCTGAATCGATCGGAATGCCTTTGCGCTATTGACGGCGATTGGAGCGAGTAGCGGATGTCCGGAGAGAACAGTGATTACGCCAGACTTGACGCTTAGATGAACATCCCCCTGGATTCGAGCCTGCTCAGCAAGCGCGGCATAACGAACGGCCTGGATTCTTGATCTCAACCCGTCTTCTAGTGTTTGCCCAGAAGCGGCTCCCAAAAGAACCAATGCGACTACGAAAGGCCTTCCCAACCGCATGATGCTCACCTCAACCATTGTTGTCTGTTACGACAAGGCGACTGGCACTGATCTGAGCGCCACGGATCCGCACCCGAAGACCCTCAACCGGCCAGCCTTGGTCTTCAACCTTCACCCGAAAACTCGGTCCAACCTAATAGGAAGGGTAGACAATCGTGCAAGCCCAGCCGTTTGTGGCTATAGCCGCCATCGCCGAAACCAACCAAATCCGCGCCATATAACCTATACTCATCCTATCGGGAATTAGACTATGGCTGACAATCACAATCTCAACGAAAACGTCACTCCCAACTCGGAAGTGGACCAATACTATGCCGACCTCCTGTCCCCCGCACGGCGACGATTTGTTTTGAAGTCTGGACTCATGGCTGTAGCGGGCGCGGTCACCGCGAGCGCGTTGGACGCCGAGGAAGACGAGAAAGCCAAGCGCGTTGTGTCGCCGTACAAAGAGGGCTTTGTCCCGGTATTTCCGCCGGCCGATCAGGGCAAGAGTCCCTGGGGTTACGAGACACTCAAGGAGCCGGCGCTGCGGCCGAAAAGCGTGCGGCCGGGGGAAGAGAATGGGTTGCCGAAGGCGCCTCGCCCGTATACCGACATTAAGAGTTACCACGCGCATTTCTACTTCGACGAAGATACTTACGAGAAAGCTGCGCTGGTCAGAAAGTGGTCCGCGGAACGTTTCCCGGTGGAGTTGGGAAACTGGAATCTCGAGCCGCGCGGACCGCACGTGACCCCGTCTTTCTACTTCGGTTTCACCAACGACCTGTTGCCGATCCTGGTGCCTTGGTTGCAATTGAATAGCCTGGGGCTGACGATCCTGCTGCACCCAAACACGGACGATCCGCGGGCCGACCATTTGTATTACACGCTTTGGGTCAACCGTTCCCAGCCAGTGAATGCCTATGGCATGAGGAAGCCGGGCCCTGGCCAACCGGCAGTCGAGCGCATTTTCCCGAATACCAAACCGACTGTTAAGCTTGAGATTTGAAGGCGCTCAAGGGGTAGCACTAACCCGACCCAACTTGACCTCCCCTGTCATCGTCCTGTAAACTCAGGCGTTTAAGGCATGCAAGCCGTCCGATTTTCAACTGCGCCGGTTTTGGCAGCCTTTTTGGCCGCCGGCTTGGTCATTTTGACCGCCTGCGCAACCACCACCCGACCCTCGTCCTTTCGCACCTTCCTGCTGCCTCCCAAGCATGGTCCGGTCACTCCCCAGGAAGCGCCCGCCGAACCGCCCCGTCTGGAAAACGATCTGTACGCCAATGAAACCCCGCTCCACGGCGACACGATTCCGCAGATCAAGCGCCCCACCGACGCCGAATTCCTCATCAAGAAGGCCGAGGATCGATTCGCCGCCGGAAAACGCGCCTTCCAGGACGGCAAGTTAGACGAGTCCCGTGACGAGTTCAACAAAGCCATCGAGATCCTCCTGGGGGCTCCCGAAAACATGCCGGATCGCGCCCGGGTCGAGCGCCGCCTCGAAGAACTGGCCGACGGCATCTATCGTTACGACCTCGATCGCCTCAACGCCGGTCAGCCCGCGGATCAAATTCCTCCGTTCGACAAGGCCCCGCGCGATACCCCGCCCGACCTTACGTTCCCGGTGGATCCCAGCCTCCGCAGCAAGGTGAAAGAGCAGATCGCGGCCACCGCTTCGCAGCTCCCGCTGGAAGTGAACGACGCAGTCCTTGCTTACGTCAGTTATTACTCGAGCGAACGCGGCAAGCGCAGTCTCGCGGCCGGCATCCGTCGCTCCGGGCGATACAAAGACATCATTGAAAAGGCGTTGCGTGAAGAGGGCATCCCGCAGGAGCTGATCTTCCTGTCCCAAGCCGAATCGGCGTTTCTGCCCCGTGCGGTCTCGGTCAAGGCGTGTGTGGGGCTGTGGCAATTCGCCCAGTTTCGCGGCGTCGAATACGGTTTGACGCAGACTTCGGCCACCGAAGATCGCATGGACCCGGTAAAGGCCAGCCGCGCGGCGGCCCGCCATCTGCACGATCTATACGAGCATTTCGGCGATTGGTACCTGGCCATGGCCGCCTACGACTGCGGCCCGGGTTGCGTGGATCGGGCCATCATGCGGACCGGCTACGCGGATTTCTTCATGCTGCGGAAGCTGAACGTGCTCCCCAAGGAAACCGCCAACTACGTTCCGACCATTCTAGGGATGATCATTGTCGCCAAGAATGCCAAGGACTATGGACTGGAGCTGCCACCCTACGATCCGCCCATGGAGTTCGACACGATCGAGTTGCAGACCCCGACACATATCGCGCTGGTCGCGGATGCGGTCGATCGCCCAGTCAGCGAATTGAGAGAACTCAATCCGGCATTGCTCAGGTCGATCGCACCCGCTGGGTACGGTTTGCATGTCCCCAAGGGAACGATGGACGCGCTCGAGCGAGGTTTCGCGGTAGTGCCGCCCAATCGACGCGACACTTGGAGGCTGCATCGGGTCGAATCTGGCGACACGTTCGCGGGCTTGGCCAAGCGCTACAAGTCCGATACCCCGACGGTGACTTCGGCGAATCACGACTCGCTCCCTGAACCAGGCGGCTGGGCGGCGATTCCGGCGTCCTATCCCGGGGAGCGCGTGGCCACCCGTCCCTCGGCGAAATCGGCATTGACGGCGCGGAAGAAGGCGGGCACCGCCACCGTTCGGCCCAATGCGGCTCGGTCCACTGCACCGCGGTCCGGCGCTGCGACCCGCACGACTACGACAGCGCGGCGCACCACGGTTGCTCGAAAATCGCCGGTCCGCCCGACCACGGCAAAGTCAAATCGCGCCAGTCTCTGAGACCCGATTAGCGCTGGCTTCGCGCGCGCATTCCGCTTCTAACCTGATCTCGCATGGCATGCGACTTTTCCCCCTTGCCTTCCGTTCAAAACGCGATATTCTAAATCTGGTTACGCCTGCTAGGAGGGCACCGAATGATTGAGTATCGACTCGCGGTCGAAGACGAAGAACTCGACGATTACGAAGAAGGCTCCCACATCAACGTTGACGACGACATGGGTGACTATGGCATGGACGACGATGACGACGAGGAACCAGCGAAACCGGCAGCACCGAGTACGCCGGCCGCGGTACCCGTGATGGCACCCGTTCCTGCCGCTCCCCCGGCTGCGCATGAGGATGCCGAGCCCGCTCCGGAAAAGAAGCCGGTAAAGAAAGCAGCCGCGCCGAAACCGGCGGCCCCCAAACCGGCAGCCCCAAAACCAGCAGCAAAGAAGGCGGCTCCGAAGAAGGTAGCCAAGAAGGCCGCGCCGAAGAAGAAAGCAGCCAAGAAGGCCGCCCCCAAGAAAGCAGCTAAGAAGACCGCGCCCAAGAAGAAAGCCGCTAAAAAGGCTGCTCCGAAGAAGGCCGCCAAGAAAGCCCCCGCAAAGAAGGCAGCTAAGAAGATGGCCAAGAAGGCTGCTCCCAAGAAGAAAGCCGCAAAGAAGGCGCCCAAAAAGGCTGCCAAGAAGAAGAAATAGTGGATCTCCAAAGCGGGGCGGATCTCACCGCCCCGCAACTCCGATTCCCTGCCCGGCCTGCCTAACGGATCGCTGATTTCCCGCCGATTACCTTCGCAGGAGAATACCTATGCGCGCCGCCCTGTTGGTCCTGATCCTATCGCTTGGTCTGCCCAGCTTCGCCGCCGCCAAGAAAGTCGCCACCCCGGCGTGCACGTCGCACTGCGAAACAACCTATCAGCTGTGCAAGAGCCGGACTGCCACCTCCAAGGCCAAGAAATCCTGCAAGGCAGTGAATAAGAGCTGCAAGAAAGGTTGCAGCACCGGCCGGTAACGCGCGCCCTTGACACAGGCGGTCGATTTTTGCCGCCCTTGTTCGATTTACTGCTTCTTCGTGTCGGGCGTCTTCGTCGCCGGAGCCTTGGTCGCAGGCGCTTTGGTAGCCGATTTCGTCGTGGAAGGCGTGGACTTCGTCGCGCCAGGAGCGGCCGGAGTCGCGGGCACAATCGACGCCCTCAAAATCTTATCCAGCTTGGGAAATTCCTTCTCCACGAAGACCTTCCCTTTATCGCCGATCGGGCCTTGTAGTTGCCCTGAATCGCCACCGAACTGAGCGTTGTAGCCCGAGAAGAACTGCTCGGCAACTTCCATACCTTCAACGACCTTCCCGAACGGCGCAAATCCCAATGGATCAAGGTTAGCGGCGTTGTTGCCGTAGTTGATAAAGAGCTGCGTAGATCGTGAATTGGGGGCGTTGGTTTTCGCGTAAGTCACCATGCCGCGCGTGTTGCTTTGCTTCACCGGATCGTCAATCATGTTGTTGTTGCTCCACACGCGCGATACTTCGGGGCGCGAGCTGACACCGAACTGACACATGAACCCGGGGATTACCCGAAAGAAATAGGCGTCGGTGAAGAATCCCGCGCGCACCAGGTTATAGAAGCGATCAGCCCCTCGAGGCGCCCATTCGCGCGTGACTTCGATAACGATATCGCCCTTCGTGGTGGTCAGTTTCGCCTTGAAAACGGCCGGCGCTGTAGCCTTTAACGTCGCCGGGTCGAGCAGGTTGCCCACGGTCGCGGGGGCCTTCGTTGCCGGGGCTTTAGCTGCGCCCGTTTTCGAAGCTGGAGCCTTGGTTGCTGTCGCGGGCGCTTTGGTGGCCGGAGCCTTGGTGGCCGGAGTGGGGGTCTGCGCCAGCACCGCGGCGCACAGGGTCACGGACAAAATGAAGGGTTTCATAGTTGCGAAATTACATCGTAACATCGCGCTAGCGGCGCTTCGACCGTTTCTTGAACGCGAACTCGTGCTCCTCCATGTGCACCCGCGCGCCACGGAACTCGACTCCCTCGGCTTCGAGCCGCAGTCTCTGGTCGGCACCCGACGCGCCCGGCAGCAGGATCTTTCCTCCGGCACCCAATACTCGATGCCAGGGCAGCCGACCGTCGGTTCCGCGCAACGCCCATACCACCTGCCGCGCGGCGCCTTCGAATCCGGCCGCCTTCGCCACCGCGCCATAGGTCGCGACCTTGCCGCGCGGAATTTTCCGAATCACCGAGTGAATTTCCTTGAACATGGAGGGTGGCGGCTTGTGAGGTGGACCTCCTGGTCCCGCATCTCACGGAAACGCGATATTAATGATACGATCCGACGCCGCCTCCGCCCGCAGCATCACGTGCAGATCGTTCCGATCGATGTCATGCCACCATGTATTCGGCCGCAACTGTGACCTTTCGGCGACCCTTCGATAACTCGTCGCGCCTTCCTTGACCTCGCGCGGCGCGCCGGCGTGATGTACCACCCACTCGTACGTCCGCTGGAGCTTCGACTCGCTTTCAAGGCGCAGATAATCCGCGGCGGGCGACGCGTGAAACTGCGAATTCTCATTTGCCTGCGGTTCCCACAGGAAAAACTCGCCGCCGAGCGATGGGAAGTAATGCAGCTCAATCGTCCCGCTCGTCGCAATCGGAAACAGCGCCCCGTTTCGCGAAAACATTGGGACCTGCCCCGCCGGCGCGTCGACCTCGACCGTCTGGCGACCCTTGTATTCCTGGTTGGTCCTCAGGTCTGTCCAGATTCCCATCGGCAAGTCCAGTCGTCTTTTTCCGCCCGGCGCGACCACCGGGGCTAACAGTAGTTCATCGCCGAACATGAACACGTCCGGCTGCCGACCGGCATTCGGATCTCTAGAAAACTGCATCTCCAGCGGACGGATCAACGGAAAACCGCGATCGTGCGCCTCCCGAAGATAGGTGATCCAATACGGCTTCCAGCGCTCGCGTGTGGCGCGATCCACCGCTCCCGATCCAAAAAGCACTGGTACCCACGTCGACAAATCCTGTGCGCGCTGCCGGACATCCGCGGGAGCCTTATCCGCGAACGATAAATCAAGCGCGGGATACAAGACGGCGGAAAGACTCCCTCGATTCAACTTACGCACCAGCGCGGCGAGTGAATCCCATGAATCCACGTGCGGCTGCTCAATGTGCGTCGCCTTTGGCGAAACCGGCTCCGCGGGCCGAGGAACAAGTGCATCGACATTCATCTCGCTCGAACCGGTCACGGTCAGATGCTGCTCCAGCATCTCTTTCAACGTGGGGCCGTAATAAAAAATGTAGTGGATCGAATCCGTGCGCGGCGCTGCGGCGACACTCCGCGCCACATCCACCGACCAGCGCGATGGATGGCGCAGGTACATCCCGAATCCGGACCGCGTCATAAAAAACGGCGGCCCGCCGAGAGTCTTGTCGAGTGGCGTAATGTGCAGCTCCGCTCCATCAGCCACGCGCTTGAGCTCCAGCTCCGCGACATCGGCATCCACGGACCGTACCCGCATCGCAAGATTCGCGCGGTTCAACTCGACGTTCATGTAGCGCGTCTTCATGAAGAACGAATCGGGCCGCGCTTCCATGTCGACCTTTGTCGCGTCATGAAGAATCGCCGGCAAGCGATCCGCCTGATCGCCCCAGGTGCGCGTGAAACGGAACGCGACACCGCTGATCCACTCCATCTCTGCCGCGCCGTCGTCGAGCTTTAAGATCAGCGTCGACCCGCGCCACTCGTGGGATACCACGGCGGCCTGCGCCACGGCGATGGTTGCCAGGATGACCGCGCCAAACCGCATCTCAGATCAGCACAATCTGCTTCTGCATCTCGCCGGTGACGCGCGCGCTGGTTTCATCGACATACATATTGATCTCACTTCGCACACCGAAATCTTTCAAATAAATCCCTGGCTCAATCGAAAAACACGTCCCCGGAATCACCTTGCGCTCGTCGTGCGTTTCCAGATTGTCCATGTTCGCGCCAGTGCCGTGCACGTTTTCGCCGATCGAATGGCCCGTTCGATGGAAGAAGTAGTCGGCGTAACCCGCGTCGCGGATATGCGCGCGAGCCGCGTCGTCGACTTCATATCCGTGAAGCACCTGCTTCGCCGCAACGGCCTGCTGCACGCGCCGGATCGCGGCGTCACGCGCGCCCGTTACGATATCGAAGATTTTCTGGAAATCCCCCGGCGGCT
Source organism: Bryobacteraceae bacterium (assembly GCA_036006545.1). Classification (GTDB taxonomy): domain Bacteria; phylum Acidobacteriota; class Terriglobia; order Bryobacterales; family Bryobacteraceae; genus Palsa-187. The sequence continues at coordinate 7,400 of DASYPO010000166.1, forward strand.
GGTCCCCGCAAAAACCCATCCACGTGATGTCGTAATAAACGCTTCCGGGCCGATCCAGCTTGGCCCACATATCGATCAGAACTTTGTCGCCGCGCTTGATCTCCGAACACGCAGGCTCGCTCGGATCGTAGTGTGGATTCGACGCGTTCGAATTCACCGCCACATCCGGACCGTGATCGATAAACAATCCTTCCGCGTGAAAGCGCGCCAGAATGAACTGCTTTACGTCCCATTCCGTGACGCGTTCCTTGGCTCGCTGCTTCGCGCCGATGTGCTCGAACGCTTCGCGCCGCACCAGGTCGACCTTACGCCCGGCCTCCAGATGCACTTCGAGCTGTTCCTTGGTCCACACCGCTTCGAACGTCTGAACGAGGTTCGCCGACGTGACCGGCTCGACGCCTAACCCGCGAATCAGATCGATGGTTCCGGCATCGACCATCGCGACATATGGCACGGCGCAGTCGGGCGAATACTGCATCGCCACCCGCGTCGCTCCGCCCAGGAGCGCGCGCACGCCTTCGACCATCTCGCTCCAGCCGGCATAGCGCGTCATTTCGCCGGGGAGTTCCTTCAGCGTTTCGGCTTCTATCTTGTGAACCAGCCCGCGCGGCTCCCCTGTCGCCGGAATGAAATAGTACCAGCGCCGAGATACCATCGAGCCCGCGGTGAACTGCATCACCCGATACGCCAGCGGATCGCGATGATGATGGTCGAAGAACAACCACCCATCCAATCCTTCGTCGCGCAACGCCGCTTGGATTTCTTTCAATCGCATTCTTCACCTATTCGAAAAACGGCTTCCACTTCGCTTCCGCGGGCTTCGGCGTGAGCAGGCTCACCAGGACCAGGCTGACCACCGAGGCGATCAGCGCCGGATACACCGCGTCGGTCGTGTTCTTCCAACCGTACGTCTGCGCAAGATTCCACGCGATGGTCACCGCGGTTCCCAATGCGATCGACGCTATCGCGCCCGCTGTCGTTGCGCGCTTCCAGAAAAACACAGCCATGACAACCGGGGTCACCGCCGCGCCGTAAATCGTGTACGCGTACAACGACGCGTTCAGGATCGATTCAAACCGCGCGGCTTGCAGAAGCGCGAAAATTCCCAATGCGATGACCAACAATCTCGAGACGATCAGACTCTGCCGCTCGGTCGCGTTGCGATTGATGAAGCGTTCGTACACGTCGTGAATCAGATTGGTCGCCGGCGAGAAAAGGTAATTGTTCGCAGTCGAAATGACTTTGGCGAAAATCCCGCCCAGGAGAATCGCGCCGATCAGCGTGGGCAATCCCTGACGCGCGGTCAGCGGAATGATCTCGCGCGGTGCATCCGTCTTGAGCTTCGCGCTTCCAATCACGGCCACCATGATTAACAACGTCTCCAGCAGCAGCGTGCCGATGATCCAACCCAACACCGCGCGATTCGCGTCCTTCTCCGATCGCGCCGAAAAGAATTTCTGATACATGCCCTGGTTGCCCACTAGCAGCAACATCGTTGGTATTAATGTTCCCAGTGCTCGTTCCGGCCCGACCGCCCCGAACACGGTAAAGTGATCTGCCGGCAGCGCGGCGCGCACCCCCTGCCAACCACCCACATCATTGAGGAGCAGCGGCACGGCGATTACCACCATGATGGTCACCAGGCCGCCGATCACCAAATCGAGATAGGCGATCGACGCCATGCCCGCGGACGCCGTGAACAGAATCACGAATCCAGCGATGATGTACATCCCCGTGGAGCGTTGCATTTCCGGAAAAATGAGGTGCAGAATATCGCCGCCACCCTTGAACTGGTAGCTCGTGATCACGGTGTACGAAATGACGATCGCGATGGTCGCTAGCACGCGCGCGGCTGCGTTATATCGCGACTCGAGAAGATCCGGCACCGTAAACTGAGCGAAACGTCGCGCCCGCCCAGCGATCAACGCGATCACCGCGAGCCCCGCCCAACCTCCCGCCGGCTGCCACAGCGCGACGAATCCGTTCTTGTATGCGTTCTCGCCACCGCCCAGCAGGCTCCCCGCGCCGATCCATGAGCTGAGCAGCGTGAACACCAGCACCGGCCACGGCAGCTTGCGCCCGGCAACCATGAAGTCGCTGCGTGTCTTCAACCCGAGCGTCTTGACGAGCGTGACGCCGCACAGCGTCGCCACCACCACGCACAGCACGACCGTGTAGATCATTTAGTCACTCACCGTCCGTCACCCGCCGCCATTGGACTTTAGTCTTGAGACTCGCCAGCCCCGCCACATCCCGCGAATCCACGACCGTGAATGACAATACATCATCCAGCCAGTCTTGTGAAAAACCCTCGCGGTACTGCGTGGCAACCGTCAGTGTATAGTCTTGCCGGGTCAACAGGCAATCGAAAGTGAAGTCGGTTTCGAAGACTTCGCCCGCGGGCACACGACCGATTTGCATGCCTTCCACCCGCGTGTTCGTTCCGAACACATCGATGCCCAGTCGGTTTCGAATCAGCATGCCGGCCACCGGATCTTCGAGATCCCGCTCCGCGCGCGCGCGCACTCGCACGGTGACTGGCGAACCCGAATCGATGCTGCGTGTCTTCTCGCCGCCCGCGTCAAGCAACTCAACGTCGATCACCCGGCTCGCGCCGTCGCCGTGGCGAAAACTCCCGCCCAGTCGCTTGTCTTCGTGCGGCGACTCGCGACCCTGCCGTTCCAACACCAGTCCCACGTAGCGATTGACCACTTCACTCGGCGTTCCGTAAGCCGCGACCTTTCCATCCACCATCAGCGCCGCTCGATCGGAAAGCCGCTTCACCAGCCCCAGGTCGTGCGACACGAACAGCACGGTAACTTTGCGCTGCTTCAATTCCTCGAATTTTTGGATACACCGATTAGCGAAGATTGCATCGCCCACCGCCAGCGCCTCGTCGACAATCAGAATTTCGGGATCGACGTGTATCGCGGTGGAGAACGCCAGGCGAACATACATTCCACTGGAATACTCCTTCACCGGTCGATCGATGAAATTCCCGATTTCGGCGAATCGCTCGATGTCTGGAAAGACGCGTTCCATCTCGCGTCGCGAAATACCCAGGATCTCGCCGTTGAGGAAAACATTCTCGCGGCCGGTGAAATCGGGATTGAATCCGGCGCCCAATTCGAGCAGCGCTGCGATCCGCCCGCGCGTCTCAACTGAACCCGTCGTCGGCTCTAGAATCCCGCTGACGATTTGCAGCAGCGTGCTCTTGCCGCTGCCGTTCGGCCCGACCACTCCCAACATTTCGCCGCGCTCGACGCTCAGCGACACGTCGCGCAGCGCCCAGAATTCCGCGGGTGAATATTTTTGAGTAAAAGGGAGGGCTTCCAGCAACCGGTCGATCGGCCGCCGGTACAAACGATAGACCTTGGAAACGTTTCGGACTTCGAGCAACGCTTCAGTCTAACTCGCCAGCCTCAAACTTCGCCGCAAGCTCCGTGGCATCGGCGTTTGATATCCAATCAGGCAGTACTGATCTAGCGCAAATAGCACCACGCTCTCGAACCCTTTGGCTTGTGCGATCTGCATTTCCTTCAGCCAGGGCGACGTCGCATCCTGCACGCCCACCAGGTGACTACGCTGCGCCGCGACGAAACCCGGCACTTCGCCGAAATCAATCGTGGACTCGGCACCGTCCAAGTCACGTCCAAACGTAAACCCGAAGCTCTCCGTCTTCAGGCACTCCAAATTCCCCGGAGTCCACGCGGCTTCGGGATAATTGATCGCTCGATTGAACGCGGTTTGATTCACATCCGTCGGATACAACACTTCGAATCGGCACGTTGGCTGCGACTCCCGCACGAACGCCATCACGGCATCGGTGAAATCTCCGATAAGCCCCGGAAGAAACGCAACCTCGTCCGGATAGTCCGCCGGATCGACGTTGTTGGTCGTGATCGTCGCCATCGCATGACTGAATTGCGCCAGAAACTCCGCCTGCGTCCACGCATCGTAGAACGGCATTCCGTGATAGTTCTGCCCGTCGGGCAAATTGTCCGTCGGAAAATACCACCACTGCACTTCGCCGAATTGCAGATACGGCTGCAGACCCGCGTCCGATTGGATCGCCGCCATCTCCGCGTACACTTCTTTCCAATAGTCGAGGCTGGCTGGCGAGAAGTTCGTTTGCAGCCCGGGCGTGGGCAGCCACACCGGATCGCCGTCCGGACCCCGTTGCGCGATTCCCGCTTCCGCCGACATGTCGCCGTTTCCCAACTCCATGCTGAACGCCGCCGCCCCATCGATCCCATACGAGTCCAGCGCCGCGAAATAACTCGTTGCCCAATCGCGCATGGCACGATTCAATCGCGGCGACGCCGCCAGATCCGTGGTCCATGCTCCATTATTCCCGCCGGCCAGGTGTGAATCGGAAACGGCCGCATCGAGGTCCGCCGACGTACTCACATGGCTCGTGAGCGTAGCCGCGTCGCCCGCCGTACCCAACTTGCGCGAATGAATCGTCAGCACACTCCCCGACGTGCTGGCCCACACACCCGTCGCGCCGCGATTGATCTCCTGTGCGAACGCCCTGGCGAGCATCGCCGTCGTCATCCCCATATGGACCAGCTTGTGCAGCTCCGTCCCATCGATTGTCACGGTCACCGCATCGCTGAACGCCGGCGTTCCGGAGAACGTCACCGTTGCTGTAGCGAACGCATTGCCCTTCGAATACAACTCGTAAAACAGAAGAGCGCCCACATAATGATTCGCGCGCCCCTGGAATCCTAGCTTCTGCAGCATCCAGGCCGTCCGCTCCGGCGCCAGCGCCAGCGAGTGATCTGTGTCCCAGTCCGTCGCCGCAGTAATTTTCGGCATCGACGGAAAGTCAGGCAGATCCGTCGACGGCGACGCGAGTTCGAAAAAGTCCAGATAGAAGGCCGCGCCCGACGGACCATCGTGAATAACGACCACCGTGTGCTCACCCGGTCCGTACTCGCCCACGCGCCATCGGATCAACACGTCCTCTTCGGCCATGTGGAGATTCGGCCCGCCCGCCGCATCTCCATCGACGGTCACACCAAGTTGCGCTCCCATGTTCGTGTAGCGCGTTCCCAGGTACAGAATGTGAGCTTGCGTCGCACGATAAACGAACGCTGCCGCAGCGCCTTCCGAGTTCGTCAAATGAATCGATCCGCCGGAGAAATTTCCGCGCGCTTCGGACCACGCGCCAGCGTACGACACCGCCGGATCGTGATCCTCAAACCTCCGGCTCCCCGGTCCCGCGACTGAGTAACCTCGATTCGCCCCCGTCACCGACCAATTCGACACCACCACCTCAAACTCGCTGCGCTCGAAATCACCGGGCTGCAAATCTGCCGCGTAGGTCCAGCGCATCTTGCGAATCTGATCCGTCGGGACGCTCCGCACCGTGGGATCGATCAGCCCCGGCCCTTCAAGTGAGCTGAATTCGAGCGTGACCCTCCATTTCGTGGGCGATGTGCCTCCAGCGAATTGCTGCGCCGATGAATCCCACGTGGCCGTCGCCGCGCCCCCCGATGTTGAACATGCGTACGAGTACATCCCGAATCGATTCCCGTCCGCGCCTTCTGTATACGTCAGCGTGATCGTCGTCCCGCTCGCCGACGCCCGCACTGGCAGCGCCTCAAACGCAGTCGAGTTGGCGATATCGGCGACCGATTGCACCGCACTCGCCAGTGTGTCCCACGCTTGCAGTTGATAGGTGTAGTGCTGCTCCAGAAACGCGACACCGACGAAATCTCCCGTGGTCGCCGTGCCCGACAGCGTGAAACTCGCGGTCGCTTGTGCGTAATCTCCCTCGATCGCCTCCGCGTGATCCGTCAGTTTGACGAAGAACACATCTTCCACGCCGTCTTCTGTCGCCCAAATGCGCAGCGACGGCCAGTCGACGGTGGGATACAGCCCCGAGTCCATCGGAATCGCATTCACGCGCGTCTCTTCGTAGCTAAGCGTCAATCCGCTGAGATCGCCGTCCGGTAGATTGCGCAGCGCCGGGTGTTCATAAACGTTGTCGCGATTCCACTCGATCACAGCCCAATCAAATTGCTGCCGCCAGGTGCCCGATACGGTGAACCCGTTCGCCGACGCTCCGCTCAGCGCCGCCACCGCTGACGGCCGAAAGAAGAAACACTGCATGTCGCGATCCGGCCGTAGCTTTTCTAAACTTTCTGGCATCTGCGTTTGTCTGCGTCGATCTGCGGCTAATTCATAGCCGCACGATCACTGTCAGATCTCGTCCCGGCAGAGTATTCGCCGCCGCGGGAACCGACGTGATATCCAGAATCAGCCGCGCGTTCACCGGCAATGCCGGCAAACCGAATCCGCTAACGATGTTCGACGTGGTCGCTCCATCCGGGATGGTGAGCGTCGCATAGACCGTTTCGTCCAGGCGCAATTCCATTTCGATCGAATCGCCGGCCGGCGCTTCCCGAACTACCGCGAACAGATCGCGAACCGCCCGCGTCGAATCCATTACCAGTGGTGGCGCGGCATCGGTCTGAATCGCCAAGTACCCGTCGACTTGAATCGAAAACTGACCGCCCGACATTGTTCGCAGCCCCTGGTCCTCGGTCGCGCCGAAGGCCGCATGCGCGCTTCCGCCGCCCCCTACCGCGTTGGTCGCGAACAGCTCCGCGGCCGCTATGCGAGTATCCGGCAGGAACACTGAATGACTGTAGCTTCCACTCGCCGGGCTCCCAAAAAATCCTTTCACGAACGGAACGATGGTGACGTGGCGCGTCAAGTGGTAGACCGGAGCATCCGCATCGTGCGCCGCAGCCATGCTCCCATGCGACCCTCGCTCCACCGTGTAACTGCTACCGCCGCCGCCCACCGCCATCACCGCCATCACTTCGCTTTCGAGCTGAACCAACTGCCCCAGGCTCGCCCCTCCCGCCGCATTCAGCAGCAGCGTTGTCGTTGTATCATCCACCGCGCTCGCCAGCGATTTCGATGACGGACTATTCAACTCGTTCCAGTAGAAAAGCGATAGTGTTCCCGCTGCAATCGTGGCGGTGTTAGTGAGATTCGTGAATGCTACGCCCACCAGGTCCACGGTTCCCTGCCCCACCAGGCTCAACCCGAACACCGGAACCGGCGGCACATCCGCATCGCCTCCTCCGCCCGCTCCGCCAATCTGCCAGCGCGTCAGCGGATTCAACTCCGCCGCACTTTCCTGATCGAAAATGTTAGCCGAGCGGCCCGAAATCTCGACCGTCGCGCCGGTTCGGTTGGGAACCTCGAGATTCACCGGACTCGTCTCGCCGAGGCCGCCGAAGTTCCAGGTTGCCTCGGCGATCACGAAATAGCTGGTGCCATCCGGCGTCACGGTCCATGGCGGCGTCACCGTGAGCGTAGTCGCCGTGTTCGAGACGATACTTCGCTCTTGTGTCCTTCCCTTCCCCCGCGTGATCCTCGCCACGCCTCCGCGAAAATCATTCGGCAGCATGCCCAGCGTTGTATTTCCGATCGTCGTCGCCGATGCGATCCCCGCCGCTGCCTCGGGTTGCAGTTCCAACCGCCAGTAGAAATTCGCGTGGTTGTAGTTGTCGTCGGGTGGACCCACCAGTTCCGCCTCGGCACCGGTGTCAGTAAAGGTCGTCGCTGCCGCCGCATTTTCCGCAATGCGCAACAACTCGATCGGATTCGAACCCCGGTATACGTTGAACCCCGAAGTACCTCCGGAGAAACTCAGGCCCGCGATCGTCACCGTAAACGTCGGCGCTCCGCTCGGGAGCTTGGCGCGCACTGCGAACGACAAGCCGCTCTCCGCACCATCCGCGTCCATCGCACTCACCGCGTAGTACAAGGACTGATCGCCCGCGATCGCACCGCCGATCGAGTCCACAATCGTCTCTAGGCTCACCAGTGGAATCTGCGCGTTCGCCGCTGCAGGTTTCGCCGGTGGATGAAACTCCGCCGCGAGCTTAACGGTGAAACTCCCGTCCGCCGATTGCACCACGCGCTCCGTGATTCCGAATTGGTCGATCCCGTTTTCATCGAGTTCGCTTCCCACCAGCGGCCTCGGCAGTCCCACACCCGACCCGGGACGCCGCCGACCGCCGGCCGCATCCGAACCGTCCGTCGCGTACCACTCGTCTTCGTGCCACTGCGCGGTAATCAGCATCGACTGATAATTCGGGCCAGGTGCGATCCGCACGACGCGGAATGGTTGTCGCTGCAAGCCTTCCTTGAGGTATGTCACCGTAATCAAATCGCCCGGCACGAGCCTCACTCCCCGCACCGTGGTCTCCAGGTCCACAAACACGTTCCCCTGAATTGTTTTGGCAAGCTGCAGTGAAAGCATCCTCGTCGCCTGGTCGAAATTCGGCAGACCCAACGCCGCGAACGTTGCGCTAACTTCCCGTCCGGTCAGCAGTGAATCGTCGACGTCCACCAGCGATAAACTGTCCTGCTGATATTCGTTGAACTCGTCCTGAAATTCCACGGTCAAGCGATTGGCAGCCTCCGCGCCGCTTCGTCCCCACAGGCGAATCGACGGTTCGCCGCTCGCGTTGCGCAGTATGCCGGAGAAACCTGCCGAGCTGTCGCTGAACTCATACGCTGGCCAACCGCCGCCCAGCACCGCCTCGCTGTTGCTGCCGGCCGGCTTTATCAACTGTTGCAGCGCCATCGTGTTCTCGACGCGCAGTGTCAATCGGCCACCATTCCCGTAGGTGACCATCAGCGAGGAAGCATTCCGAATCCCCCGCACTACCTCCGCCGCGCTCTTGCGGGTGCGTAGCACCAGGTTGCACTCAAACCGCGGAACCGATACCTGGTGACCATATAGGTCCGTCGTCAGAACCAGTTCGTCGCAGTAAGCCGCCGTTACGGCGAAACTCTCCAGATCGATTTCGCTCGCCTGCCATCCGCTGCGTCGCAGTACATCCAACAACACCCAAGCCGGATTATTCGTGAAGGATTCGCCCAGCGACACCTGGTCCACGTTGTATCGCTCCAGCTCCAATCCTTGTACCAGCACTTGGATCTTCGCGAGCGACTGGCCGTTACTAATGCGGTTCGGCACCACCACGCTCGCGAACGCCATGCTGCCGTATGGATCCCCTAGAGGATTCCCCTGCGCATCGCTGAAGTTCGGATTGAACGCGCCCGCACGCGTCCCCGTGCTGACTACCGTGAACCATCCGGTAGCGGTCATGTCCGCGCCACTCACCGCTTC
>DASYPO010000167.1:0-4147 GCA_036006545.1 Bryobacteraceae bacterium
CCGGGCTTTCGATATTTCACGGCGTTTCCGATTAGATTCTGGAACAACCGCACCATTTGTCCGCGATCTACCTGCAGGGTCGGCATGGGGTCGTGAGTAACTTCCGCGCCGCTTTCCTCAATCGCTTGGGTCAGGTGCGTAAGGGCAGCCTCAAGATCCTCGTCGAGCGCAACCGACGAGGGGCGCTCTTCTTCAGTAGTGAGGCGGGCATAGGCCAGCAAATCACGGACCAGAGTGCTCATGCGAATGGAGGCGCCCTTGATGAAACCAAGTATCTGGTCGGCCTCGGCATCCAGCTTGCCCCCATACTTCTCAGCCAGCATTTCGGAAAAGGCGCTCATGGTTCGCAGCGGCTCCTGCAAATCATGACTGGCAACGAACGCAAATTGCTCTAGAGCGGAATTGGATTCGGTCAGTGAATCCTGCAACTGCTTGCGTGCCGTTTCATCGCTGAGGACCTTTGCATAGCCGATCAAAACACCCTGCTCGTCGTGGAGACAGTTCATAACGCCATTGGCGAATAACTCAGTTCCATCCTTGCGACGGTGCCAACGGATATCGGTCGCGGATCCCTTTTCCCGGGCGAGCCGCATCTCGGACTCGCATACCTCCGCCGCTTTGTCCGCAGGTGTGAATATGATCGAGGCGTGCTGTCCGATCCATTCCTGTTCGGAGTAGCCCAGCAGTTGCTCGACACCTGCATTCCAGGATTTGAGAATACCTTCCGGATCGATAATGAACATCGCATAGTCCCGTAATCCGTAGACTTGTATGCGATAAAGATCCGTGGCTTGCAGCGCGGTCGTTGCAGCGGCCGTGAGAACAACATCAGGCATCGCTACCTAAGGCTAGCATGTAGTTTTTCGAGTGCCGGAGAGACCGGCGCCTATGGAGCCCGGCTGCGCTTGGTGAGGCTCGGTATACTTTTCAACATGCGACGTGTGTTTTGGCTTGCCCTGCTGGCCGTGCCACTGCTGGCGGATGGAATTTCGCGCGATGAGTTCAAGGAGCGGCGCGCGAAGCTCCAGAAATCGCTGGACGGCGTCATGGTGCTCTTCGGCAACGAAGAGGGCGACGATCTGCACACCGGGTTCTTCCAGGAAACGAATTTCCTGTATCTCACCGGCTGGCGCGAACCGGGCGCGGTGATGATCCTCACCAAAACCGAGGAGTTTCTGCTGCTGCCACCGCGCAATCTGCGGAGCGAAAACTACACCGGGCGGAAGCTGGGTCCGGACGATTCAGACGCACCGCTGAAGGCGGGATTCAACAAAGTTCTGCCGCGCTACGCGCTGCAATCGACCTTCACGCGGCTGCTCGAAACGTCGCGGAGGATCTATATGCTGGCGACCGAAGCCAATGCGGCGAAGATCAAGCAGCTCGCGCCGTTTCATGAGGTGACGGGGGCCGAGCAGCCCATCGCGCGGCTGCGCATGATCAAGTCTCAGGCAGAAATCGACCTGATCTCGAAGGCTACCGACGCGACCGTTGCCGCGCACCTGGTCGCGTGGAAATCGATGAAGGCGGGATTGTACGAGTATCAGATCGCGGCGGCAATGACCAACGTCTACTTCCAGCATGGATGCGAACGCAGCTCCTATGCGCCCATTGTCGGCAGCGGGCCGAACAGCACCGTGCTGCATTATTCCGCCAACAAGCGGCGCATGGATTCGGGCGAAGTAGTGGTGATGGACGTTGGCTCGGAGTGTTCCGACTACGCGACCGATGTGACGCGCACGGTGCCCGTAAGTGGGAAGTTCTCGCCGCGGCAGCGCGAGATTTACGAGATCGTGCTGGGTGCGCAGAAAGCCGCGATCGCCGCAATCAAACCGGGGATGCGCATGAGCAGCGGACAGCAGGGACGAGGCGGTGACGGCGTCGAATCGCTGCAGAAAATCGCGATGGATTACATCAATGCCCACGGCAAGGATTTGCACGGCCAGCCGCTGGGGAAGTATTTCATTCATGGATTAGGTCACCACGTTGGACTGGACGTTCACGATCCCAGTGAGACGGGCTCGACTTTGCGGGCCGGGATGGTGATCACCATCGAACCGGGTATTTATATTCCCGAAGAGAATATCGGTGTGCGGATCGAGGACACGATTCTGGTGACCGAGACCGGTTACAAAATTCTGAGCGGGGCGCTGCCGCGCGAGGCCGACGAGATCGAGAAGCTGGTCGGCAAATAAGAGTTGCCAAGCAACACCAGAACGACGCCGCGACAAGCGCTCATTTACGTTGCGCTCGTAGCGGTCTGTTTTTTGCTGGGCCCTTTTGTTGGATTCACCGCCGTAGGCGCGCGGGTGGATCACTACGCCTACGACCTGATGACGCGCTCGGCGCGGCTGGACGAATGGACGTCGCAATCGGTGATTGTGGCAGTGGACGAGAAGACGCTGGATGCGCGGCGCGGCATGCGCAACATCCGGCCGATCCTAAGAGAAACGCTGGAGAAGATCGCGGCGGCTCAGCCGGCGGCGGTGGCGATCGACGTGAATCTTCACGATCAGCCGGACGAAGCGGAGGACGCGCAGCTCGCATCGGCCATGGCGGCGAACAGGAAGTTGATTCTGTCGTGCCAGTTGGTCGGGGGCCAGTGGGAGGATCCGGCGCCTCGATTCGCGACGCTCGCCGCGGCTCTCGGCCACGTGCATCTGCCGCCTGAACGTTTGGACGGCGTGAGTCGCGACATTTCGCTCGAAGTCATTGCGGGCGGGAAGCAGCGCTGGGCCATGTCGCTGGAGGCGTTTCGACTGGCGCGCGGAGCCGAACTGGTCCAATCGCCCGAGGATGTGCAAGTGGGTGAGACATTAATTCCAGCGGCGCGCGACGGACGCGGCCGGTCCCTGTTGATCCGTTTCCAACGTGCCGGCGTGCCGACGATATCGGCCGTAGAGATCGATCAGCACGCGGCTGAGCTTCGCGGCAAGGTTGTTTTTCTCGGAGTCACGGCTTTGTCGGCGGCGAACGATCGCCTGGTCAATCCGTTGGAGCAAGACTTGCCGGGAGTCGCGATTCATGCGGCGGCGTTCGAGACACTGGCACACGGAAGGTTTTTCACGCGTGCCAAGGAATCGACCGTAGCGTACTGGTGCGCCGGATTCGCGGCGGCGGCGGGATTGATCTTCGCATTGCTAGCCGGGTGGCCGGCGTATGGACTGGGCGCATTGCTGATGATCTCCGCAGTAGCAACACCGGTTCTGTATTTCCGGAACGACGTGGTGTTCCCGGTTTTCGCGCCGATGCTGGTGGCGTGGCTCGCAACCGCCGGAGCAGCAAGCTACCAGCACTTTTTCGTGCGGGGACAACTGCGCCGCAGTGAATCGGAAAAATCGCGGTATCAGCAGGCGATCCACTGGGTGGCACATGAGATGCGCAGCCCGCTGACGACCATTCAGGGTTCGAGCGAAATCATGACGCGTTACAAACTGACGGACGAAAAGCGCAGTCAGTTAAGCGAAATGATTAATTCGGAATCAAAGCGAATGGCGCGAATGATCCAAACCTTTTTGGATATTGAGCGGCTGGCGGACGGTCAAATGGAATTGAAGCGCGAACCATTCGTCATGGCGGATGTCGCCGCGGCGTGTTTTGAGCGCGTGATGCCGCTGGCGGAACGGAAACGCATCTCGATTTCGATGCAGGCGCCCGCAGCGGCAACTATTCTCGGCGATCGTGAGCTGATGGAGTACGCGGTTTACAATCTGCTCACCAATGCCGTGAAATACTCGCCCGCCGAGACGCGCATCGACGTGACGTTCGAGCAGCGCGGGAGCGAACTGCGCCTGGCCGTGCGCGATCAGGGGATCGGCATGGACGCCGACGAAGTTAAGAAGATCTTCAACAAGTTTTATCGCACCAAGCGCGCGGAGGCGTCGGGAGAAGCGGGAACTGGAATCGGTCTTTCGATCGTCGAACAAATTGTGGGCCATCACGGCGGGCGAATGGAAGTCCAAAGTGAACCCGGAAAAGGCTCATGCTTTACTATGGTATTGAAGGTACACGCCTCAGCTTCCCCCCATGCAGAGACTGCTGATCGTCGAGGATGACGCATCCGTTCGCAGCACGATGGTGACTTGCCTGGAACTGGAAGGCTACAACGTCGACGCCGTTTCCTCCACCCACGAAGCCATTCGAAAACTGG
>DASYPO010000168.1:0-2277 GCA_036006545.1 Bryobacteraceae bacterium
GCCGACACAAGCGCAGATCGAAAAGATGCCGTCCGCCCAGCGAGGCAAAGCCCAGGCCGAGGTGCAGAAAACCGTTTCGAGTGTGCAGGGCACGCAGGAACTCGGTGGGCTAGTCGGACGCATCGCATTGGCGGCGCTCGCGCTTGTGATCGTCAGCCGGCGCGCGCTGCTCCGCGTATTTCTCATCCCCGGCCTCTTCATCGTGCCCTTCATCTTTTACTACCCGGCGACGTTCGACTTGCACTGGTTCCAGGTCGGCATGTTCTTCGCCGGATTCTGCACCGTGGCGCAATTGAGCTTCTGGGGCAACTACCTTCCGCGCGTCTATCCGGTGCACCTGCGCGGAACGGGCGAGGGATTCGCGGCCAATGTCGGCGGGAGAATGCTGGGAACCTCGGCCGCATACGTGACCACGCACCTTGCCGTCGTAATGCCCGGCGCGACGGGGGGCATTCGGCTGGCTTACGCGGCGTCCGCGGTTGCGCTCGCGATCTATCTGTTCGGGAACGTACTAACGTTTTTCCTGCCGGAGCCGCCGGAGAGATTCGACGACTAGCAGCCGCGGGTTGCAGGACTGCCGGCCCCACATCGGTGTTCAGGTCCTATCTCGCTAGCGCCACTGCAAGTAACAAAGCCCGCTGCGTGCCGCGAACGGAATCCGTCGTATCGAACGCCTCGTTGAGCGAATGTGCGCCGGTGCCGCGGCCGCCTCCACCGATCGTTACTGCGGGAATATTCAAACCCATCGGAACATTTGAATCGGTCGAGCCTTCTCCTAATCGCCCGTCGAATCCGAAGAGCTTCGACACCGCAGCGGTCGTGATCACGATGGTCGAATTCGCGGGCGTTTGCCCCGGCGGCCGGATCCCCACCAATTCGGGCGACACCGAAACCTGCCCGCGTCCTGGCCACCGCTTATTCTCTTCCTCGACTGCCTCGCGCAGCGCGGTCTTGAACTTTTCGTGCAGTGCTTCGAGCGCCGCTTTGTCCGCGGAGCGCATGTCCACTTCCATCCATGCCTCGAAGGGAATCGCATTGACCGACGTTCCACCGCCCACGCGCCCCACGTTAAACGTCGTCTTGGGATTCGAAGGCACTTCGAACGCATCGATCTTCGCAATGGCCCGGCCCATCGCCTGGATCGGATTCGCCATTCCGAACGCGCCGAAGCTGTGCCCGCCGGGACCCTTGAACGTCACGCGATAACGATAGCTGCCGACGCCGATGTGCGTCACGCTGAGCCCGGTTCCGTCGACCGAAATGAATTTGTCGATCTGACCCTTGAGACTCTCGTGAAACAGATGCTTGACGCCCCGCAGATCGCCGAGTCCTTCTTCACCGACATCCGCGACGAACGTGATCGTGCCGGGCGTCTGCACTTTACCCTCGTCCAGCGCCTTGATAACCCCCAGCATGACCGCCAGACCGCGGCAATCGTCGCCGATCCCTGGCCCTTTCAGCACGGTCCCCTGGCGCGAGACCTTCACGTCGGTGCCTTCGGGGAATACGGTGTCGAGATGCGCCGCGAAAACCAGGTTCGGACGCGATGCCGCACCCCGGCGCACGCCGATCACGTTGCCCGCTTTGTCCGTGCGCACGTCAGCCAAACCGAGCGACTTGAAGAGCCGCTCCAATTCCTTGCCGCGCAGCTCTTCCTTGAACGGTGGTGCTGGGATCTCGCAGATCCGCGCCTGTTCGTTCAAGAAGTGCGGCTCATAGCGCTGCGCCGCATCGAGCGCCGCCTGGACGGCGGGTTCGCGCATCAGCGCGGCTGGGTCCTGCGCGCACAGGACCGTGGCCGCGATTGCCAGTCCGGCCCATGTTTTCGCTAAATGCATAAGGGCAAGGCTAGCATGCGCTCGAACGGCGCCCTAGTACGGGAATGTAAGCAAGTCCATGAAGATGCGATTGATTTCCGCCGATAAGCGTTATTGAGATTCCAGACCCACGCAGGAGCAAACTGTGAGTTCGGTTGCTGACCCCATTGAGTCGATTGAAGCTGTAAACACATCTCCCGTCCCGCCCGTTCCCGAATCTTTGGACGATGCAGGCGTAACTACCTCGACCGTTGAAAGCCTGGTGCTGAAGTATCTATATTTCCGCGGCGAGATGATAGGCCGCGATATTTCCCATCTAATGGGGTTCCCCTTCAGTCTGGTGGACGACCTGATGGAGAGCCTGAAGCGGCAGCACTACGTGGGCGTCCGGAAATCACTCGGGGTGGGCAACGCTTCTGGAATCTTCGGCTTAACCGAAGCGGGACGCAACCTCGCACGC
>DASYPO010000169.1:0-2220 GCA_036006545.1 Bryobacteraceae bacterium
GGAACCATGTGGCTGCAGTTTCCGATTGTGCTGATCATCATCGCCTTCGGCCACTCGCTGCTTTCCATGAGCGGATTCGAAACTCTGGCGCAGGTGTATCGCGAGATCGAATATCCAAAGCTGAAGAACCTGCGCATCACGGCGAACATCGTGTGCTTCTACGCGCTGATCTGTACGGGCGTGGTGACCGTCTTCGCGGCGATGATCATTCCGAACGCCGAACGGGTCAAGTATTTCGACAACCTGATCGGCGGACTGGCGATGAACCTGAGCGGTCCGTACATTCTCAGGCTCGGATTCCATATTTTCGTAGTGATCGTAGGCGGACTGATTCTGTCAGGCGCGGTGAACACCTCGATCATCGGCGCGAACGGCGTGCTGAACCGTGTGGCGGAAGATGGCGTGCTGCTGCGCTTCTTTCGAAAGCCGCACGGCAAGTTCGGAACCACGTCGCGCATCATTAATCTGATTGCGATTTTGCAGGTCGCGACCATCATTGGCAGTCGCGGCGACATGACGATCCTGGCGGAAGCTTACGCGTTCGGCGTGGTGTGGAGTTTCTTCTTCAAGGCGCTGGGAGTGTTGGTGCTGCGTTACCAGCGGCACGATCAGGAATACAAGACGCCGCTGAATTTTCGATTGGGCGGTGTGGAGATTCCGATCGGCCTGGGCGTCACGACCTTGATTCTCGGATTCGTGGCAATCGCAAATCTTTTCTCGAAACAGATCGCGACGAAGTACGGACTGGCGTTCACCGCCGGGCTGTTCGTCTTATTCACGCTGTCGGAAAAGATCAACCTGCGGCGCAAACAGACCGAGAAAAAGGGGCTGGAGCAGTTCAATCTGGATCATCAGTCGCAGGTGGAAGCGAAATCGCTGCACACCCGCGCGGGCTGCGTGCTGGTGGCGGTGCGCGACTATCACCGCATGGAGCACCTGAAAATCACGCTGAAGAAGACCAATCTGCGGCGTCACGACATCGTGGTGATGACCGTGCGCTCGGTTTCGACTGGCGCGGGCGAGTATGGCTTGGGCGACGAGCAGCTTTTCAGCGATTACGAAAAGGAATTGTTCAGTCACGTGGTGGAGCTGGCGGAGAAAGAAGGCAAACCAGTCAGCCTGCTGGTGGTACCGGCGGTGGATCCGTTCGACGCGATGGCGCAGGCGGCGAACCAGTTGCAGGCGTCGAAACTGGTGACGGGCGTGAGTGCGCGAATGGAATCGGATGAGTTGGCGCGTCGCATTGGTTTGGCGTGGCAGAAGATGCCCGAGCCTCGTCACCCGTTTTCGCTGGAGGTGATCAGTCCCGATCGGCCGTCGATTTTCGTGAACCTGGGTCCGCACCCGCCACGCATGTGGCCAGAGGACGTCGATTTGCTGCACGATATTTGGCTGGATCTGAGTGCGACCGAGACGCTGGGATCGCGGCTGCATCATCGGGATATCGTGGGGGTGGCGCTGCGGCGTTTGCGGAAGGACCTGGAGGCGGGCGAGCGCGACGGAGTGATCACAGAGGTCCACAAGGAGCTGCGGAAGGGGTAGTTGCGCTTTGCCGCAAAATGATGCATGCTGAGGATGGATGCCTCAGAAGCAAGCACTGCGCCGCAGTACCAAGCGCACGAGGGTAAGCAGGGTCGATCCGCGCTACACCGTGGCGCTTGAATCGCCGCTTGCGGATGACGTGGCGCGTTATGCCAATAGCCTGGACACCAGCATGAGCAAGGCGATCGCGACGTTGGTTCGCATCGGCCTCGAAAGTCAGGCGCAGCGGAAGCGGGAGTTTTTCCAGAAATTGCGTCAGAACCTGGCGAGCAACGATCCGTCCCAGGAGGATCGATTGGTCGACGAGTTTCGTTCTCTGATCCTCGGGCTTGACCAATCGCGGAGGCAGGGTTAGCCCCGCGCGGTAGTTCTCCAACCGCCACGGAAGCCGACGGGGGCGTCGGCTGCGGGCCAGGGGGCCCGGCCTCCATCCGCGAAAGGCCGTCCGCAGTGGCGGTCGGTCCGACCTTGTAGTATCCTGTAAGTTCTAGCCTTCCGTCATGCCTTCAGCGTGATCGGGCTCAAACCATTCAACGAAGAGGCATCGGTATGTACGCAGTCATTGAAACGGGCGGGAAGCAGTATCGCGTAGCCGCCGGCGAAACTATTCAGGTCGAGACCATCCCCGGCAATGTCGGGGCCGAGGTCGAATTCGACCGCGTCATCGCGCTGGTCGAC
>DASYPO010000170.1:0-2896 GCA_036006545.1 Bryobacteraceae bacterium
CCTACGACGTGCCGCCCAAAATCTGGTGCATCGGTTTGAACTACCACACGCATGCGGTCGACATTCAAGCCGTGCAGCCGGAAGAACCCGCCAGTTTCATGAAACCCGCGTCGTGTATGTTTCAACCCGGCGGAAAGATCATTCTGCCGCCGCCCGAAGTTTCCGACGATGTCGACGCCGAAGGCGAGCTCGGCGTGATTATTGGTAAGGCCTGCCGATTTTTGAAAGCTGACGAAGTTCGCGATGCAATTTTCGGATACACAACGACGCTCGACTTAACCGCCCTCGACGTGCTGCGAAAAAACCCGCGCTACCTGACGCGCGCGAAAAGTATCGACACGTTTTTCACGTTCGGTCCGGTGATTGTGACCGCCGACGAAATTCCGGACGTTGAAGCGCTGGAAGTCATTACCGAACACAACGACGGCGTCTGCTCGCGCGATTTCGTCCGCAACATGAAACACAATCCGTTCGAGCTGGTGCGCTTTCATTCGCAATACATGACTTTGCATCCCGGCGACCTGATCTCAACCGGCTGTCCCAAGGGCGCGCGCATCAAGAGCGGCGATCGCGTCGCGGCGAACATTCCTGGCGTCGGACGACTGACCGCCAACGTTACTTAGAGCGGGACCACTCCACGAAAGCCGATTGCCCTGACCATAATTCCCAGTTTCCGCTCATCCGGCGGCGCGGTGAACGTTTTATCGACAACCAAAGTCACCGTCACTGGCTGATTGCCGCCGGTCCAAGGCACTACGATCTGATACGCGCCGGGGCCAGGAAATGTCTCTTCGGCTACGAGTGTTCCTTCAACAAGAAGCTGAACCCGCCGAGCTGTGGATTGCTTCTCGATCTCGAACTCCGCACGGAGCGGCGTTCGCGGATCGAGCGGTTTCAACAGCACCGTCGCCCGCTCAGACATCCAGCCATCTGGATACAATCCGCTGACGATTTGCTCCCGCGCCGCCGGATCGCCAGGAGTAATGTACGACAAAGTCGCTTTCCGCTCGATCACCAGCTCTGCGCGAACGCGGTCGATCGGAGCGGAGGAGAATTCGAATGGCCAGATTCCGCGGCCCACAACCGAATACGCGGATTTGCCATCGATCGAAATCAGCCGCAGCGGAATCGACGGACGAATTTCCAGCGACGCCAGCGGCGCGATCGCCGCGTTGAACTCGACCGGGCGGAACAGTTCGCTCGACACCACTATTTCGCGCGGTCGTGGCGTCTGATTCCGCGCTAGCGGCAGCGCGCCTTCCGATTCCAGGTAAAAACGCAACCCCCATTCGGCATCAATCCAAGTCCGATGTTGTTTGACTTGCGGCGCGAGCGAAGCCGCGAAGTCGCGATAACCCGCCCAGTGCTGGTAGTTTACGATCGCGAACCCTAGCGACAGCCCAATTTGCAAAACGAACCCAATCATGACGAACTTCGTCGAGCAGGCGCGCACGGCGAGAATTGCGACCGGCGCGGCGAGCGGCAGCAGGTAACGCGCAGATCCCGCGAAAAACACCAGCCCCGCGCCCGCGGCGAAGATTAGCAGCCACGCGCCGATGAATCCGCGCGCCCGCGCCGCCGCGATCAGCACCAGCACGCCGCAGCCGATCGAAACCCAGAACAGCGGATGCGGGTCATAGAGCGCTGCGCCCGTCGCCGCCGCCAACGCCGCGATCCACGGAAGTTTCGACCCGCGCGTCATTTTCATAACGATTAGCGGCGACACGACCCAACCCAAATGCACCACCAGCGCCGCAGCGCTGCGCAATTTCTGCCACGGCGCCTGGAACGAGTAACTCTTCATGTAATCGGCAAGCATCAGGGCGGGGAACTGGCCGGTGGTCGCGCGTTCAAAGAGCTGCCACGCGCCGATCGCGATCGGAGCCGCAAGGACCGCTGTCCACCCGATCGCCCAATCCCGTCGCTTGGCCCACAAAACGACTGCGAGAATCGGCGCGAGCAGAATCGCCTGATACGCCGCGAGCCCCGCGAGAAATCCCGCCACGCCAGAGAGCGCCAAAATGGCTCTCGAATCTGAGTCGACGGCACTCAGAAAAGCTGCCACCGCGACCATCCAAAAAGCGAGAAAAGGCAGGTCCGATTCGAGCGAGTTGCCGTTCACCACGAACGCCGGCACCGCCAGAAATAATAGCGTCGCCTGAACTGGCCGCTCGCAAAATCGCCGCGCAATGGAATACATTGCCAGCGCAGCAGCGATCGAAAACAGCGCGTACGCCAAGTGAAACGGCACTTCGCCAACATCGCCGCAAATCGCGAGGAGCGCGCCCAGCAACCACGCGTTCAGCGGCGGATGCGAATTCCCGCGCATGTCGACGCGATCGCCCAAAAAGTAGAATCGTGCGTTGTGGGGATGCAACGGATCGATCTGCGCGTGCTGCGCGCCGTAAAGATAATACAGATCGTCGCCCTGAATCGCCTGGTTCAGAAACGGCAGGCGCAACGCGAACGCCAGCACCGCAATAACGATCCACGGCCCGACGCGTTTTACCACTGCACGGGCACGCCCGGCGTTAGGGTCAAAACTTCGGTGCCGGGCAGATCGCGGATTTGCTCAGCAAGTTGTTCAGGCCTGCCGATGAGCGGCGGAAAAGTTCCGAAGTGCAGCGGAATTACCTGGCGAGCCTTCAGCAAACGGCAAGCCAACGCAGCTTCGCGCGGGCTCATGGTGTACACGTCGCCGATCGGAAGAAACGCGAGCTCCGGTTTGTACAACTCCTGGATCAGCGCCATGTCGGAGAAGACGTTGGTGTCGCCGGCGCAATACAGAACGCGGCGATCCGGCAGCCGCACGATATATCCGGCAGCTTCCCCGCCGTAAATAATCTTGTCGCCGTCGAGAATGCCGCAGCTATGAACCGCGTGCGTCATGGTCACG
>DASYPO010000171.1:0-11508 GCA_036006545.1 Bryobacteraceae bacterium
TCAGTTTACATAATATATGTTATCGGAACCTCGGAACGGCCCTCAAGCACTGCGCCGTCCGGCATGTCCCCCATGCATTACAGGCCACTGACATAATAGATTCCGCCCTCTTGTCGATTCGGTAGCACCCCGTTCGACGCATCAGCAGAGAGCCAGTACGAAAGCCAGCAACAGTGATCCAATTGCGCTCTCAATCTGAGTTCACCGGTTAGCCATAGATACCTAACCCCGGAAACAAGTCACGACAACCATCGCTTCAACCCAAAGGAGATTTCACAATGCGATTCATGGTCATCGGCAAAGCCACCCCAGAGACAGAAAAGGAAGGTGCCCTGCCCGATCCACAGCTTATGCTGGAGATGGGCAAGTACAACGAAGAGCTCATGAAGGCTGGCGTCCTGCTCGCCCTCGATGGCCTCCATCCCAGTTCCAAAGGCGCACGCGTCAAATTCTCCGGCAAGTCTCGTACTGTCATCGACGGCCCCTTCACCGAGGCCAAGGAACTCATCGCCGGCTTCTCGATCTTGCAGGTCAAGTCCCTCGAAGAGGCCATCGAGTGGGTCAAGCGTGCCCCCAATTGCAGTCCCACCGGCGAAGGCGAAGTCGAAATCCGGCAGATTTATGAGATGGAAGACTTCGCACCCATCCTGTCCGAAGAGCAGATCCAGCACAAAGTAGCGAAACGGGCGGAGCTGCCGAATCAGACCACCAACAAATAACCGCACTTGCATCCACGGATTTGAAACTGGTGTGATCGGTAGCAGCGTCCGCTACCGATCCACTATCCGCGATGCTTCGGCTTGCTCTTGCCCATCAGATTGAGCGCGACTGCAGCGCGGATCAGATCCTGCAACGCTGACTCATCGACCTTCTCTCCTTCGTGGATGTCGATGGCGCGCCGCACCTTCCCGTCGAGGCTCGAGTTGAATAGACCCGCAGGATCCTTCAACGCAGCGCCCTTGGCGAATGTCAGCTTGACGGCCGTCTTGTATGTCTCGCCCGTGCAGATGATGCCGCCGTGGGACCAGACCGGTGTTCCGGGATTCGTTGCTTTCGCCCACTTCCACTCTTCGACGATCTCCGGGTCCGCGTCGCGTATGATTTTTCGGACTCTGGCGAGCGTCTTCCCGCGCCAGTCACCCAGTTCCTTGATCCTCGCGTCGATCGACGCAGAGGCAGACCCCACCTGCATGGGCATTTTCATATGCTGCTCCCGACCGGCAGACGCCGCCACAAGAAATATGACAGCCCCCATAGCACGCACGTTGCCGCCGCAAAGCCCCACGCATCCGGGCCATCGCCGACGGACAAATGCGCGATCAGCGCGGACACGAGGTTGATGGCAAAGCCGGCGTAGGCCCATTCCTTGAGCCGCGCCGCCACCGGCAGAAGCAAGAGCGCCACGCCGATGAGCTTCGCCAACGAAAGCTCCACGCGAAAGTAGCCGGGGAATCCGAGATGCGTGAATGCCTCCGCTACCTGCGGCAGGCTGAGTTGTGCGTAAGCGGTGAAGCTCATCTGCAGGCAGAAGAGCGCGGTGATCATCCAATAGGCGATGGCCTTGGCTTTCGGGGTGATCTTCGCGCCGACTAGCGCTGGCGTGTACAGGGTCGATTCCATAGTTTCTCCTCTCACTTTTGAATGCCGAACTGATTTTCGTACTCTGACTTCAATCGTTGCCATCCGCCGAATTTCACGGCGTCCGCGCCGACCATGCGTCCGATCGGCTCGCCCGCGAGGAGCCGGTCCAGCACATCGAAGCAGATGTGCCAGCCCGCCGCGCCCCACGCGATAAAGCCGCGATCGATGTTGTGCCACAGCGTCAGGCGCGTGCCGCCGCCCAAGGCTTCGAGCTCCCAGCGCATATCCTTGCCGCCCCAGTCGTACTCCAGAACCTTTGGAGCGTCGGCTCGCGTCACTCGCGCTTCGGAAACCTGCGGCGTGCCTACCGTCGTGAGCTTCACCGTTCCAACCGAGCCCAGGCTCGCGTCCGACTCAAAGGGCGCCCACTCGCGCAGATGCGCCGGATCGGTCAGCGCCTGCCAGACTTTTTCCGGCGAGTGGCGCAGTTCTCTGACCACAATGAGTGTCCACTTCTCTCCGTCCTTTCGTACCTGCGCCCCGCTTGCGGGACCTGGTTCGTACTGCTCGCGACTGGTCATTTCTTTCTCCTCGTCTTCTTTTCCACTGATGTGGATTGATCTGGTGGTGGCTCTTCCATCCGATCCAAATGGCGTTCGAGGGCGTCCAGGTGAGCCGACCAGAACCGGCGGAACGGAGCCAGCCACGCATCCACCTGCTGAAGAGGTTCGGGCTTCAACCGATAGAGGCGCCGCTGTGCGTCCACTTTGGATTCGACGAAACCGGCGTCGCGCAGCACTCGCAGGTGCTTTGACACCGCCGGCTGCGGCATGCGCAGTTGACGCTCGATCTCGCCAACCGACTGTTGGGAGGAAACCAGCAGGCTCAAGATCGCCCGCCGGTTCGGCTCCGCAATGATTTCGAAAACAGATTCCACACTCTTTATATACTCCAGCGTGTATATACGTGTCAAGGAATATTATGGCGGGCATCGGCGAAGGGCCCTTCGGCTATCTTTCAAAGTGGTCGCCCAACCACGAAGATGGCATCCTACAACCTGATCGCCTCTTCTCCTACAGACAATTGCTTAGCTGTGTGATAGGATTTTCCGGTCGGAGTCGTTAGATGGCGAAGTGCGCGAGATGTGGGGATGAGACGGAGCTATATGTTGCCGCGATCCCGGTTTGTCAGAATTGCCTGCTGGAACTAGCACCGGAGTCTGCTCCCAAACCAGCCAGTAGCGTACATTCCCCTCCCCCCCCCAGAGGAAACAATCAGCCGAGTCCAACTGATCACTACTTTACCGGTAGATCAACTAACGAGCGTTACAGCTTGCTGTTTAATGCAACGCACGAAAAAGGTGGTCGGGAGGATAGGTTCTATCACGGCGGGCCCTTCGCTACGCTGAAGTACGGTGGATCACTACAACAGTCGTCTGGTGTTGGGCTGGCCGGCACTCAGAAGAGCGATCTAGT
Source organism: Bryobacteraceae bacterium (assembly GCA_036006545.1). Taxonomy (GTDB): domain Bacteria; phylum Acidobacteriota; class Terriglobia; order Bryobacterales; family Bryobacteraceae; genus Palsa-187. The sequence continues at coordinate 3,057 of DASYPO010000171.1, forward strand.
TCCGTACGTGCTCAGAATCTCAGCGCGCTAGCAGCCGTGCTCTTCGATGTGGTTGCGCAGGCACTGGTGCAGTTGTTCGGAACGCGTTCGCGCTTCATCCACCGCCTTGCTGAGTCGCTCGTAATCGCCTTTGTACATGACACCCATGCGCGTGTTGAGGATACCAGCCGTACGGCTGACTTCATTGAGCGCAGCACTGTATTCGTCCATGAGCCGTGATTTCTCGGCACACTCAGGGATTCGCTCGTCAGACATACCTGCGCTGGATGGTCCCACTCAGCGGTTGGAGATTCGGAGTGCCGCGGTTGTTTCATCAAGTTTTCTTAGTTCGTTACTGTGAAGCTGCACTGGAATGAGAGACATCTTATGTATTTTCAAGTGGGTAAGCCGATGTTATTCAACTATTACCTTCATTTGCAGCGGAGATCGGCTAACCCAACCGCGGTAACGCGCCAGCGTCCAAGCAGTACCAATCTCAACCATGGACCTTCGTTACGCCCTCCGCCTGCTTGCTCGCAGCCCCGGTTTCTGCGCCGTCGCGATCCTTACCCTCGGCCTCGGAATCGGCGTCAACACCGCGATTTTCAGCCTGGTCGACGCCCTGATGCTACGCTCGCTCCCCTACAAGGACGCCTCGCGCCTGGTGATCCCCGCCACTATTTTCGAGCGCAACCACACCGATCGCGGCAGCATCGCCTACGCCGACATCGTCGACTGGCAGGGGCTCACCGATCTCTTTTCGGGCGTCTCGCCGTTCAATGGAAACAACGCCGATCTGACCGACAGCGACCAGCCGGAGCGCGTGCGCACCGCTTCGGTCGGACAGTCGCATTTCGATGTGATGGGGGTGCCGCCCTACATCGGCCGCACCTTTACGGCCGACGATTTCTCGCGTGACATTCCCACCGTCGCGATCCTCAATTACGACCTGTGGATGCGTCGCTATGGAGGCGACCGCTCGCTGATCGGGCGCACCATCGAAGCCAACGGCCGCCGATTTACGGTGGTGGGGGTCATGCCGCAGAACTCCATGTGGCCGGCGGACGCGCAGATTTTCACGCCCGGATTCCCGCTCGGATTCGCGCCGCCGCAGGTGATGCGCCGCGACAACCACACTTTGCGCGCGATCGCGCGTCTGCGCGACGGCGTTTCGATCGAGCAGGCGCAAGTCAAACTGACCGCGATGGCCGCGCGCGTCGCCGCCGAGAACACCAATCGCAAAGGCACCAGTTGGAAACTCCATACCGTGCGCGATTGGATCGTCGGCCCGGCCCTCTCCCGCACACTGATCGTGATGTTGGGCGCGGTGCTGTTCGTACTTTTGATCGCCTGCGCGAACATCGCGAATCTGCTTCTCGCGCGCGGAGCGGCGCGCGAACGCGAAGTATCGATTCGCGCAGCATTAGGCGCGGGCTGGAGCCGGCTGGCCCGTCAATTTCTGCTGGAAGGCGCGCTGCTCACGGCGTGCGGCGTCGCCCTCGGGATCGCATTCGGATTCTGGGGCGTCAAGCTGTTGGTGCGTTTTGCGCCACCCGATCTGCCCAAGCTCGACGACGTGCACCTCAACGTTAGCGTGCTCGCGTTCACTATTTTTCTCGGCGTGCTGACCACGCTCGTGTTCGGACTCGTGCCCGCGTTTGCGGCGCGCCGCGTCACACCGGTCGATGCCTTACGCGAAGGCGGCCGCGGATCCGAAGGCCGCAAAGCCGAGCGGATGCGCAGCGCGCTGGTGGTGGCCGAGATCACGCTGGCTGTGATCTTGCTCGCTGGCGCCGGACTCCTGATCCGCAGTTTTGGTCAACTCACGAAAGTCGACCCCGGATTTCCCACCGCGAATCTCTTGACCGTTCAAGTGGCGCTGCCGCGCGCCCGCTACGCAGGTCCGCCACAAGCCCTCGCCGGATTCGAAAGAATCACCGACGGGATCCGACGGCTGCCAGGCGTAGTGTCGGTCGCAGCGACGTCTTCCCTGCCCCTGGGTGGCGGCGGCTTCTATCTGGGCCGCGTGTTTCTCACCGAAGGACAACCCGAGCCGCCCGCCAGCCGCGATACGCAGGCGCAATGGAGCGTGGTTCAGCCCGGCTATTTCAAGACGCTCGGATCGCGCCTCATCGCCGGGCGCGATTTCACGGAGCGCGACACGCTCCAATCCCCGCTGGTGATCGTCATCAGCGAATCGATGGCCAAGCAGATGTTCGGCAGCGAGAATCCGCTGGGCCGCCGCATCCGTTCCTGGCGCGACGAAAACAAGTATCGCGAGATCGTCGGCGTCGTCGCCGATCTGCATTACTACGGGCTGGCAGAGGACATCGTCAACCTGGTCTACGTTCCGCACGCGCAAGACTCCTGGGCCAGTCTGTTGCTGACCATGCGCACCCGGGGCGATCCGCAAGCGCTGCTGCCTTCGGTGCGCAGCGAGATTCGGTCGGTTGATCCGAAGCTGGTCGTGTCCGCGGTCAAGACCATGGACCGCATCCTCAACGACGAATTGTCGCGCCCGCGTTTCACCATGTGGCTGTTGGGAATCTTCGCTGGTGCTGCTCTATTGCTTGCCGCGGTCGGGATCTATGGCGTGATCGCTTACTCGGTCGTTCGCCGCACACGCGAAATTGGGATCCGTATGGCGCTCGGCGCGCGCCAATCGAGCGTGCTGGGAATGGTCGCTGGCAAAGCCCTAGCGCTGGCAGCGACCGGCGTCGTGCTCGGAACCGCCGGGGCCTTAGCGCTGACCCGGCTGATGAAGACGCTGCTTTTCGGCGTGACGCCCACCGACGTGCTGAGCTTCACGCTGGCCGGCGGCGCGGTAATCGTCGTCGCGTTGGTGGCCTGCTACTTGCCCGCCCGCCGAGCGACCGGAATCGATCCCATGGAGGCCCTTCGTTTCGAGTAGCCTTGGTCGCCGTGGGCGAACGATGAAAGATGCACGATTGGTCTCGCGGCGGGGTGCTCGAGTTCGTTAGGAAGGATATCGGCGTGACATCGGCGGCTGCGCTACGTCTGTCCTCCACATGACACGTCTCAACCGCAGTCTCGCTACTGCTTTGCTCGCGATTTCCGTCACCGCCGCCACCGCTTCCGCGCAAGGTACGCCGAAGCCGGGCCAGGCGATGGCCAACAACTTCAACAGTCTCTTCACCAAGATCCTTGCTATGGCCAAGGACTTCCCGGCGGAGAAGTACGACTATCGACCCACGCCTGAGGTCCGCAGCTTCCGTGAAGTCCTGATTCACATCATGGGTGGCGGAGAGTACGCCGCTACGTTTCTCAAGGTCGAGGGCGCTCAATGGGGCGATGTCGACGCCACCAAGTACAAGACCAAGGCCGAGGTAGTGGCGCTGGTCGAAAAGACCATCGCCGCTTGCAAAGATCGCCTCAAGGAAATTGACGACGAACGCTGGGCCAAGACGCTCGCGCCGTGGCCTGCGGTGATCGAGCACTCCGCCGAACACTTCGGACAATTGGTGGTGTATTACCGGCTGAACGGGTTGGTACCGCCCGAATCGCGGAACTAGTGGTGGCGGGGGCTTCAGCCCGCAGCGTCGGCTTCAGCCGACGTCCCCGGTGTGGCTTGGGGCCCATTCTTCAATCCGCGGTGGCGATTGCGTGTAGTCGCTGAAGCGAATCCAGCGTGGCCGCACGACGTAGTAGGTGATTCCGGTCCACGCCTCGCGCGCTGGTCCGTCCGGAAACGTCGCGAAGTAGATCTGCTTGTATTTCGCAAGCTCGTCGCCGCTTAATTCCTGCGCGACTCCTTCGTATTGGCACGTGATTTCCTCCGTGCATCCGATCACGAACGCCGCGGCCGGGTTCTCCGCAAGGTTGCGAGCCTTGCGAGTCGAGCGCACCGTGTCGAACACCAGCTCGAGCTCCGGCGTCACCGCGATCCCTACCAGCGCCGCTTGCGGCTTGCCATCAGCCGCCGCAGTCGCGAGCACCGCCAGTTTGTGACGCGCGATGAACTGATACAGCTCGTCCTTGAGCATTCCACGATCTTACAGCGCCGCGAACTCTGGGCCCGGATCCTCGCACAGCAAATCCAGAAATGCCTGCGCGACTCGATGGAATTGTTTCCTCTTGAGGTGCACGATCCCGACCGGACGATACAGCTCGGGTCCGCTTAGCGACACCGCGACCAGCCGGCCCTGCTGCATCTCACTGAGCATGATTCGAGCGGGCATAATACTCACGCCCACGCGCTGCGCCACGGCTTCCTTGATCATCTGGAGATTGTCGAAATGAAAAACGCGGTTGACCCGCACGCCCTGATCGCGCAGGAAGCGATCGACCGCGTGCTGGATCGGAAGCTCTTCGTCGAAACCGATGAAATCGTGCCCTTCGAGCTCCGCGGGTTCGATCGTACCCCGCCCGGCAAACGGATGCGCTGGCCACACCGCCACCACCATTTCTTCTTTGCGCCACGGGATCACTTTGATCTTCGCGCTCGCCTCCGGATAACTGACCAGCCCGAGATCGGCGTCGCCCGCCGCCACCGCAGCGTAGACTTTTTCCGGTCGCAGATACTCGACTTCCAATCGTGCTTCCGGCCGCCGCCGCGCGAATTCCTTCTCGAGCTGCACCATTTCGACAAGTCCAATCGAGTAGATCGACGCCACGCGAACGGTCGAGCCGAGTTTCACCTCTTTCAGTTCCGCCTGCAATTCCTGGTAGCGCCGCAGCGTGTCGCGGCAGAAATCGAGATACAACTGTCCTGCCCCAGTCAGCCCCAGCGGACGCGTCGATCGGTCCAACAATTCGACGCCGAGCGCCTTTTCGAGCGCCGACACGTGCTGACTGGCCGCCGACTGGCTGACACCGCTCATGGACGCGCCTTGGCTGAAGCTGCGAGTGGATGCTATGTCCCTAAAAAGAATGAGGTTCTCATCCAGCATGACACGTAGCTTAACATTAGATCAACTTATGATGCAAGTTTAGTGATACTTATGGAACAACCTTAGGATCCGCGCTATTCTTTCGCATGGGACGCCTGCCCGGTCCGCGGGGCCTCTACGATCCGCGCAACGAACACGACGCCTGCGGCATGGGCTTCGTGGTCAATCTGGACGGCACGCAGTCGCACGACATCATTCGCAAGGGCATTGAGATTCTGGTGAATCTCACGCACCGTGGCGCGTGCGGGTGCGATCCCGAAACCGGCGACGGCGCGGGGATTCTGATCCAGATTCCGCACGAGTTTTTTGCGCGCGAATGTTCGTCGATCGGCTTCGCATTGCCCGATCCCGGCGCTTACGGCGTGGGCATGATGTTCCTGCCGGTCGAACCGAAAGCGCGCCTGCAATGCGAGGGCATCGTCGAACGAATCGCTCGCGAGGAAGGTCTCACGGTGCTCGGCTGGCGCGACACGCCGGTCAATTCCAACGTGATTGGGCGCCAGGCGCGCGACACGCAACCGTACATCGAGCAAGTCTTTCTGCGATCGGGCGTGGGCATGTCGCAGGATCAGCTCGAGCGCAAGCTTTACTTGGTGCGCCGTCGCGCCGAAGCGGAGATCGCGAAATCCACCATCCGCGAGCGCGAGTTTTTCTACGTGCCGTCGCTATCCTCGCGGACCATCGTATATAAAGGACTGCTGCTGGCTCCGCAGATCTCCGCCTTTTACGGCGAGCTTTCCGATCCCGAAACGCGCAGCGCCATGTGCCTGGTGCACCAGCGTTTTTCGACCAATACGTTTCCCACTTGGCAGCTCGCGCACCCGTATCGATACATCTGCCACAACGGTGAGATCAACACTGTGCGCGGCAACGTCAACTGGATGAATGCGCGCGAATCGGTGCTCGCGTCCGACCAGTTCGGCGACGACATCAACAAAATCTTTCCGGTAATCGCGCCCGGCGGCAGCGATACCGCTTCGCTCGATAACGCCGTCGAGATGCTAACCATCGCCGGCCGCAGTCTCGATCATGTGATGGCCATGCTGATTCCCGAAGCGTGGGATCAGGACACGACCATGCCGGACGACAAGCGCGCGTTCTATGAATATCACGCGTCGCTGATGGAGCCGTGGGACGGACCCGCGGCAGTCGCATTCACGGACGGCCGTGTAATTGGCGCAACGCTCGATCGCAACGGTCTGCGTCCCGCGCGGTACCTGGTCACCTCCGGCAATCAGTTGATCCTGGCGTCCGAAACCGGCGTGCTTCCGGTGAAGCCGGAAGAGGTCGTATTCAAAGGCCGCCTGCAGCCCGGTAAGATGCTCTTGGTCGACCTGGAACAGAAGCGCATCGTTCCCGACGAAGAGATCAAGCATCGCTTGGCGACGCGCAATCCCTACGGCCAGTGGCTGGCGGAAAATCAGATCCGGCTGGACGAGCTGCCCGCGCCGTCGCGCTTTTACGGTTTCGAGCCCAAAACGATTGTTCAGCGCCAGCGCGCCTTCGGATACAGCGAAGAGGATCTGCGACTGCTGCTAGGCCCGATGGCGACCAACGGTGAGGAACCCGTCGGTTCGATGGGAATCGACACGCCGCTCGCGTGTTTGTCGAATCGTCCGCAGTCGCTGTTCAGCTACTTCAAGCAGCTATTCGCGCAGGTGACCAATCCGGCCATCGATCCGATTCGGGAAGAGCTGGTCATGTCGCTCACCAGCTACATCGGTACCGAGCGCAATATTCTCGAAGAAACGCCGCAGCATTGCCATACGCTGAAACTGCCGCATCCAATTCTCACGAATCTGGATCTCGAAAAACTGCGACGGGTAAGCTGGGGCGATTTTCTGGCCACCACGTTGCCCGCGCATTTCCTGGCGGCGGGCGGCGAGCAAGAGCTCACGCGCGCGCTGGACATGCTGTGCCGCGGCGCGTCACGCGCGATTCGCGACGGCTACCGTTTGCTGATTCTCTCCGATCGCGACGTGGACGAAGAGTATGCGCCCATTCCGAGTCTGTTGGCGCTAACCGCTGTGCACAATCATCTGGTGCGCGAGCGGACACGCACGCAGGTCGCGCTGATCATCGAATCCGGTGAGCCGCGCGAGGTGATGCATTTCGCCCTGTTGATCGGCTACGGAGCGAGCGCTGTCAATCCATATCTCGCGATCGAAACGCTTGAGGAGCTCACTCAGCGCGGTCGCGTAACCGTGCCGTTCGAAACCGCGCTGAAGAATTACAAGAAGTCGATCAACAAGGGACTGCTCAAGGTTTTCTCGAAGATGGGCATCAGCACGCTGCAGAGCTATCGCGGCGCGCAGGTGTTCGAGGCTATTGGACTAAATCAATCGCTGGTAGATCGTTACTTCACCGGCACACCGTCGCGCATTCAAGGCGTGGGACTCGAGGTGCTCGCGCGCGAAGCCAAGGAGAAGCATGATCACGCGTTCCGTCGCGTGACTGAATCCGAGACCGAGCTGACCCTGGGCGGCAAATATCAATACCGCGTGGACGGCGAGTATCATCTCTTCAATCCTCAGACCGTCGCGAAGCTGCAGCACGCCGTGCGTAGCAACAAGTTCGAAACGTTCGAGGAATTCACGGCGCTGATCGATCGCCAGAGCAAGGATCTGTGCACGCTGCGCGGCTTGATGGAACTGCGCGAAGCTGCCCGTCCGCTGCCGATCGATGAAGTGGAACCCGCTACTGCGATCGTGAAGCGCTTCGCGACCGGCGCGATGTCCTTCGGGTCAATCAGCAAAGAAGCGCACGAGACGCTGGCGATCGCGATGAACCAGATCGGCGGCCGCTCGAACACCGGCGAGGGCGGTGAAGACGAAGCGCGCTACGGAACGGAGCGTCGCAGCAAGATCAAGCAGGTTGCGTCGGGACGTTTTGGCGTAACCGCGAGCTATCTGGTCAACGCTGAAGAATTGCAGATCAAGATCGCGCAGGGAGCGAAACCCGGCGAGGGCGGCCAGCTCCCCGGTCACAAAGTAGACGAAACGATCGCCCGCGTGCGCCATTCGATTCCCGGCGTGCCACTCATTTCCCCGCCCCCGCATCACGATATTTATTCGATCGAGGATCTGGCGCAGCTCATCTACGATTTGAAAAACGTGAATCCGAACGCGCGGATTTCCGTCAAGCTCGTCGCCGAATCGGGTGTGGGCACTGTGGCCGCGGGCGTCGCGAAAGCGCACGCCGATGTGGTGCTGATCAGCGGACACGATGGCGGCACTGGCGCGTCGCCGCTGACCTCGATCCAGCACGCGGGAATTCCGTGGGAGCTGGGGCTTGCCGAAACGCAGCAGGTGTTGGTGCTGAACGATCTGCGTAGCCGCGTGGTGGTGCAGACCGACGGCAAACTACAGACCGGTCGCGACGTGGTGATCGCCGCGCTCCTGGGCGCTGAAGAATTCGGATTCTCAACCGCGCCTTTGGTGTCGCTGGGCTGCATCATGATGCGTAAGTGCCACCTGAACACTTGCCCGGTCGGCATCGCAACGCAGGATCCCACGCTGCGCAAGAAATTTCAGGGCGAGCCCGAGCACGTCATCAACTATTTC
>DASYPO010000172.1:0-2478 GCA_036006545.1 Bryobacteraceae bacterium
TTATCAACAGCTTGACGGACGTTCGAATGAACGGTTGCGGTGCAGCGGCGATTTCCTCTTTGACCGCTTTCCGACCGGGGTGATTACCTCGGCCAAAAGAGAGCCAAGTGCTCTTGGGGGGAAACGGAATGCGGGACGCGAGCAAAATCGTGAAGCTGCCGGATGAGCCACACTCGGAGGCGATCAGGCGCTTTGCAAAGGAAGGCGCCTATATCGCGGGCGATGACAAATCCTCACCCTGGATTCCTTTTGGCGACGTCGCAGCCATCAAGCACCTGTGCTTCGACGTTCGCAACAACGCAGCAGCCAACATTCTGTGGGTCAAGAGCGGCGGGCGGATCGGCACGCACAAGCATCGCGGCTTCGTGTCGGCCATCACTCTGGAAGGATCCTGGGGCTATTACGAATACGACTGGATCGCCAGGCCCGGCGACTTCATCTACGAGCTCCCGGGAGCGGCGCACACGCTCTATTCCGACGATCCGAATGGCATGAAGGCGCTGTTCTGGCTGAACGGCGCTATCGAATTCTTCGATGACAACGGTGAGTATGATTTCACCGCCGATGTCTTCTGGTTCATCGAACACTACACGCGTTACTGCGAGGCGAACGGCCTCCCCGTCAACAACGACATGTTCATCTGAGTCGGGTTGCTGGAATTGGGGAGAGGGCGCGTGGACGAGTGTGATTACGTCATCGTGGGTGCCGGTTCGGCCGGTTGTGTATTGGCGAACCGCTTGAGCGAAGATCCGAAAGTCAGCGTCCTCGTGCTCGAGGCCGGCGGCAAGGACAACAGCATATTCATGAAAATACCGCTGGCATGGCGCCAGATCTGGCGCGGTCCCAAGTTCAACTGGAATTATGCGACGGAGCCGGAGCCGTTTCTCGACGGGCGGCGCCTTTCGCTTCCACGCGGCAAGGTCCTGGGCGGCTCTTCGTCAATCAACGGCATGCTCTACGTGCGCGGACACCCGCGCGATTATGACCTGTGGCGCCAGTCCGGGTGCGAAGGCTGGAGCTATGCCGACGTTCTTCCCTATTTCAAGCGCGCGGAGGGCAGCTGGCGAGGCGAAGGCGATTATCACGGCGGCGCAGGACCGCTCGGCGTCAGCCCAACCGATGTTTCCAACCTGAATTTCGGCTTGATCCGCGACACGGCGATTGCCGCGGGGATTCCGATGACCGACGATTTCTCGGGAGCGCAGCCTGAGGGCTTTGGCATCGTCGACCTGACGATCAAGAATGGTGTGCGCAGCAGCGCATCGGCGGTCTATCTCCGCCCCGCATTGAAGCGTGCCAATCTCACCGTGAAGATCGGTGCCCTGACGGAGCGGGTCCTGATCGAGAAGGGGCGCGCGACGGGCGTCACCTACGTCGCGAACGGCAAGCGTGTTTCCGTTCGCGCGAGGCGCGAGGTGATCCTGTGCGGTGGGAGCTACAACTCACCACAGCTTCTCCTGTTGTCGGGTATCGGGCCGGCCGATGAAGTTGCCGAACACGGGATAACCCCTGTTCACGAGCTCCCAGCGGTCGGCAAGAATCTATCCGAACATGTGGTGTTTCACATTCAATTCGCGATCAAGCAGCCGATCACCTTTCTGAGCCGCCTGCGGGCCGATCGCGTTGCACTTTCTGTGTTGCAGTGGGCCTTGTTCCGCAAGGGCGATTTCGCGACCCAGGCATTGACCGCGCTCGCCTTCGTGCGCAGCCGGCCCGATGTCGAGCGACCGGACATTCAGCTCTTCTTCAACTCGACGCGCATGGACGCCAAGGTTTGGTTTCCCGGGATCACGCCGCCGCAACAGCACATGCTGGAGGGATATCCGTCGATCAATTATCCCGAAAGTCGCGGCGAATTGCGTCTGCGCTCGGCTGATCCGCGTGACCCTCCGCGTATCCGGCTCAATTTTCTTGGAACCGAAGGCGATCGCGCGACAGCGCGCGAATGCATTCGATTGGTACGGCGCATCTACAATACGCCACCGCTCGGCCCGCTGATCGAGCGCGAGACTTCGCCTGGCGCCGAGGTCGTCTCCGACGCCGACCTTGACGCGTTTGTCCGGCGCACGGCTGAGGTCGGCCATCATCCCGTCGGGACCTGCGCGATGGGGACTGGGCCAGCGGCAGTGGTCGATCCGCAACTGCGCGTGCGTGGATTGCAGGGGCTGAGGGTGGTCGACGCTTCGGTCATGCCAACCGTGCCAGGAGGCAACACCAACGGACCGACAATCATGATTGCCGAGCGCGCCGCCGATCTGATCGCCGGGAAGACGCTGCTAGCGCCGGCTTCGAGCGCGGTTCGATGAGCACGTTGTCGGTCGCACGATCGACGATGTCATGGCATCCGGAGCGACGGATGAGGGTTCTGACAAGTGAGACTGGCTTTGAACCGCGTGGAGTCCTGGCGGCGGGCTTCACAAAGAAGACTTGCGGTGGTCGCAGCCGTCAATCACGTAACAAAAGGGGGAATTTGATGAG
>DASYPO010000173.1:0-20455 GCA_036006545.1 Bryobacteraceae bacterium
GACGGCGTTATGCCCCGAAATTTCTACGCGATGTATCACGAGCCCAAGGGCCATCCCACGGTGAGTTTTCGCAACCCGGAAGGGCGCGAAGCTTCGTACTGCGAAAGAACGAAGTAAAACCTACGGGATCCCCTGCTTGAGAGGGGCGAGTTGCTTTTTCAGATTCTCGGCTACGGGATCCACCGGCGGCGGATGGAGCGCGCGCTCCAGAAATCCGAAACCTTCGATCATGCGCGGGCGCAAAGTGCGGCCCAAATGATCTGCGCCGTCCACCAGATGATACTCGTGCGGAATTTTCTTGTTCCATAAAACCTGGTGGAGGAATTCCGTTGCCTCATGCAGGTTGAAAGAATCCTGGTTACCGCAATCCAGGTAAATCTTCACGCTGCGCAACTTCTCCGGAGCGCGCGTGGCGATCGTCGCGGGATTGCTCGCCGCCCAATACGCATCGTCGAACGGCTTGCCGAAAATACTCTCCATTAGCTCGGGTGCGCGCCAGAATCGACTGCGCGCGGGCACGTCCTTCCATTCGAGCGCGGGGTCCACGCCCGGCTCGAGCGCGGCGACGGCTCCGAACTTCTCCGGATACTTGAATGCCATTCTCAGCCCGCCCATCCCGCCCATTGAAATACCGAATAGCAGGGTTCCCTGGCGATCGGTGCGCACCTTGTAGGTTTTGCGGATGTATTCGAGGAACGGTCCCACGATCAGCGTTTCCCACTTCTCCGATCCGTCGCGATAGTCCATGTAAAACGATCGCTTCGCGCTAGGTGTGACCACTACGGCTTTCGATAACTTGCCGGTGCGCCACACTTCTTCGAGCACGGGCTGCATGGTTCGTAAACCGTCACGGCTGCCGCCGCCGCCATGGAGACTGATAACCAGCGGAAACGGCTCCTTGGCCGCATCGTAGCCTTCCGGAAGCAGCACGCCATACTCCAGAGGTCCCGGCACCAGCTTCGTTTCCATCGAAGCTTCCTTGTATTGAATCGGCTGTGCGAGCGACCCGCCGGCGATGATCAGAAGGTAAATCAGTATTCGCATAGTTTGCTGTGTACCGTGTAAGTCTTGACGTTTTTCTTCGGTCCTTCGGCGTTGTGGCAATCGAGACAAGCCGCGCTGGTCAGCACCAGGCGATGTTTTTGCGTCGAAGAATTGTGAACGCGATGGCAGCTCAGGCAGGTCACATCCGAACCGTTTTTGACAACGTCCATCACATTGCGCACCACGTGGCGATCGCCGGGATTGAGCTGATCGAGCATCGAATAATCAACTTCGTAGTCTTTGAATAGATCGTCGCCGACCACGAAGTTCGCCGGATAAGGCAAGCCGGTGCTTTTCGATTTCGCGACTTCGCGGAGGTGACATTGCGCGCAGGTAGTCGTGATTTCCTGCACATCGCGGCGGCGTTTCTTCGACAACCAGATCAGCGACGTGTCATTGGTGTGATTCAGATCCACCACGCCGTGGCAGGTGTAGCAATCGAGACCGATATAGGTAAACACTTTGGTCTTCGAGTCCACCGCGGTCGCGTGACATCCCGCGCATCGATCGCCGAACTTCGTGCTGTTCCACTTGCCGTCCGGCTCCAGGATGTCGAATTTGTTGTAGCCGCTCTTTTTTAAGAAGCGCACATGATCGCGACTGCCGAGCAGGTGTGTCACTTCGGGTGGCGGCTTCAGCTTCGCGACGAGATCGACGGCGTCGGCACGTTCGCGCAGCGTCACGCCGTGGCGATTCTTCGACCACAGATTCCCAATGTCGGCGCGATGGCAGAACAGGCACTCGTCCCCGTGAACGAATTCGGGAAGCTCAGTTCGCTGCGCAAACATCGCCGCGGGCAGCAGAACGAGCAGGCACCACCGCATAGGTTACTTGGGCGCCATTCGAAGCGCCCCATCCAGCCGAATCACTTCGCCGTTCAGCATCGAATTCTCGATGATCTGCTGGGCGAGCTGCGCGAACTCCGCCGGCTTACCGAGCCGCGCCGGATGTGGAACCGCCGCGCCAAGAGATACGCGCGCTTCTTCGGGTAGCTTGGCGAGTAACGGCGTGTCGAAGATGCCCGGCGCGATGGTCATCACGCGTACTGCATGACGAGCGAGGTCGCGCGCCAGCGGAAGAGTCAGTCCGACGATTCCGCCTTTCGATGCCGAATAAGCGCACTGCCCGATTTGACCGTCGAACGCCGCGATCGACGCGGTGTTGATGATCACGCCGCGCTCCCCGCCTTCGTCAGGAGCATTGGCGGCGATGCGCGCGGCCGCGAGCCGGGTCACGTTGAAGGTGCCGATCAGGTTCACGCGGATGACCCGCTCGAACCAATCCAGCGGCACGGGTCCTTCTTTCCCAATCACGCGCGTAGGCGACGAACCGATACCCGCGCAATTGATGCAGATGTGGAGTGGACCGTCCAACTTCTTGAAAATTTCTTCAATCGCTTCCGCGCTCGAGACGTCGGCGCGAAAATCCGCGCCCTCGGAGATATCGATGCTGAAAGCTCGGCCACCCGCGGCGCGAATCATTTCGACGCACGCTGCTCCGAGCCCTGACGCACCGCCGGTTACGAGAGCCGTCTTCCCGTGAATCTTCACATTATTCCTTTTTGGCGTGGCCTTCAATGACTTCGATACGCAGTTTATCGGGCCCTTCGATGAACGCGAACTTGATCTTGCCGCCGGCCAGCGACCGAATTTCGTCGGTCACCTTGACGCCTTCCGCTTTTAGCTTGGCCATGGCGTCTTCCAAATTGTCGACGCTGATTCCGATGTGATCCACCACGTGGCCCTTGGTGGATTCGAACGTCTTGCGATTCTCCCAGCCCGGCATTTTCGACGATATCGCGTACTCCATCGGATAGATGATCACATTCACGTTGTCGAAATTGAAGGATGCGCTGGGGGCCACTTGGACGTCGCGATACATCCGTTTCTGATCGGTGGAGCGGACGGTCTGCCCGAAATGCTTCTTGTACCAATCACCCGCGGCAACCGGATTTTCGCTGAGCATGTGCAGATGACCGAAGCGATGATGTTGTGCGGTGTTCAACTCGATGAGCGCGTGATCGGGACCGTCGACGTAAGCATAGAAAAATCGCCCCGATCCAGCCTGACCACCAGCCAGGTCGCTGATGTCGGTGAGGGGAGTCTGGAAGTTCGTACCGGAGTCGAGCTGCTTCTGATAGGTCGCCTTCATGTCCTCCGCGCCCCAACCGAAATGCCAGATAGTACTGGTAATCTCGCTCACCGGCGGCGTATTCGCCTTCTGGAACAGCATCCAGCTTTTCTGCGCCCACACGGCGTCGACGAGTCCCGCGAATTTGGCAGGCTCGGCGTCGAACTTGGTCGTATAAAACTCGATGTTTGCCTTAGGATCCGTCACGTTCAGATGGAGGTGATGAAAATGCGCGCCGGCGACGGTTTGCGCGGCTGCGGCGCCCGTGAAGGCGAACAGAATGGTCCACAGTGCGACGGGGCGGGTACTAGGCATAGTCGGAATTATAACCCTTGCGTTTGGCGGAAAGCCGCACTAAAATCTTTGCGTCCGTAGCGATACGTAACGGCTAAAACATAAAAGCCAAATTACGTAAGGAGCTTATCTATGGGGAAAATCAACATGAGCCGCGTGCTTCTGGGCGGCTTGGTAGCGGGCGTGGTGATCAATGCAATCGAGGGGTTGGTCAACGGGGTTGTATTCGAAGCGGACTGGGTGGCGGCGATGACCGCGCTCGGAAAAACACCGACGTTCTCGGTGAAGCAGATCGTGTTCTTCAATCTCGCTGGATTCGCATTCGGCATGTTGATGATGCTGGCCTACGCCGCGATGCGGCCCCGGCTGGGCGCGGGCGCCAATACCGCGATGTGCGCAGGCGCGCTGGTATGGATTCTGGGAGCCGCGATTCCAAATTCCTTCAACGCGATCACGCACATATTTCCGCTGGCGTTGATGCTGAAGCTCACCGCGATCGCGTTGGTGGAAATGCTGGCAGCGGGCCTGGCAGGAGCATATTTCTATAAAGAAGAAGCCGCGCCGCAAGCCATGAACGCCGCCGCGGGCAGGTAACGCGTCAGATTTTCAGACGTCTCAGGCGCAGGCTGTTGGCGATCACGCTCACCGAGCTGGCCGCCATGGCCGCGCTGGCGATTACCGGATTTAGAAGTCCGAGCGCAGCCGCTGGGATGGCGATTACGTTGTAGCCGAACGCCCAAACCAAATTCTGTTGCATCACGCGCCATGCGGCTCGGGACAGCGCGATAGCGCGCGCCACACCGGTCAAATCCGCGCGAAGCAGCGTGACATCGCCGGCCGCGATTGCGATATCGGTGCCGGTGCCCATGGCGAAGCCGACATCAGCTTGTGCCAACGCGGGGGCGTCGTTGATTCCGTCGCCCGCCATGCCGACGATGCGACCTTCGCGTTGCAGGCGTCGAATTTCCTCAACTTTTCCTTCCGGGCGCACGCCCGCGATGACGTTCTCGATACCGACTTGGCGGGCGATTTCGTTTGCGGCTTCGGCGCGGTCGCCGGTAAGTAGCACGACATCCAGGTTGAGCCGCTTCAGTTGCTCGACCGCATTTTTCGACGTTGGACGAATCGTGTCGGCGACCACGATGCCGCCACGCTGCTTGCCATCCACTGTGACGGCGACTCCCGCGCCGCCGATCTGCACCAGTTGTCCCTCGACTGTTCCGCGAATCCCGTGACCCGGAACCGCGACTACGTCGGTTGCTTCGGGGATCGCCAAGCCGCGCGATTCGGCAAGGGCAATCACGGCGCCCGCCAGCGGATGTTCGGAGCGGCGCTCGACTGCGGCAGCCAGACGCAACGCGTCGTCGCCGACTTCAGAGGATGTGGCGCGCGGGCGTCCTTCGGTGATGGTTCCAGTCTTGTCGAACACGATGGTGGTGAGCGTGCGCATTTTCTGAAGCGGCTCGCCGCCCTTGATGAGCAGGCCCAGTTCAGCTCCGCGACCTGTAGCGACGGTCACCGCCGCCGGAACTGCCAGGCCCATCGCGCACGGGCACGCGATGATCAACACGGCGACCGCTGCGGCCGCCGCGCGCGCGAACCCGCCGCCGAGGAGCATCCATCCGGCGAAAGTCGCGATCGCGATCAGGATCACGATGGGTACGAACACGCGGCTGATGTTGTCGGCCAGTTTTTCGATGGGCGCGCGCGATGCCTGCGCTTCCTTCATCAGTGTGACGATTCTCGCCAACACGCTTTCTTCCCCTAGGGTGGTCGCGCGATAACGAAAGCTGCCAGTGGTGTTCACGGTTCCACCTGCGACCGCTGCGCCAGCCTGCTTCTCAACGGGAGCGGGTTCGCCGGTCAGCATCGATTCGTCGACGAAGCTGGATCCTTCGACGACCTCGCCATCCACGGCCAAGCGTTCGCCGGGGCGCACCACGACAACGTCGCCGCGGATTACGTTCTCGACCGGGATTTCAGCTTCCTGATTACGGCGGATGACGCGGGCCATCGTCGAACGAAGACCGATCAGCTTGCGTAGCGCGCTCGAAGTTTCCCGTTTGGCGCGAGCTTCAAGTGCGCGGCCCAACACGATGAAACCAAGGATCAGGATCGCGGCTTCGTAATACACGTCGGGCATGATGCCGCGCGAGTGGAAGAAGCCGGGCGCGACGGTGACCGCCGCGGAATACAGAAATGCCGCGCCAGTGCCGAGCGCGACCAGCGCGTTCATGTCAGCTGAGCCGTGACGTGCGGCGCGCCACGCACCGGAGTAGATTCCGCCGCCAGCCCAGATCATTACTCCCAGAGTTGTGATGAGCAGCCCGTATCGGACGGTGGCGTTACCCATCGGCACGGACATTGCTGCAGCGCCGAGCGCCAGCGTCACGACCGCACGAATCATCAACTCGCGTGCTTCGCTCGCTTGCGATCGCTCCCGTTCCTCTTGCTCTTCAAACGCGCTGCGCCCACCGATCGGAAGATCGGCCTCATACCCGGTCGCGCGAATCGCTTGCGCCAACTTCTCAGGTGCCGTGGTCGTCGCGTCGTACTCCACCGTTGCCAGGCCGTTCATGAGGCTAACGGCGGCTTTTTCGACGCCCGGCGCGCTGTCGAGCGCCTTCTGGACGTGCGACTGGCACGCTGCGCAACGCATGCCGGTGACCGTAAGTGTGACGGACTGCTTCGCCATCTTCTACCATCTTAGATGCCGCTATCATGCAGCAGATTCACGTCATCACCACCGGCGGGACCATCGAGAAGATTTACTCGGAACAGCGCGGGTCGGTGGAAAACGTGGAGGATCGAATCGAGCGTTACCTCGCGCGGCTGCGACTGCCCGATCTTGAAATCGACACTACGCGGTTGATGAACAAAGACAGCCTGGAGATGACGGATCAGGATCGTGAGCGCGTTCTAGAAACGGTGCGCGGGAAGCTCGACGCGCCGATCGTTATCACGCACGGCACCGATACGATGGTCGAGACGGGGCGCTACCTTGAAACGGCGTTAGGGAAATTGAAATATCCGATCATCCTGACAGGTGCGATGACGCCGCTGGGATTTGAATCGAGCGACGGATTGCAGAACCTCACCGAGAGTTTTTTCGCGGCGCGCAATCTACCGCCGGGAGTTTACGTCGTGATGCACAACCAGGCGTTTCCGGTGAGCCGGGTGCGGAAGGATCGGGAAAGCGCGCGCTTCGTACCTACGGATTAGGAAGGCAACAAGATTGCCTGCGTTAGCGCGTGGCGACTTCTTCGCGTACTCGCAACTGTTTCAGGCACCGGTCGATCCACTGCTTGGTGACCTTCTCCTGCACGCCATTCAGTGCCAGACGCGTGCGCAGAATGTCGAAGTCGACGTTGTCGAGCCACTGATCCTGGTTGAAGCAAGAAAACACAATCGTCTCCTCGCCCGTCACCGGATCCTTGTGGAGCTGCAAACACTGCGCGCAAATTTCCTTCATCATGCACTGCATCGGCGAATTGATACTCGCGATGCCATGATGCTCGGGATTCAGATAAGGCTTCAGCACGGTGTGGCGCGCGCCCTGCACCGCGCGCATCATTCCATCCGACCCGATCACGATCAACCGATCGACTTCGCCCAGCTCGATCTCGACCGGACCGAGGTCGCCCCGTGCATACCCAACCATCGCGTCGACGATGTTGCCGGTGAAACTCAAATCCTTTTTACGCTCCGGCGGGAAACTCGGCGCTTCATCGCAGCACCACACGACGACGTCCGCCGCGCGCTCGATTTCCTCCACCTTGAATCGATCGGCGAGCTTCTTGTATCCGGCGAAATACAACACGCGCGATCCGAGCGATCGCAGCCGCTGCCCAATCGAGAACAGCACCGCGTTCCCCAGGCCGCCACCGGCTAACAGTACCGTCTCGCGGGCGTTGGTCTCCGTCGGAGTTCCGGTCGGACCCATCAGAATTACAGGCTCCCCGGGCTCGAGCAGCGCGCACAAATCCGACGATCCTCCCATTTCGAGAACGATGGTCGACAGCAGGCCGCGCTCGTGATCGAGTGACGCGCCGGTCAACGCGAGTCCCTCCATCGCCAGTCGCGTTCCGTTGGATCGCTTGGCGAACGCTTCGTAGTTTTGCAGGCGATAGAACTGGCCGGGTTGAAACGCACGCGCGGCCATGGGAGCGCGTACCACTACTTCGATGGTGTTGGGAGTGAGGCGAATCACATCCTCGACCACCGCGCGCAGCTCGCGATTCAGCTTCGCGACTAATTCCTGCGGCGCCGGTTCGGTCGGTGTCCGGCGCGCCAACAGGCGCGAGACGACCGGATAACCTTGCTTGGCGCTCGCCATCGCTTTTACGACGTTACCCGCGAAAGACGGATGCAGATCGCCGAAGAAACTGATCGCGCGTCCGTCGTCACGCAACGACGTCAGCACGCGCACGTCGCGCGGCTTGGCGAGCTTTTCCGGCTTCACGGGATTCCCGTCCTCGTCGACGGCCTGATAGTAGCGCCCGTCGAGATGCAGATTCTGCGGATCCTCGCGGCCTGCGACCGTGTTCGGCTGCGTACCTGCCGCCACCAGAATGCTGCGTGCCGGAAGCGTGATCAATTCGCCCGACGGTTTCTTCACCTTCAGTCCATTCGCGGCGCTGTACTTATCGATCTCCACCCCGACCGGCGTCAGTTCCTCGGCAAACAGCACGCCTTCTTCGAGTGCCTTCGCGACCTCTTCATGATTCAGCGTGTAGCTGGGCGAATCGATCATGCGGCGGCGGTACGCGATGGTCACGCCGCCCCACGAATTCAGTAGATCGATGAGTTTCGGTTCGCGACCCTCGCGCGCGGCGGCAGCCCGCTCTTCGCGAATGGCGCGTCCGTGGGCCAGGAACTCAGCGGCGATGATCGCGTCCTCAGGAGTCCATCCCGCCTTGACCTTGATATCGCCGCGCTCTTCGACGAGGCGCTCGTAGCGCGATAGAAATTTCTCGACTTGCACGACGTAGTACGCCAGAGACTCGGTCGCCGTGTCGATCGCCGTCAGTCCGCCGCCAATCACCACGATCGGCATGCGGAGCTGAAGATTCGCGACGGAATCGCTCTTGGCCGCGCCGGTGAGCTGCAACGCCATCAGGAAATCGGACGCTTGGCGCACGCCGCGAGCCAGGCAATTATCCATGGGCACGATGGTCGGCCGACCCGCACCAGCGCACAACGCGACGTGATCGAAACCCAGGGCGAACGCGTCTTCGATAGTCAGCGTGCCGCCGAAACGCACGCCGCCGAACATCGCGAATTCACTGCGCCGCTCGATAAGCAGGCGGACTACTTTGAGGAAATTTTTGTTCCAGCGAACCGTGATGCCGTACTCGGCCACGCCGCCGAAGCCCGCCATCACCCGATCGTCCAGCGATTCGTAAATCTCGTGCAGGTCGCGAATGGGGCGCGGCGCCTGGCGGTTGCCCAGCGCATCGACGCCCGAAATCGCGGGATCGAGCGGCTCGATCTTCAACCCGTCGATCCCGACCACCGTGTGGCCGTCGTTCATCAGGTGATGCGCCAGCGTGAATCCCGAGGGGCCCAGGCCGACCACCAGAACCTTGTAGCCGGTCGCCGCACGCGGCAGCGGACGATCGAAATTCAGCGGATTCCAGCGCGTCAGCAGGCTATAAATCTCGAAACCCCATGGAAGCTCTAAAACATCCTTGAGCGTTCGCGTTTCGATCTGCGGAATGTCCACCGGGTCCTGCTTTTGGAACACGCAGGCTTTCATGCAGTCGTTGCAGATGCGGTGGCCGGTGGCGGCCGCCATGGGATTGTCGATGATGACGATCGCGAGCGCGCCGATCGCGTCGCCATGCTGCTTGGCGACATTCATCTCGGAAATTTTCTCCGAGAGCGGGCAGCCCGCCAGCGTCACGCCCAACGGACTCTTCTTAAACTCGCCCGATTTTTCCTTCAAACCAGTCGAGCAGCTATCCTTCGCCTGGTTGTGACACTTGATGCAATAGTGCACGTGATCCAACGCGTGCAGCGTGTCCATGCCAGGATCAGTGAGTTGAAATCCTTCGCGACGCCGCCAGTGATCCGGCGAAAGGCGCAGCTTGGGAACGCCCGCGTAGGTAATGGATTCCACCGGCACCAGGTGCGTCGGGTCCAGTTTGTGCGGCGTCTTGAAGAGCACGCCGTCCTTGTATTTCGCTTTTCCCGCGGGTGAGAGCGTGGCCCACGCCGCATACCGCGCCGCGATCCCAAGCTCGTTCTTGAAAGCTTCCTTATCCGATTCCGCGGCCGACATCCATTTCGCGACGTGCTTCGCGAAACTCAGCTCGGTCAGCGGCTCGTCGAAGAAAGTTTCGAGGGAGTGTGCCAGTGCGCCACCGTCGATCGCCGACGCTTGCTCCGGCGTTACACCGGTCAGCGCTTTCCGCTGTACAAATTGGCGCTTCACGTGATACAGGGGGTCCAATGCTTGCTGCGCACTTGCTAGCGTGCGCAGTTCTTGCGTGACCCCGAACAGCTCGCCGACAAACGTGTCGACGTGCGGAGCGAGTTCCAGGATCAACTCCGAATGCGCCTTGCCTTCAAGCGCCGCGGGTTTCTCCCGCGCTGCGATCAGCATCCCGTAGAGGGCCGTGTCCGCCGCTTTCAGTTGCGTAAGAAACGCCGCGTCCAAACGCACCAAGCCCTCGCGCGCGTACAGATCTTCGAGAGAGAAACCGCCGCGTAGGGCGAACTTATCGCGAGAATCGTTCACTACGAATCAAAGCTCCTGAGGGGGTAACTTCCATGGTCGCACAGCGGCGCGCGCGAACCGCCAAAATGGGAGGAGCTAGAAATGAACGCACAGCGCACTGAGCTAGCCGATCATGGATTCACCATCCTGCCCGGCTACATGTCCGTCCAGATGCTGGAGCGCATGCGCACGCGCGTCGACGAGTTATTCGCCGAAGAAGGCGAACGGGCGGGCTCGGAATTTCGCCAGGAAGAAAACGCGCGCCGCCTGGCGAACCTGGTCGATAAGGGCGAAGTGTTTCGTGAAGCGATCGCGAGCCCGCCGATCCTGGGACTCGTCGAGTCTGTGCTGGGTCCTGAATTCAAGCTGAGTAGCCTCAATGTACGCTCGGCCCCACCGCATTCGAACAGCCTGCAACCGCTGCACGTCGACATGGGCCTGCTTCCCGACCAGCGCGGCTACGCAGTCTGCAACACGGTCTGGATGCTCGACGATTTCACGGAAGAAAACGGAGCGCTGCGCGTGGTTCCTGGATCGCATCGCCTCGGTCGGCGACCGCAGGACGAGCTCGCCGACCCGAACGCCATTCATCCGGAAGAAATTCTGGTGACCGGTCTCGCCGGAACCGTCGTGGTGATGAACGCGCACCTGTGGCACGGAGGCACCGCGAATCGCACCGCTGCGGAACGTCGCGCGCTGCACGGATTTTACTGCCGTCGTGACGTTCCCCAGCAGCAGTATCAGAAAAAACTGTTGCGTCCCGAGACGCAGGCGGCGCTCGATCCGACCCTCCGCCGAATCCTGGCGCTGGACGATCCTATGAACGACCGGCTTTGCGAAACTGGCAGCGGTCAAAGCGGTTTTCTGAAGTAAACGTCCGGTTTCGTGGGTTCACGTCCCAAGAGCGGACACCGGTAAATTGGAACTCCAAACAAAACCAAATGGAATCAATATATTGGCGAGGGCGCCTAAAGTGCAGAATCACCGCCCTACGGAGCTGGTTAAACTATGAAGCTGCTGCCGGTCCTGTTAATCACGTCCTTTACGATGTTCGCCGGCCCTTCGGTGGGCGTCGGTTCGGTTCAGGAAGAGATGCGTTGGCGCGGATGGGCCCCCACCGGCCAAATCGTGGAGATCAACAACGTGCACGGGAATGTGCGCGCTGAAGTCTCCACCGGCGACGAGATCGAAATCGTTGCGCTCAAGCGCGGCGAAGGCGATCCCGAAGGCGTCAACATCGAGGTTGTCGAACACAAGGGCGGCGTGACGATTTGCGCGGTTTATCCCAACGCCATTTCGGATCGTCCCTTTGAGTGCCGACCCAGTCACGGCGGCGGATTCCGCGAAGTGACCGCGTCTGATTCGGAAGCGCATATCCGCTGGGACAACGGCGGGGGCGGCGACGTTATCCTGAACGACCTGCGAGTCGACTTCGTAGTGCGCCTTCCGCGCCGGCTGCGCTTCATCGGCCGGACTGTGGATGGTGAAATCTCCACGCATTTGCTGGAGCAGGATGTTGAAGCACACACGGTCAGCGGAGACGTACGCGTGGACATGGCGGCGGCGGTGGGTGGCGAAGTTCGCGCCGAAACCGGATCGGGCCTCGTCAAATCCGCATTTCCGCTGGTGCTGCGCGGAGCCGATGGCAAGGGCACTTCTGCTTTCGGGCAAATCGGACGCTCGCATCGCGTGGTGCGCCTGAAGACGCGCTCGGGCAACATTCACGTCGATCGCGTAACGCACCTGTTGTAATTTCCTACTCCCTCCGATCACGCATGGCTCCGATAGCGGAGCCATGCCTCCATTCATCGCCGCGACCACAGGAAACGGTCGAACTTACGGTATCCGTGATCGTGACTAAAGCGCGCGACGCACATCCATGCGGATATGAGTATTTCCGCGCTGTGTGTGGCCGCTCTTTCCACTCTGTGCATAGGCGCTGAAACGCAGCCTCAGGAACTGATCGCGCGCGGGCGTTCACGCGAAGCGGTTCCTCTGCTCGAAGCGCAGCGCGATGCGGCGCGGAAAGCTGGCCGGCGCGACGTGGACGCGGTCGTGACGCTCAACAACCTGGGGAGCGCCTACTATGAGCTCGGACGCTTTCGCGACGCGCAGCGTGCTTACGAGGACTCGCTGCTGCTGCGCCGCCGATTGGGTGACGGTGAATCTCGCGACGCCGCGCGGACACTCAGCAATCTGGGCGCAGTTTATCTGGAATTGCGCCAGGTGGCCAAGGCGCGATCGACGCTGGAACAGGCGGCGCGGGCGCTGGAATTTCAGGATCCTGATGGGTTGCCCATCACCGGCGTGTGGTTGAACCTCGCGACTGCCTACAAGGACGAGCGGCGCATGGACGAAGCCGAAGCGCTGTTTCGAAAAGCTCTCGCGGCGCGCGAGCGTATCCTCGGGTCCGCGCATCGCGACGTCGCAATGGCGCTCAATAATCTCGGTGTGTTGCTACGGGATCGCCGCCAGTTGGTGGACGCACAGGCGCTGCTCGAACGCGCCGCAGCCGCGTGGGAGCACACGCTTGGTCCCGATCATCCACAGGTCGCCGCCGGTTTGCACAATCTCGGCGTGGTGCTTGCGGGCCTCGAACTCACGACACGCGCCCAGGAGTGCTACGAGCGAGCCCTGCGCATTGCTGAGAAGTCGCTGCCGCCAGACCATCCAAATCTCGCCGCGTATCGCACCAGCTATGCTGCGCTGCTGGGCAAGCTGGGCAACAAAAAGGAGGCGAAGCGCCTCGAAGAGTTGGCGCGGCAGGGGCTCAAGCGGTCGTCATCGGACAACTTGATGGGCTACACAGTGGACGCGCGGCGACTGCGCTGAGCGCCAACGTGTCATCATATCCTTTGTGGCCCTGATCGCCATCATGTTGTGCTTGGTGGTCCTTACTGTAGCCTTGCGCCGGGTGCACGGTCCAAAGTATTGGATGGTCGGCCTCGTTTCTATCGCACTTTCCAACGCCATTTTGTGGTGGTTTTCCAGAGGCGAAGAAAGCCCCATTTCGACTGGGAATCAGGTGATGGGAGTGATATTCCTCTGCGTAATCCCGATGTCACTGGGATTCGCAACCGGCAACGTTACAGCGTTGCGCTCGCGCCCGTGGCTAACTATCCTTGTGGTTCCGTTGGTGGTCTTAGCGGCAATCCTTGTGGATATGACGGTCGGCGTGAACCTCCATCTGCTGCAACCCTAACAATGTCGCGCGTGAGTGCGGTTCCTCCTGGAGTTCGGTAAGCTAGTCATCCAGAGGTTCCCCTTCCATGAAGTTGCGCATTGCCCTTACTTCGTTCGTTCTCTCCGCCACCGTGTTCGGCGCATCGACCACGCCCCATCTGCTCCAGAAGCCGACGATGAACAAGACCAGCATCGTGTTCACCTACGCCGGCGATTTGTGGAGCGTGCCGCGCGCGGGTGGAATCGCGACCCGCCTGACCACCGCGACCGGAGTCGAGACCGACGCCATTTTTTCGCCCGACGGGCAGACCATTGCGTTCAGCGGCGAATATGATGGCAACGTCGACGTGTTCACCGTGCCCGCGAGCGGCGGAGTGCCCAAGCGCATCACTTATCATCCCGATGCCGATCGCCTGGTGGGCTGGACGGTCGACGGCAAACGCCTCTTGTTCCGATCGGGCCGCGAGAGTGCTTCGCGTTACACGCAACTCTTCACGGTGCCGGTCGAAGGCGGACTTCCAGAAGTTCTGCCGCTGCCCATGGCCTGCACCGGCGCCTACTCGCCCGACGGAAAACGCATGCTCTACGCGCCGCTCGACGGCGGGCAGTTCGCGCCCGGATTCGCCAATTTCGTCGCTTGGAAACGCTATCGCGGCGGCCAGGCGAGCTATCTTTGGCTGGTCAACTTCGCCGATCTCTCTACCGTGAAAGTCCCGCGCGCCGATTCGAACGACATCAACCCGATGTGGATCGGAAACATGACCTACTTCCTCTCCGATCGCGACAACGGCATCATGACGCTGTTTAGCTACGATCCGCAAAGCAAGGCCGTGAAGAAGCTGATCAACAACACCGGCCGCGATATTCGTTGGGCCACCGCCGGCCCGGGCGGGATCGTGTACGAGCAGTTCGGCGAGATTCACATTTTCGATATCGCCACAGGGAAAAGCAACCACGTCAACATCGACATCACGGCCGACCTCACCGAAGTGCGCCCGCGCATCCAGAACGTGGCGCGTGAAATTCGCTCGGCGCGCATCTCGCCCACGGGCGTCCGTGCAGTGTTCGAGGCGCACGGAGAAGTTTTGACGGTTCCCGCCGAAAAAGGCGATATTCGCAACCTGACGCGCACGCCCGGCGTAATGGAACGCACGCCCACCTGGTCGCCCGACGGCAAATCGATCGCCTATTTCTCCGACGAATCCGGCGAGTACGCGCTGCACATCAAACCACAGAGCGGGTCGGGTGACACCAAGAAAATTCCGCTGGCCGGAAATGCCGCGTACTATTTCAATCCGCAGTGGTCGCCCGACAGCAAGCACTTCGCGATGAATGACAACCAGCTAAATATTTGGGATCTAGAAATCGCGACCGGAAAGCTTACCAAGGTCGACGTCGATTACTTCAGCGATGTCCAGCGCGACTTCTCCTGGTCCGCCGATTCGAAGTGGATCACGTTTTCAAAGTACCTGCCCAATCGTCTGCACGCGGTTTTCGTTTATTCGCTCGAAACCGGAAAGAGCACGCAGGTCACCGACGGGTTGAGCGATGCGCGCAATCCGGTGTTCGATCGCGATGGGCAGTATCTCTACTTCACCGCCAGCACAAATTTTGGACCCACATCGAGCGGTCTGGATATGACCAGCGATGAGCACGAAGTGACGCGCAGCGTCTATCTGGCCGTGCTTCCGAACGATGTGCCGTCTCCGCTCGCGCCCGAGAGTGACGAAGAGAAACCGGGTGAGCCCCGACCCGCGGCTACCGGCGACGGTCCAGGCCGCGGTGGACGAGGCGGCGCTCCGGCGCCCGAAACGCCTCCCAAGCCGGTGCGCATCGACCTCGACAAAATCCAGCAGCGCATCGTTGCTCTGCCGCTGCCCGCGCGAGGTTATGCCGGCCTCGAGACTGGCCGCGCGGGAATGCTTTACTTGCTCGAGACCGCGGGTGGGGGACGCGGCGGATTCGGCGCCGGACTCACGCTCTCAAAGTTCGATCTCAAGACGCGTAAGACCGAGAAGCTTGCCGATAACGTCGCTGGGTGGGACCTCTCCGCGAACGGCGACAAAATGCTGCTGCGGATTGCACCGCCTCAGGGTGCCGGTGGGCGTGGAGCCGGAGCCCCCGGGCCAGCGGCGGTACCGCAGTACATCATCGTCTCGGCGGCGGTTCCGGTAAAACCCGGTGAAGGAAATTTGCGCCTGGCCGACATGGAAGTCGATGTGGATCCGATCGCCGAGTGGAAGCAGATGTACCACGAAGTCTGGCGCATCGAGCGCAGCTACTTCTATGACCCGAGTCTGCACGGCGTCGACGCGGCGAAGCTCGAAAAAGAGTACGAGCCGTATTTGGCGGCCGTCGCCTCGCGTGCCGACCTGAACTACATCTTCCGCGACATGCTGAGCGAAATCACGTCCGGCCACCTGCGCGGCGGCGGCGGCACATTGCCTCAGGCGCGCACCGTTCCTGGCGGTCTGCTTGGCGCGGATTTCGAAATTTCCAACGGGCGCTATCGCATCAAACGGATTTTCACCGGCGAGAGCTGGAACCCGCAGTTGCGCGCGCCGCTCGCACAGCCCGGATTGAAAGTCGCCGAGGGCGATTACATTCTTTCCATCAACGGAAAAGAAGTGAGGGGCTCGGACGATCTGCAGCGCTTCCTCGAGGGCACCGCGAACAAGCAGGTGCTGCTGCGCGTTTCCTCCGATACCAACGAATCAAACGCGCGCGACGTCATCGTCACGCCCACCACCAGTGAAGCGCAGCTTCGTCATCAGGCTTGGGTCGAAAGCAATCGCCGCAAGGTCGACCAGCTCAGCGGCGGCAAGCTGGCGTACGTCTACATGCCCGACACCGCGCAGGGCGGTCTCACCAGTTTCAATCGCTACTACTTCGCGCAGGTCGAAAAACAGGGCGTAGTTCTCGACGAACGATTCAACAGCGGCGGCCAGGTGGCCGACTATGTGATCGAAGTTCTGAATCGCCAATTATTGGCCTGGTGGAGCCCGCGCTATGGTGCGATTTATCGTTCACCCGCCGCGTCGATTCTCGGACCGAAGGTAATGGTGATCAATGAATTCGCCGGCTCCGGTGGCGACGCGATGCCGTGGATGTTCCGTCACACCAAGACCGGCACGCTGGTCGGCAAGCGCACCTGGGGCGGTCTGATTGGCGTGGGCGGCTATCCGACGCTGATGGATGGCGGAACGGTAACCGCGCCGCACTTCGGATTCTTCAGTCCGTCGGGCGAATGGGAAGTGGAGAATCACGGCGTAGCGCCGGATGTGGAAGTGGATCAGGATCCGAAAGCGGTACGCGACGGTCACGATCCGCAACTGGAGCGCGCAGTTGCCATCGCGCTCAAGGAGCTGGAGAAGAATCCGCCTCCCACGCCGAAGCGTCCGAAGTATCCGGACTATATTAATCCTCGGCCGGGAATCGGCGGAACGGGCGCTGCGCCCGCGCGCGTAAACTGATCGCGGAGAGTTTTTCGATGCTGACGCTGACCCTACTTCTTGCATCGCTGACGACCACGGCGGATCTGCCGGAGTGGCCTGGCTTCGGCGGGCCGAATCGCAATTGGTCGACCGGATCGAAGGGGCTCGCTTCCACGTGGCCCGCCGCCGGCCCGAAGAAATTGTGGAGCCGCGCGCTGGGCGAAGGCTACTCCGGCATCGCGGTCGATAACGGCGTGCTGTACACGATGTATCGGCGCGGCGATGAAGAAGTGGTTGCCGCGCTCGATGCAAAATCCGGTAAGACCATTTGGGAGCATCCCTACGAAGCGAAAATCCGTCAGGGCATGGGCATGGAGAATGGCCCAGGTCCGCACTCCACGCCGCTCGTCGTTGGCGATCGCGTCTTCACCGTCGGAATCCTGGCGCACCTTTTCGCGTTCAACAAGAAGACCGGCAAAATCACTTGGGAAAAGGACCTGTACAAGGATTTCGCGGGCTCGTCCTTCATGGGTCGCGGATACGCGTGCAGCCCGCTGGCGTACAAAGATACGATCATTCTCTCGATCGGCGGCGCGGGCCACGCGGTCGTCGCTCTGAAGCAATCCGACGGATCGACCGCATGGGCCACGGCGGACGATTATCTGAACGCGCCTAGCTCACCATCGCTGATCAAACTGGATGGGCAGGATCAGATCGTCACGTTCCTCAACGACAAGGCGCCTGGCGATGTGAAGGGCGTCGTCGCCGGAATCGATCCGAACAGCGGGAAGATTCTGTGGACGCACCCGCACCCCACGAACTGGGGCTTGAACATCGCGCTTCCGGTGTGGGGCGACGATCGCATTCTGTTCATAAGCTGCGCGTACTCCGGCGGGAGCCGCGCGCTGCAGCTCACGCGCCAGGGCGATAAGACCGTCGTCAAGGAGCTGTGGCATAACAATAATCTGCGCAACCACCACGGCACGATGTTTCGCATCGGCGACCTGGTCTACGGATCGAGCGGCGATTTCGGACCCGCGCCGCTCTCCGCTGTGAACGTCAAGACCGGCGAGCTGAAATGGCGCGAGCGTGGTTTCCCCAAGGCCAACTTCGTTTATGCCGATGGAAAGTTCATCATCCTCGACGAAGATGGAAACCTCTCTCTCGCGCAGCTATCGCCCGACGGGGTACAGGTTCTTTCGAAGGCCGCGCTACTCGAGCGCAACAGTTGGACACCGCCGTCGTTAGCGGGCAAGACGCTTTATGTGCGCGACCGGCGCTCGATCATGGCGCTGGATTTGCCGTGAGGTTCTTACCTCACCGTCGGATACTTGATCCCTAACTGCTCTAAATAGGAGTTGTACTTGGACGCGTCGTAGTAGAACTGCTTCATCTGCGGCCGATACAAGTCCATTGTCTTTTGGTTTAGGAAAATCGCGGGCTTGTCGTCCGGACGCAGGAAGCTCTTGTACTTCGTGTCCTTAGTTTGCACGTTCTTGAAATAATCCCAAGCCTTCTCGACCAATTCCGGATGCAGCAGGACATCGAGCATCGTCATCGCCTGCACCTTCGCGCCAGCGATCACGCCTTTGTGCGCGATCGGCGTCGCCATCGAAATCGCATTTGCCCAGTTGTGTCCCGGACCCGCTTGGATATTCGACGGATAGCGCAGCGTCACGGTCGGAACGTTCCACGAAACGTCGCCGATATCGTCCGATCCGCCGCCGGTCGGCTGGTTCTGCTGACCACCTTCGCCACCGAAATCGCCATCCGTCGTGGTCTGGCGCGGCGGACGCATTTCGCGAACCCGCGTGTTCAATCCACGCTCCGGCACCTTCAACTCTTTCTGCAGTGCCTTCGCCAGTTTCTGATCGTCCTCCGACCACTGCGGCAGTCCGACCTTCTTGATGTTTTCGTACATCGCCTCGGCGATCGCCTTATTGAAATGGCCGGGCCACGCGGTGCCCAGCAGGCGCGATGTATGCGTCGTGTCGGTCATCAGATTCGCGGCCTTCGCCATGTTGTCGCCGATGCGCCACAGATCCATGATGTGGTCGTAATCGGCTTCGCGAAAGTAATACCAGACCGCTGCGGTCGGCGGTACCACGTTAGGCTGATCGCCGCCGTCGGTGATTACGTAATGCGATCGCTGCGCCAAGCGCAGGTGTTCGCGCCGGAAATTCCAGCCGACGTCCATTAGTTCCACGGCGTCCAGCGCGCTCTTGCCGCGCCACGGTGATCCTGCCGCATGCGCGCTCTCTCCCTTGAACAGATACTCGACCGACACAAGCCCGTTGCCGGAGGTCGGCCCCCACGAAACTCCCAGGTCTGCGGCGACGTGCGTGAACAGGCACACATCCACGTCCTTGAACATTCCGGCGCGCACGAAATACGCCTTGGTGCCGACCAATTCCTCGGCGACCCCCGGCCATAGTCGAATGGTGCCCTTGAGGTTCTCGCGCTCCATCACTTTCTTCACAGCGATCGCAGCCAGAATGTTCAGCGGCACGCCACTGTTGTGACCTTCGCCATGGCCTGGCGCGCCCGCAAGCATCGGCTCATGCCATGCGACGGCGGGCTTCTGCGACGCCTGCGGAATGTCGTCGATGTCCGACCCGAGCGAAATCACCGGCTTGCCCGAGCCCCACGATGCGATCCACGCGGTCGGTATCCCGGCGTAGTTACGTTCGATCTTGAAACCTTCCTTTTCCAAAATCGCGGTCAGGTATTTCGATGTTTCGAATTCCTGAAAACCCAGCTCGGCGAAGCTGAAAACGCTGTCCACCATCACCTGCGCCTGCTTTTTCATGGCGTCGATCTGACCGCCGAGGTCGGCCTTGATCGCGGCTTCCTTATCGGGAGAAATTTTGTTCTGTGCGCAGAGCAACGTGGCGCCGGCGAGGATCGAAAGAAGGATTCTTCGCATGAGGTACAGCGTACCAATCTCCCCGCGCGCCTGTGCTAACCTCACCTCCGTGGCGATCCCCAACCTCGCGCTCTTGGGTGGCACTCCTCTGCGCATCCGGAAATTTTCAAGGTGGCCGCAGCATAGCGCCGCGGATCGCGAACGCGTCGCCGCCGTCGTCGAGAGCGGACACTGGGGCGGCTATCCGGTGCCCAGCCGCTGGGCCGGCGAGTTCGCACAGCGCTTCGCCGATCTGCACAATGCGAAATACGGATTGTGCCTCGCCAACGGGACCATTGCGCTGGTCGCCGCGCTGCAAGCCGCCGGCATTAAGTTCGGCGACGAAGTGATCGTGCCCGCGTACACCTGGGACGGAACCGCGACCGCAGTGCTCTTCGCAGGCGGCGTACCGATCTTTGCCGACGTCGATCCGGATACGTATTGCCTCAGCGTCGAATCAGCGCGCGCGGCAATTACTCCGCGCACCCGAGCCATTCTCCCGGTGCATCTGGCCATGCGTTTCGCCGATATGGACGGCCTGATGCAGCTCGCGCGCGAGAACAACCTCAAGGTCATCGAAGACTGCGCGCACGCGCACGGCGGAAGTTATCGTGGCCGGGGCGCGGGCTCGATCGGCGATCTCGGCTGCTTCAGCTTTCAGGAAAGTAAGCTCATGACGGCGGGCGAAGGCGGCATCGTGATCACTTCCGACCTCGCCCACTTCGAGCATCTACAATCGCAGGT
>DASYPO010000174.1:0-5317 GCA_036006545.1 Bryobacteraceae bacterium
GATCCGAAAAGCTGGGCGGAGATGGGATGTTCGTCTTTTTGAAAATAGAGATAGCGGAAACTTCGGCGCGGCTTGATGGATTTCGAATTCGCGACGACGCCGTGCGAGCTGGTGAACTCGGTCATGATCAGCCCGCAGCCGCCCTGCGCGCGAATCAGGCGGCGAAAAACCGTGTCGGTGACGCCGGCCATGGGCGCGAGCACGGTAGCAGGCGCGATAGCGACGGGTCCGACGTTGTAACTGCGGGGAAACATTCTTGGTCCATTTTAGCTTAGGAGCCGCAGATGGACGCAGATCAACGCAGATCAGCTGAGGGTGTAGCCTGCGATCGCGATCCTCGCCGGCAGCACTTCTGAGGCGCTTCCATGCTGCGCGAACACATCTGTGACGAGCCGGCACACGTCGCCACGGCCGCGCTCGTGAAACACCAGGATCGACGGTCCCGCGCCGCTCAGCGCGCATCCGAGCAGACCAGGCGCGGCAAGTTTCACGATTTCTTCCAGGCCCGGAACCAGAGCGAAGCGATACGGCTGGTGCAATCGATCTTCGAGCGCCATTGGAAACGCCTCAAGCGTCCCGGTCGTAAGAGCTGCGATTAACAACGTGCTCCGTTGCACGTTGAAAATTGCGTCGTCACGCGAGCACGAATCGGGCAATACGCGGCGGGCCTCTGAAGTTGGTAATTCGTAATCGGGCACCACTACCGAGATCTCGATCTTTGGATCGATTTCCAGGCGTACGAAACGAACCCGCTGCTCCGCATCGATTGCGCTCGCGACTAGTGACCCCAGCACGGAGGCCGCGACATTGTCTGGATGGCCTTCGATCTTCGCGGCTTCACTGAGCACACGCGATCGGTGCCATTCGAGCTTGAGTACTTCGTTCGCGATCACTACGCCCGCAACCAGCGCCGCGGCGCTCGAGCCCAGACCTTTACCGATCGGAATTTCATTCGCGATTTCGAGCTCGATGGACGGGCACATACGACCCACATCCGCCGCGACCGCAAGTGCCGTCTGCCAGATCAGGTTGTCTTCGCCCGTCGAAATCCGCGCCGCATCGCGACCAGTCGCGCGGATCGCAAGCTGCGGCGCCGCGCGGAAGCGGCAGACCAGGTGCGCGTCGATCGCCAACCCGAGCGCGTCGAAACCGGGCCCGAGGTTTGCGCTCGAAGCAGGCACGCGCAAGGTGCGCATTGGCTCAGGCGTCAAGCGCGACCTTTGTGCCTTCGCGGCACGAGCGGTAAATCGCATCGACCAATTCCAGCGCGTCGCGACCTTCCTCGCCACCGACCAGCGGCTTGCGGCCGGTTCGAATCGCTTCGCCCAGGTCGCGGAACTGGCGCTCGAAAGGCTCGAGTGAAATCGCCATGGGATCGGATGCGCCGCTCGCGACGTTGCGGTCTACGGGGGCGGGGTCGCTGGAATTCCCGGACGCGTCGGCGTCCACATCCCAGGTGGTAAGCTTGTCGCCCGAGATAATCGCGGTGCCCTTGGTCCCGTGAATTTCGAGGCGCTCGGTGTACCCCGGCCACATCGCGGTCGACGCCTGAATCACGCCGGTCGCGCCCGACGCATAGCGCAGCACCGCCGTCAGCACATCTTCCGATTCGATTTTGTGCAACGCGCCGAGCTGCCACTCACCCCAGACATGCTTTACGCGCCCAATCAGCCACAGAAGCACGTCCACCTGATGGATCGCCTGGTTGATGAGCGCGCCGCCACCCTCGGTCGCCCAACTTCCCTTGATCGGGCGCGAATAATATTCGGCCGAGCGATACCACTTCACATACGCGTCGGCTTGCAGAATCTTTCCGAGCCGCCCCGCGCCGATTGCGCGTTTCAAGAATTGCGACGAATCGTCGAATCGATGCTGGCTCACCACGCCCAGCACGATCCCCGCCGCGCGCGCCTTTTCGACCATAGCCCGCGCGGTTGCGATGTTGGTCGCGATCGGCTTCTGCACCTGGATGTGTTTTTTGTTCGCCGCGCACAGCTCCAGCGGCTGCAATCGAAAATCCGGGAAGGTGCACACGTCCACGTAATCGACCTTGGGATGACGGCAGACCTCTTCCCAGGTCTTGACGAAATCTCCACCCCACTTGGCCGCGAACGCTTCACCCGCGGCGGCGTTGATGTCAGTGCACGCCGCCACTTCGAATCCGATGTTCTTGTACGCCTGCGCGTGCTTGTGCGAAATCGCGCCCGTTCCGATAAGCCCTACGCGCATAATTCCTCAGGTGTCACGCCACAGATGCTCACGTCGATACCCAGCTCGGCGAACGCCGCCGCTTTCGCCGCCAGCGCGAGATTCGCGTGCTGCCAATCTGGCGCATAGACCACTTGAATATGATTCGCCTTGTGACGCGCCATCATCTGATCGCGCGAAACGCCGCGGGTCACCGCGTGCATGATGGGCCACTGCGGCGTGGTCGCTTGCCAGCGGCGCTCGGTTTCCTCGAGCGGCAACTCGATCGCCTCCGCCAGCCCCAGGTCCGCTTTGAGCGCGCCGCCTTCGACGAAAATTCGGCTCCAGATCACGGGACCCGGCTTGCTGATGCCCTTGATGGTTCCGCCGCCCAGGCGAAAATACATGGGCGGTTGCCGCTCACTCGAGGCGCCTGCATACCCATCCGCGAAATGGTTGGGCGGCGCCGATCCTGAAATCTCAAAGACCCACACGAACCGACCGTCGTAATCCTCGCCGTAGCGCAGGTCGTGAAGCGTATTTTCGGGATCGTGACCCAAGCGTCGCCACAAGCGATACGTGAGCAGGCCGTCGAGTCCCGCGCATTCGTCGACCTCATTGAAATGTGGCAGCGCTTCGCCCTCGAACAGAACGCGACCGTTGATCTGCACGGGCGGACGATCCACATTGTTCAGCAGGCCTTCCACCAGATCCGACGCAGGCGCGAGATCCTTCAAACCCTGCTGATACTGGATGCCGATCGTCGCACACCCAAACTCATCCGCAATTCGAACAGCCGCGACGTACATGCGGCACTGATCCAGCACCTGCGCTTCGGTCAGGTCGGTCTCGGGATTCGGGCCAAAGTGAAACCTCATGCCCCTGGCAAGCAGCCATCCGAAAACGCCGCGCGCGTCGCCATCGGAAACCTCGCGCATCGCGGCGTAGAGCGCCGACTGGCTCAGCCGCTCCTTGAATACTCCTGTGGGATGCAGAATTTCGTCGGGGATGATGGCGTTGTACATGCCCATGCAGCCTTCGTCGAACACTCCCATAATGGCTTTCTGCGCGCGGAGTTCCTGTGCCACAGCGCGGCCCGTCGCGGCGGATTCGGCGGGAAGTTTGAATGCGCTCAGCGGACGCACGTGACTGGTGTCGTGCACCACGGGCTCCCCCTTCAGCCAGCGGCGCAGGCCCTTGAGAAATAAATCGTCTCTGAAATCGGCGCTCCACAGCGACGTGTATTTCACACCGGCCTTGGTCAGCGATCCGTTGAGATTCAGCATTCCGACCAGACCCGGCCATTCGCCGCTCCAATTGGCGACGGTCAGGATCGGCCCGCGATGCGTGATCAGCCCGGCGAGCACATGGTGACTGTACTGCCACACGGCTTCGGCGACGATCAGCGGAGCGGTCGCAGAGATGGATCGAAAAACTTCCATGCCGTGCCGCTGGCTGCCGATGAATCCGTGGCCCAGCGCGGTGTCATAGGGATGGCCGCGCCGAATCTCGGCCCCCGCGTCGCGCACCGCGCCCATCACGATTTCTTCCATGCGCTGTTGAGCGGGCCAGCATTTCTGGTTGGCGGAGAGACGCAGGTCGCCACTGGCGATCAGGATTACGGGTTCGGCCGTGGCCATAAGGAATCATTCTGGCATGGCGACGCCGCGATCAGGGAACTCAAGGTTGTCGAACGGTGTCTATAATGGGCGCGTTGAGATCTGCATTTGTCACGGTGAGTTTCGGGCTCCTGACGCTGCCGAGAGGCATCGCGTGCTCGTGCAGCCCGCTCGCTTCTGCCCCGGGATGTCAGTTGATCGCGTCCACTCCAGTCGTCTTTCTAGGAACTGTGACAGCGATCGAGCCGGATCCAATGTGGCCGCGAGCTCCGCGTGCGCGCATTTATCGGTTTCGGGTGGAGCGTGCCTACAAAGGGTTGGATCCGAAGACGACGAGTATCCTAGTCGATCCTGACAACCTCACAACCTGCGGAACCGCGTATCGCGCCGGTGGCAAATACATCATCTTTGGAGGCGGATCGCCGAGGGACAAAAGCGTAGTGATGTCGAGCCAGTGCAGCGGCTCGCGTTTGGCGGCGAATTACCCGGACGACGTTAGATTCCTGGATCAGTACAGCGACGGCAAATCGATCACAAAGATCTCTGGGCGAGTGGTGCAATGGCTGGGGCGGATCGGATGGCCAGATCCAGAGGAAATCGCATCGGTACCTCAGGCAGTCGTCACCTTGGAGGCTTACGGGTTCAAACAGGAGCTTTCCTCGGGCCTCAGCGGACAGTTCACATTCGCGCCGGTCAAACCTGGCAGCTATCGGCTCACAGCGGAGAGCAAGGGTTACGGAACAGTGACAAGCTCGGTCCAAGTCGACGCAGGGGCGTGTACCGAAGCGTTTCCCGTCTTGCCTGGGCGAGCCACGATCGCTGGCACGGTGCGAACGTCGGACGACAAGCCGGCCGCAAAGAAGAGGGTCGAACTAGTGCGACGTAGCGACTCCGGAAAGTGGTACTCAACCTACCAGTTCTGGGCAACCTCGAAAACGGATGGCAGCTTTGAGTTCAACGAGCTGCCCACGGGGGACTACTTGTTGGGCCATGAAATCTGGCACGACCGTCCATCGCAGTCATCGCCATATCCAGTGAGTTACTTCCCAGGAGTTCCTTTGCGGGAAGAAGCCGAGGTCATCAGCGTCTTGCCAGGACAACGCCGCGACGGATTAGCTCTGCGCCTTGATCCCCCGCACAAAGAACGACCGATCCATGTGGAGGTCGTTTGGCCCGGCGGACAGCCGGCCAGGGAGAATCTTCTTCAGCTCTTCGATCGGCTCGCTCTGATCCAAAACATCGGCGGGTCGATCCGTGGAGTGACTTCCCCGCACAGCGGCGTTTTCGACTTTACCGGGTACGAAGAGCGGAGCTACACTCTGAACGCCCGCTACTGGGTCGACGATTTAGGCTCGGATGTCCCGCAGGGTCAGCAGCGCATCTCCTTCACTAATCAAGTCGAATTGAAGCCTGGCAAGGGTCCGGCGAGTGTCCGCCTCGTCCTGGGCCCAATTCGGGGAGTCGAAGAATAACGCACCAACGCTCCGGCCCCGTTATAGAATGTCCCTTAT
>DASYPO010000175.1:0-6391 GCA_036006545.1 Bryobacteraceae bacterium
GATTCAAAGAAGCGCTGAAGTAATTGGGTACATTCGGCGGCGAGAACGCCTTCGACGATTTCGACCCGGTGGTTGAGCAACTCTGAATCGGCGAGTCGAAATTTGCTGCGGACGCCCCCGAAACGCAGATCACGCGCCCCGAAGACCAAACGTCGAATGCGGGCGGCGACCAGCGCGCCCGCGCACATAACGCACGGCTCGAGGGTTACATAGAGCGTCGCTGCCTCCAGACGATAGTTGCCGGCGGCCTGGGCTGCGGCGCGTAACGCGATCATCTCGGCATGCGCAGTCGGATCGTTCGACGCGATGGGTGAATTGCACCCCTCGCCAAGCACTCGATCACCCACGACCAACACTGCGCCAACAGGGATCTCACCCGCCTGTTCGGCTTCGGCCGCAAGAAAAATCGCGCGGCGCATGTATATTTCGTCGCCCGTCATTCGTCGTTCATCCAGAGGGACGCGCCATTCGCCGGTAAAGGCGTGATCGACCAACGGCGTCCCGTAAACTATCTAGTATGCTGCGCTACGTTCCCCTAATGCTGAAGAACACACTTCGCAATCGTCGGCGCAGTGTGCTGACCATTTTCAGTATCGGAGCGTCGTTGTGCCTGCTGGGGCTGATGTTCGCACTGTATCGCGGGCTGTTCCTCGCGCCCGCCCGGCCCGGGCAGGAGCTGCGACTGGTAACACATCACAAGGTGTCCATGACGCAGCCCATGCCGTACTCCTACGCCGCGAAAATCCGTCAAGTCCCCGGAGTGGCGGGCGTGATGACGTGGCAGTGGTTTGGCGGCACTTATAAGGATGCGCGCGACCGCAACAACTTCTTTGCCCGTTTCTGCGCGGAGCCGGCCGAATTCTTCAAGGTTCATACCGATATCGATATGCCGGAAGACCAGCGCCGGGCGTTTCTGCAGTTGCGCACCGGGGCGATCGTCAGCGACGATCTCGCGGAGCGGATGCACTGGAAGCTGGGCGAGCGCATCTTCGTAATTGGCGACATCTTTCCGGTGAGCCTGGAGCTGAAACTGGTGGGAATCTTCCACGACGCGAACACCTCGGAGACGCTGTATTTCAATCGCGAGTACCTGCGCGAACTGCTGGGTCCGAATAGCGCGCGCGCGGACACGGTGGGCGCATTCCAGATCCAGGCAGAGAGTGCCGACGCGGTAGCGCGCGTGGCGAAAACCATCGACACCATGTTTGAAAATTCGACGGCTCCTACCAAGAGCGAGAGCGAACAGGCGTTTACGCTGCAGTTCATTTCGTTTCTGGGCAACGTGAAGATGTACCTGATGGTGATCTGCGGCGCCGTGACCTTCACCATTCTGCTGGTATCGGCGAACACCATGGCCATGTCGGTGCGCGAACGGACTCGCGAGGTCGGGATTCTGAAGACGTTGGGCTATTCGCCGGGCTCGATCCTCTTTATGGTTCTCGGCGAGGCCGGAGTGATTTCGATGATTGGCGGCGCGATGGGAGTTGGCATGGCCGCGGGCTTGACCGGTTTGTTACGAAACGCGCCCTCCTTCATTCAGCAAATGAAGACGCTGACCATCACGCCGGACGTCGCGGCGCTGTGCGTGGGTTTGGCCATTGCAATCGGAGTGCTCAGCTCGCTGATTCCGGCGTGGAATGCAGCGCGCATGCCGATTCTGGTATCGCTGCGGAGCTCGGGATAACGCGATGGCGATTCCGCTAGCTTACAATTTGCGCAATCTGACGGTGCGCAAAACCACGACGTTCATGACGGCCCTGGGCATCGCGCTGACGGTGGCAGTGCTTGTAGCGGTGCTGGCGCTGGTGAACGGATTGAGCTCGGCATTCGAGGCATCCGGTGAGCCGCTTAACATTCTGGTGATGCGCAAAGGGTCGAACGCAGAGTTGAATGGCGGCATGTCGCGCGCCGTGTTTCAGGACCTGACGGCGCTACCGGGCATCGCACGTGCGGCGGATGGGCATCCCCTGGCTTCGCTGGAACTGATCACCATCGTGAACATTCCCTCTACCGAGGACGAAAACGGAGCAAACCTCACCGTTCGCGGACTGACCACCGTTGGATTGGAATTACGGCCGCGAGTAAAACTGGCGGAAGGGCGATGGTTCCAGGCGGGCAAGCGCGAAGTGGTGGTGGGCAAGTCGGTGGCAAAGCGCCATTCCAATCTCGGGCTAGGCAAGAAAATACGGTTCGCGAAGGGCGAATGGGACATCGTGGGGATTCTGGACGCGGGACGCGGCTCGGAGAATAGCGAGATCCTGCTGGACCTGAATCAGAGCGCGAGCGACTACAACCGAATGGATGGATTGAGCTCAGCGCGTCTGCGTGCCACGGATTCAGTAGCGGCCGAAGCGTTGATGCGATCCATTTCCGAGGATCGACGGTTCAACTCGAATGCACAAACGGAACTGGATTACATGACGTCTCAGACTTCCAATGCGGCGCCGATCAAGATCATGGGGATTTTCGTGGCGATCATTATGGCAGTGGGATCGAGCTTCGCGGCGATGAACACAATGTACGCGGCGGTGGCGCGGCGGGCTCGCGAAGTCGGAACCTTGCGAGTACTGGGGTTCTCGCGCGGCAGTATTCTGACCAGCTTTTTTCTCGAGTCGCTGCTGCTTTCGGCGATCGGCGGCGCACTGGGCTGCCTGTTGGTACTGCCGTTGAACAACGTGACGACCGGAATGATGACATTCACCACGTTTAGCGAGATCGCGTTCAACTTTCGGGTGGGTCCGCAAGC
This sequence comes from Bryobacteraceae bacterium, assembly GCA_036006545.1. Classification (GTDB taxonomy): domain Bacteria; phylum Acidobacteriota; class Terriglobia; order Bryobacterales; family Bryobacteraceae; genus Palsa-187. The sequence goes on from DASYPO010000175.1 coordinate 2,747, forward strand.
GATGGCGATCGGCGTCGGGTTCGCGATGATAATGGGCGCGATCGGCGGAGTGTTCCCGGCGCGAAACGCGGCGAAGAAGGAGATTCTGGTCGCTCTGCGCGATCAATAGCCGGACCGTTCGCCCTACAAAATGGACTCGGAACTCAAGAATCTGCGGATCGACCGCAGCAAGAAGCGGCCACAAGAAGGTCCGTCGCGTTGGGCGAAGGTTTGGATTTTCACTGGGATCGCGGTGTTCCTACTTCTAGGAGCGTGGCGCGCGGCGGACTCGTTCATCAATCGCGCGGTCGAGGTTGAAGTTGTGCGCGTGCGCGCGGCGTCGATGGGCGATGCAACGCGGGCAGGCGACGTGATCCTGAACGCGACCGGCTACATCATCGCGGCGCACAAGATTCAGGTGGCGGCGAAAGTGGTGGGTAAAGTCGCGTGGATCGGCGTCGAGAAAGGCGATCGAGTGACGCAAGGCCAGGTGTTGGTGCGACTCGAGGATGACGAGTATCGCGCGCAGGTGCAGCAGGCCGCAGGTGCTCTGGCCAACATGCAAGCGCGGCTGGAGCAACTAATGAACGGGTCGCGGCCGGAGGAGATCGCCAAGGCGAAGGCGGATCTGGAGAGCTCGCGGTCCGATCTGCAGAATGCAAAAATTACGCTTGAGCGAACCCGCAAGCTGGTACAGGAGGGAGTGTTCACCAAGCAGAATCTGGACGACGCTCAGGCGAAATACGACGGACTGGTGGCCCGCATGGCGTCGATCGAGCGAACCTACGACCTGGTGAAACTGGGGCCGCGGCGCGAAGAAATCGCGGCGGCACGCGCGCAGGTGGAGCAAGCCAAAGGCGTGCTGGCCTATGGGCAAACGCAATTGGAGAACACGGTAATCAAGGCGCCGGTGACGGGCACGATTCTGGATCGCAACGTGGAGCGCGGCGAATTCGTGACCACCGGATTCGTGGGAGATCGCGGCGCGAAAGGCTACGTGGTGTCGCTGGCGGATCTGAACGATCTCAAAGTCGAGTTGGACATCAATCAGAACGATTTTGCAAAACTGAGTCCGAAGCAGAAGGGTGTGATCACCACCGACGCGTTTCCGGATCGTAAGTACGACGGCGCGATCGACGAAGTCTCGCCCGAGGCGAATCGGCAGAAGGCGACGGTACAAGTGAAGGTGAAAGTGCTCAAGCCCGACCAGTATTTGCGCCCGGAAATGAACGCGAGCGTCGCGTTTCTTTCCGACGCGAAGCCAGCGGTGACGGGCGTGACGCCGCGGCCGGCGATCGTAATTCCGGCGAGCGCGGTCAAGGGCGATGCGGTGTTCGTGTTGTCGAACGGTCGCGCCGTGAAGCGCAGCGTGAAGACCGGCGCCACCGTCGCACAGGGCGTACGGATCGAGGATGGATTGATTGGCGGGGAGGATCTGATCGTGAATCCGCCGGCGACCTTGAAGGACGGAGACTCCGTGAAGGCGAAGGGTTAGAGACACATGCCAGAGATCGTCATCGAGACTAGAAATCTGACCAAGGAGTTCGTGCGCGACGAGTTTCACGTGGTGGCGCTAAAGGACGCGAATCTAACCATTAACAAGGGCGATTTCGTGGCGCTGATGGGGCCGTCGGGATCGGGGAAATCGACGCTGTTGCATTTGATCGCGGCGATGGATCGTGCGACGGACGGCGAGATTCTGGTGCTCGGGCAAAACCTGCGGTCGCTCTCCGATCGCGCGATCGCGCATTGGCGCAACGAGCATATCGGGTTCGTGTTCCAGAGCTTCAACCTGATACCGGTGTTGTCGGCGATCGAGAACGTGGAACTGCCGCTGAAGCTCACGTCGCTAAAGAAGAAGGAACGGATGGAGCATGCGACGACGGCGCTCAACCTGGTCGGCCTGGGCGATCGGCTGTCGCACCTGCCTCGGCAGCTTTCCGGCGGGCAAGAGCAGCGCGTGGCGATCGCGCGCGCGATTGTGACGGATCCGGATCTCATCCTGGCGGACGAGCCGACGGGGAATCTGGATGCGACGTCGGCCGCGGAAGTGCTGACGCTGCTCTCGCGGTTGAATAAGGAATTTCACAAGACCATCGTGATGGTGACGCACGATCCGCATGCAGCGCGCTTTGCGTCGGTGGTGCGGCACCTGGAAAAAGGCGAGTTGCTACCGCTGGGACAGACGCCGGCGGATTGGGCAGCGACGGTCTAGCGCACCGAAACGCACAGCCAAAAACCGCCGATTCCCTTTATCGACCCGTCTCCTTCGGCGGCAGGAACTTCACACACACGGGCGTCGGTGCATCCGCGAAAACTCCCGATGGTTTAAGCCGCCCGTTCCCGGCATCGATGCGCGAACCCAGAACAGTATTCGAACTTTGATTCGCGATCGCCATGTACTTGCCCGCCGCGTCGATTTTGAAGTGTCTTGGATTAGCTCCGCCCGTGCTTTGCGCCTCCACCCAAGTGAGCGTGCCTTTCGCCGCGTCGATGGTGAACTGCGCCACACTGTTGTGTCCGCGGTTCGACACGAACAGATATTTCCCGGATGGATGAATTTCGATCTCTGCCGTCGTGTTCGAGCCCTGCCAGGAAGTCGGCAGCGCGGAAAGCGTCTGCACTTCTTTCAGCGCGCCCTTGCTTGCGTCGTACGCGAAGGTCGTGACGCTGGAGTCCATTTCATTGTTGACATAGGCGAAGCGGCCGTCCTGCCGAAAGACCATGTGCCGCGGGCCCGCGCCCGGCTTGAGCGTCGCGAACGGCGGATCGTTCGGCGTGAGCTTCCCCTTCTCCGCATCGAATCGATAGATCATTACTTTGTCGAGACCCAAGTCGCACACGAACGCGAACTTCCCGGCCGGATCGAATACGGCGCAGTGCGCATGCGGCCCCTGCTGCCGCTGCGGATTCACGCTCTTTCCCGAATGTTGGATCACGTCGGTCGCTTCACCCAACGTGCCGTCGGCCGCGACTGGAAGCACCGCGGCGTTGCCGCTGCTGTAGTTCGCGACCAGAAGATTTTTTCCCGCGCGGTCGAGAACCAGGTGGCACGGGCCCTTGCCCATCGACGATCGCTGGTTGATCAGCTTCAGTTTGCCCGTCGTGGAATCGATCGAAAATGCGCTGACTCCGCCAGTCTGCTTGCCCTGAAACTCGCCGGTCTCGTTTACAGCGAACAGCAGGCGTCGTTTCGTGTCGATCTCGAGGAACGATGGACTCGGGGTTTCCGCCGCGAGGCCCAATGGAACTAAAGTCACGTTCTGCGATGCATCTTCGGCAACGCTTTGACGGAAAAAGTAAATCCCCTTGCTCTTCTCACCCGTATACGTGCCAACGTACACCAGCGTCGAATTCGCGGGGGTCGGCGCAGGTTTAGTTTGAGCTTCGCTGACGATCGACGGGAACACGGCGGCAACCAGGATCGCGCCGATCGAAATCTTAATGAGTTTCAGCATTCGCATACATTTTCCAATTCGACCAGCATACGATAGGCGTTGCCCGAGCGCTGCAACTCCTTGCGAAACTGTCGACGCTCGGGAGTCCTGCGCCAGCCATCCCGCAACTACTAATTTAATAATTGACATCCCTCCCGCTCCGTTGTAGTCTTAGCTATTAATTCATTAATCGAAGGAGCAGGTGCCGTTGGCTCGAAAAAAATCTTCC
>DASYPO010000176.1:0-7025 GCA_036006545.1 Bryobacteraceae bacterium
CTTGTGCGTCATCGGTGAAATGGAGGTTTGCGACTGTCGGCGCCGGTGGTACATCGCCCCAGCGATCCTTGAGGATGATGGTAAGCGGACACCAGATGATCAGGATCACCACCATCACCGTGGTGATCTGCATGATCCGCAGCGCTTTGCCGCTGGACTCGTGGACCCCCTTGACGTTCTCCCACCAGAAGTAAATAGTGATCAGCACCGCCAGGCCCGCCGCGAACGTGTTCACCGGGAGCCGGTAACTCTGGTGCATCATCTCGCTGATTTCGTTGAGCAGCGCGCCCACGTACTGGCCCGCGCTCACCACGCTGATGGGGCCGGTAAGAATGTAGTCGAACACCAGGGCGGAGACCGACACTTTCGCCAGCACCGGACCCATACTGTCGCGCACCACCACGTACACGCCGCCGCGCACGAACATGGAGCAGCTCTCCATGTACACGCTGCGCACGGCGAAACTGAACAGCATCACGCCCAGCACGAACCAGGGCGCCGCCGGCCCGATGGCTCTTTCGGCTGCGCCGCCGGCATAGAAGGCGGAAGACGCAAGATCGCTGAGGACGATGGAGGCTCCGCGCCAGAAACTGATGAAGGAGAGCGCTACCGTCGTCGCCACGACTACCTTCGGCGTCAGCAGCGACGGCGGCTTACCGTCTAAGGAGGACATCCTATATGCCTTATTCTACGATCTTATGGACAAGGAGCGCCCTGGGCAGGACCCGGAGGAGTTAGCCCACCCGTCGGGCGGCGAAAGCTGGCAGCGCGAAGTCGACGAGATTCGCAGGCGCACCGAACTGGCCGGGCTCATGGGTGGACGCGCCAATATTGAGCGCCAGCACCAGGCCGGCCGCCTTACCGTGCGCGAACGGATCGATGCGCTGCTCGACGAGGGCTCATTTCACGAAACGGGCGCGCTGGCCGGCAAGGCCGAATACGATGCCGCTGGTCACCTGACGTCTTTCACGCCTTCGAACTTCGTCGCGGGCACCGGACGGATCGATGGACGCCGCGTAGTCGTCGGTGGCGACGACTTCACCGTGCGCGGGGGCGCGGCCGATGGCGTAGTCGGCAACAAGGCGGGTTACGCCGAGAAACTCGCACTCGGTCTGCGCCTTCCGATGATCCGGCTGGTCGACGGAACGGGCGGCGGCGGAAGCGTCAAGACCCTAGAAACAACCGGGCGCACTTATGTCCCGGCGAATCCGAGCTGGGATACCGTGGTCGAACTTCTGGGCGAGGTTCCGGTCATCGGCGCATGCCTCGGCCCCGTCGCCGGTTTAGGAGCGGTTCGAGTGGCGACTTCGCATTTTTCGATTATGGTGCGCGGCGTCAGCCAGCTTTTCGTCGCCGGGCCGCCAGTGGTCGAGCGCGGAATCGGCGAGAAGGTCGGCAAAGAGGATCTGGGCGGGTCGTTCATCCACGCGCATGGTTCGGGTGCTGTCGATAACGAAGTCGAGACCGAAGCCGACGCCTTCCAGCAGATTCGCCGCTTCCTTTCTTACTTGCCGTCGAACGTCTGGCAAATCCCGCCGCATGCGCCGCCGTCCGATGATCCGCAGCGCCGTGAAGAAGCCTTGCTATCGAGCATCCCGCGCGACCGCCGGCGCAGCTACGACGTGCGGCGCATCTTGGGAATGATCGTCGATCGCGATTCGTTTTTCGAAATTGGAAAATACTACGGGCGTCCTTTGGCTGCAGGATTGGCCCGCCTCAACGGCTATCCGATCGGCGTGATGGCCAACGATCCGCGCAAGGGTGGCGGCGCGGTGGACGCGGCGGCCAGCGAAAAGATGATCCGCTTCATCGACCTGTGCGACACCTTCCATTTGCCCGTGGTGAATTTCGTCGACAACCCCGGATTTTTGATCGGCACCACAGCCGAACGGGCGGGAACGGTGCGCATCGGATCGCGCGCTTTGGTCGCGGTGTATCAGGCGACCGTCCCGTGGATCTCAATCATCATTCGCCGCGTGTTCGGCGTGGCGGGCGCGGCGCATGGCAACGCCCAGGGATTGAATCTGCGCTACGCGTGGCCGTCGGGCGATTGGGGATCGCTGCCGATCGAGGGTGGCGTGCAAGCGGCCTACAAGCGCGAGATCGAGGCTGCTCCCGACCCCGCTTCACGACGTCGCGAAATCGAGGAACGGCTGAATACGTTTCGGTCGCCCTTCCGCACTGCCGAGAATTTCGGGATCGAGGAGATTATCGATCCGCGCGATACGCGTCCCCTGTTGTGCGAATGGGTCGAGACGGCGTACGGGCTGTTGCCGAGTGAGCTCGGCCCCAAGCGCCGCAAGACAAGGGTGTAACGCAGGCGATCTTGTCGCCTGCCATTGTGGCGCGGGCTTCAGCCCGCAGCGTCGGCTCCAGCCGGCGTCCTTCTGACGATCTTTTTCTGAACCCGGATGCTCGCCTGTCAGGTAACACAGCCCTGTGGGGCACGTGATCTTGTCACCTGCCAGTTCGGCTGTAACGCAGGCGATCTCGTCGCCTGCATTGTGGCGCGGGCTTCAGCCCGCAGCGTCGGCTTCAGCCGGCGTCCTCGGTCGCGACAAGATCGCCCGCCGTTACAATCCCACCAAAAACGGATTCCTCTGCTTCTCCCGACCGATCGTCGTATTCCCGCCATGCCCCGGCACCACCGTCGCATCCTCCGGCAACACCAGCAGCTTGTCGCGAATCGACCGCAGAATCTGACGGCCATCTCCGCCCGGCAGATCCGTCCGCCCAATGCTGTCGCGAAATAACGTATCACCCGCGACCAGTTTGTTCTCCGACGGAATCCAGATCGAAATGCTGCCCTGGGTGTGCCCCGGGGTGTGCAGCACGTGAAACTCCGCATCGCCCAGCTTGAGCGAATCCCCGTCCCGCGCCGCAGTATCGACGTCGGTCCGATCCGGCGTTGCCATCCCCAGCCACGACGCCTGCACGTCCAGGTGGTTATACAACTCCTGGTCGTTTTGATTCATGTGCACCGGCGCGCCCGTCGCAGCCTTGAGTTTCGCCGCGCCGCCAATGTGATCGATGTGCGCGTGCGTGATCACGATGGCCTTGACCTTGAGCTGATGCTTCGCGAGGATCGCCTGAATCTCCGCGATGTTGTCTCCCGGATCTACGACGATGGCTTCACGCGTGGTCTCGTCGCCGAAGATCGAGCAGTTGCACTGCAACATGCCCACCGGAAGAATCTCATGGATCATGAACCGATTCTAGCGTCCGTGAAATACTCCAGCCCGCCGCTCGCTCACCGCGCGCACCCCTTCCTTGTGATCCTCGGTTTTGGCAAGCTTCATCTGCTCTGCGAACTCATGCTCGGTCGCCGTACGCACCGCTTCCGGCGGCGCCCGCCGCAACGTCGCCCGTGTCGATTGCACCGCCAGCGGCGCGCACGCGGCCATTTCCGCGGCCAATTCGCGAGCATGCGCGCGCAGCCGATCCGCGGGCGCGAGCACGTCGGCAAGTCCCCACGCTACTGCGTCCTCAGCCGTGACCCAGCGCCCCGTATAGAACATCAACCCGGCTCGCTGCAAGCCGATGAGCCGCGGCAGTGTGTGGCTCAATCCGAATCCCGGATGGATTCCCAGCTTCACGAAGTTCGCCGCGAAACGAGCTTCCGGCGCGACCACACGAAAATCGGCGACCAGCGCAAGACCCAGACCGCCGCCCACCGCCGCGCCCTGAATCGCCGCGACCACTGGCTTGCGGCATGCGAACAATCGCACCGCGTGCGTGTACAGGATCTGCGCGCGTCCCGACTGCAGCTCGTCGCCCTCAGGCTCCGCCGCGCGGCTGAAATCCGCACCCGCACAGAACGACCGGCCCTCGGAAGCCAGCACCAGCGCGCGACACTGCTCGTCTTTATCGAGTGCCTCGAACACGTCGGCCAATTTCGCGATCAATCCGTCGTCGAAAAAATTGTGCGGCGGACGATGGATCTCGACCAGCGCGACGTGCCCTTCGATCGCCACCGAAATATCACCGAAGCGAGTCGCAGTCATGCTCAACGCAGCCTCAACAGTTTTCGCGCGATCACCCAGCGATGCACTTCGGAGGGTCCTTCATACACGCGCATGTTGCGCAACAGGCTCGCCATCAGTTGCAACGGCACCTCCTTGGTCATGCCCATCGCGCCGAAAGTTTGCATGGCATGGTCCAGAATCTCCCAGGCCATTTCGGTCGCGAACACTTTGATCATCGAAAGCTCTACGCGTGCGTCGCGGCCCTTATCGAGCCTCGACGCAAGATCGTATGCCATCAGCCGGCACGCGTGGATCTTCGTCGCGGCGTCCGCTACCCACCACTGGATCGCCTGGCGTTCGGAAAGCGGCGCGCCGAATGTCACTCGCTGTGGCGCGAACTCGCACATCATGTCGAGCGCGCGCTGGGCCATGCCGATGCAGTTGCAAGCCATCTCCAAACGGCGCGTCGACAGACGCACCTGCATGGGTCCGAATCCATCGCCTTCCTTGCCGAGCAGTTGCGATCCAGCAAGCCGGCAGTCCTCGAGCGCGACCTCATAGGTGAACATCCCGGCCAGCATCTGGATCTTGCGCAGAATCTTGTAGCCCGGCGTGCCCTTGTCGATCAGGAACGCGGAAATGCCGCCGCGCGCGCCTTTCGACTTATCGGTCACGGCCATCAGAATCGTGAAATCCGCCTCGGCCGCTTTGCTGATCCAGACTTGCGGCCGTTCAGGATCCAATCGTCGCCGAGCTTTTCGGCGCGCGTGGTCATCGCCGCCGGATCGCCGCCCGCCCCGGGCTCGGAAATTGCCATCGCGCAAAGGGTCTCGCCGCGCGAATACGGCGCGAGATATTTCTCCCGCTGCTGATCGCTCACCGTGATCATCAGCATGCGCAGGTTGGGAGAATCGGGACCGAGGATCATCGGCACCACGGTCTTCGCGAGCTCCTCGTAGACGCCAACCAGCGAGACGAACGGCAGATTCGCGCCGCCGAACTCTTCCGGTGCATCCAGCGCCCACAGGCCCAGCTCGCGCGCTTTGCGATCGATCGGCGCGCGTTCGTCAGCAGTGAGTGACGTGCCCTGCCCTGCCGCCTCGCGCTCCAGCACGATTCGCTCGAGCGGCAGCAGCTCTTCGCGGACAAAACGCCCGACCAGATCCTTGAGCATCCGATCTTCGTCGCTCAGTGCGAAATCCACTCAGGAAATATACCAGGGTGTGGAGGAGTCGTCCCGGCAGATGTGCGGACCCTGGCGGTCACTGTGCCGAGTCATTTCGCTTCTTTGATTGCGAGACCCGTATACACCTGAAGAATCGGAACCACAAAAACACTTGTCCAGACAGCCAAAGTAGAACCGGCACGACCAGCGCGACGAAGACATAGCCTTCCTGCCGAGCACCGATGCGAAACCAATAGAGGTCGCTCTCAATTTCCCGACTGAGAAAGAACGCGAGTCCGAGATAATGGGCAAACAGAACACTAGCAAACGCGACTTTCCAGCGCTCCGCGGCCAACTTGTCGAGCAGGCACCAAGCCGCCGGCCAAACGAGGAAGCCGAAAGGGATCGGCGCGAGGGCCAACGCCAAGGGTAGCGTCCAGTGGCCGCCGCCGCTGATCGCAGCGCCGTATCCCGTCAACAGGATTGCGAATCCGAACCCAATTAATGCGTTGCGGATCGCAGCTGTCATCTCGTTCTAGAGTAACCGGCGCGAATGAACCCCCACGATACAATTGAGTTATGGAACCCGCCCTCCCCCTCGCGATGCGCTGGTTGCATATCGCGTCCGTGGTCATACTTTTGGGCGGAGTATTCTACGCACGCTTCGTCGAAGGAGTAATGTCGGCGCGGTTTAAGCCTTGGGCATATGCGGCCATCGGTGGAATCCTGATCTCCGGAACCTACAATTTCCTGAGCAAAAGTACGTTTCCGCCGCACTATCATGCATGGTTCGGTATCAAAGTGTTACTAGCCCTGCACGTTTTCGCCATAGTGGTGATGTACAACCCGGAACGGCACAAAATGAAGCCGCGATTGCTCACCGGTGCGGCGATTACAGGAGCCCTGATCCTGGCTTGCTCGGCCTACCTGCGCTGGCTCGGTCTCCAATGACTCCCGGATACGTCGCATTGCGCGAAGGCGCAGCCGTTCTCGATCTCTCGGCTCGCGGAAAAATTTGGGCGACCGGCGAGGATCGCGCGCGCCTGCTGCACGCCATGACCACCAATCACATCCAGCAGCTCAAGCCCGGCGAAGGGTGCTACGCGTTCTTCCTGAATGCGCAGGGACGAATCCTGGGCGACGTAAATCTACTGTGCTTCGAGGATCACTTCCTGCTCGACACGGAGCCCGAAACGCACGCCAAGCTGTTTGAGCATCTGGATCGCTACATCATCGCCGACGACGTGACGGTCGAAGACCGCACCGACCGCATGGCAACGATGGCGCTCGAAGGTCCCCAAGCCGAGCAGGTTCTTGCGAAACTCGACGCGCCCCTACCTGCGCCCGAGTACGCTTCCGCGAAATGGGGCGACCGCGTGATCGCCCGCATCAACTCCACGGGTTCGAATGGATACTTCATTTTCACCTCCGCCGACGACAAAGCCGCGCTGATCGGCGAGTTAGTCGCTGCGGGCGCCACTCCGGCGACTGCCGACGACGCGCGCACGGTTCGCCTGGAACACGGACGGCCACGCTACGGCGAAGAAATCACGGAGCGGTTCCTGGTTCAGGAAACCGGCCAGATGCAGGCCATTCACTTCAGTAAGGGTTGCTACCTGGGTCAGGAAATCGTCGAGCGCGTGCGCAGCCGGGCGCAAATTCATCGCGTGTTGCGCAAGCTCGAGATCGATACCGATCAGGCGCCGGCGGCGGGGACGAAGTTGAAAGTCGGCGAGGCCGACGCAGCCGAGATCGCCGGAGCAGCATTCTCTCCGGCACTCGGAAAAACCGTGGCGCTTGCCTATGTCCGCACCGCGCACTCGGAGCCCGGCACCGAACTCACTCTCGGCGACGCCAAGGCCCGCGTGGCTTAGCAAACTGTTGTGGGGCGGACC
>DASYPO010000177.1:0-19861 GCA_036006545.1 Bryobacteraceae bacterium
GACCGAATTGCTCGCGGCCCGTGGTTTTCGGTGGCGGCAGCGCGAAGTAGCGGTCGGCCAGCATCGAGTCGAGCAGCTTCGCGTGAACCTTGCCTCGCCGCGCCATGCGGCCTCCGCGATCGAACCGCTCGCGACCCTTCGTCAAGTGCGAGACCAGCGCATCCATCACCATGCTGCCGGGGCCCGTGTCGAACGCGACCACCTCTTCACGCTTCACGCCGGGCGGGAGCACGGTGATATTGGCGATGCCCCCGATGTTCAGCGCCACTCGCCCGATGCGACGATGGCGAAACAGCAGATAGTCGACCGCGGGAACCAGCGGCGCGCCCTTGCCGCCCGCTGCGATATCGCGTTCGCGGAAATTCGAGACCACCCACATGCGGGTCCGTTCCGCCACCACCGCCGCCTCGCCGATCTGAAAGGTGCTCGCCACTTGAAACCCCAGATACTCGACCGGCGCTCCCTCGTGGTAAATGGTCTGGCCGTGCATCCCCAGCAGCATGATCGACTGGATCGGGACTTTCTTGCGGCGGCACAAGTCGAACACCGCAGCGGCATAAATCTCGCCCAATAGGAAATGCAGACGCGAGATGGTCGCCGTGTGCGTCATCTGATTCGATACCGCGAGAATCGCCTCGCGCACCACGCGCGGATATTCCAGCGTGTGGAACGCCACGGGCGTGATCTTGGGACCACCACGGCCGTCGCGAATGTCGATCACGGCTACATCCACGCCGTCGACCGACGTGCCGCTCATGATGCCGGCGACTCTCAACTTTTGCGCTCCCGCGTGGGTTTTAACTCCCGCTGTAGCTCGGATAGAAGCTGCAGCGCCTCGATGGGGCGCAACTCGTCAAGATTCACACCGCGGATTCGTTCCGCCATGCTGTGATTCACAGGTTCGAAGAGTTGGATCTGCAGAGGCGCAGGGCTCGACGATAATTCCTCGGTGACCGTGTGCTCCGCGGATTCGTGGATTGCCAGGATCTGCCGCGCGCGCTCGATCACGCTCATCGGCAGCGCGGCCAGGCGCGCGACTTCGATCCCGTAGCTGCGGTCCGCCGCTCCCGGTTCGACGCGACGCAGGAACAGGATTTGGTCGCCCGATTCCTTGACCGATACATGCAGGTTGCGTACGCCCGAAAGTTGCGAAGCAAGCTCCGTCAGCTCGTGATAGTGCGTCGCGAACAGCGTCTTGGCGCGAATGTTGCGCTGGATGTGCTCGATGACGGCCCAAGCGAGCGCCAGTCCGTCGTAAGTGGACGTGCCGCGGCCGATCTCATCCAGCACGATCAGGCTGCGCTCCGTCGCGGTGTTGAGGATCACGGCGGTCTCGGTCATCTCGACCATGAAGGTGGATCGGCCGCGCGCGAGATTATCCGCCGCTCCGATACGGGTGAAGACGCGGTCGACGATCGGCACCAGCGCGCTTTCCGCCGGCACGAACGATCCAATCTGCGCCAGGATGGTCAGCAGCGCCACCTGCCTCAGGTACGTCGACTTGCCGCCCATATTGGGCCCCGTGATCACGGCGATGAAATCGCTGGGAGGGGTGAACGCGACATCGTTCGGAATGAATCGCTGCGCGTCTTTCTCGGCGAGCCTTTCGATCACCGGATGCCGCCCCGCGACGACGCGCATCTCACCGGTAGTCGAGAAACGCGGCCGCGTGTAACGATTCTCGACGGCGATTTCGGCAAGCGCGCAAGTGACATCCAGCTCGGCGATTGCCGCGGCGGTTGCTCGAATGCGCGCTGATTCGGCCGCAGCCTGGCCTCGCAGACGCTCGAAGATCTCACGCTCGATGGCCAGCATCCGTTCTTCGGCTTCGAGGATCTTGACTTCGAGCTCCTTCAGTTCGCCGGTGGTGAAGCGCTCGGCGTTCACCAGCGTCTGCTTGCGCTCGTAATCCGCGGGCGCGAGATGCTGATTCGCCTTCGAGATTTCGATGTAGAACCCGAAGACATTGTTGAAGCGGACCTTGAGCGACGCGATGCCGGTGCGCGTCCGCTCGCGCTGCTCGATCTGCGCGATGTAAGTCCGGCTATTGCGCGAGATGTCGCGCAGTTCATCCAGCGGTCCGTCAAATCCGTCGCGAATGGTTCCGCCGTCGGAGAGATTTGCGGGCGGTTCTTCCGCCACGGCGGTCAGGATCTGGTCGCGAATCTCGGCGACGTCGTCGAGGCGACTATGCACGTCTTTCAGTCGTGCGGCGCGGCAACTTCCGATTCGCTCGCGCAGCGAAGGCACGACGGCCAGCGATCGCGCCAGTGCCAGCAGATCGCGCGGTCCCGCAGTTGAAAGCGCGAGCTTCGAGAGCAACCGCTCGAGATCCAGAATCGACCCGAGATCCTTGCCCGTCTCCGCACGCAGAATCGGCGCGGCGGTGAACTCTTCGACGGCGTCGAGCCGCGCTTCGATCTCGACGGGATCAATCGACGGCGCGAGCAGCCGCCGGCGCAGCAGACGTCCGCCCATTCCCGTCCGAGTGCGGTCGAGCACGTGCAGCAAAGTCGATTCGCGCGATTCTCCCGCGAACAGAGGCTCGACCAACTCCAGATTCCGCACTGTTGTCGAATCCAGCACCAACGCATCCGCGCGGTGATAGAACGACGGCCGCTCCAGGTGATTCAGCGCGCTGCGCTGCGTCTCGCGCAGATAGTGCAGCAGCGCCGCGGCAGCTCCCGTCGCGAGCGGACGATCCTCCAGACCGCACCCGTCGAGCGCCAACAATCCGAAGTGATCGCACAAACTGCGCGCCGCGTAATCCGCCCCGAACACCCAACCCTCGACATCGGTCTTCAAACACGGCAGCTTGAGCGACGTCCCCGTGGGTGCCAGCGCTTCGCGCGCGCTCAGCGTTTCGAGCGCCGCCGTCAGTTCGGCTGCATCAAGCTCGGTCGCGCGAAACTCACCGGTCGAAACGTCGACATAGGCGAGTCCTGCGCGTGTCCCGTCCGGCATCGCAGCCGCCAAATAGTTGTTCTCGTGTGACCGCAGCAATTGATTGCTGGTCGCCGTCCCGGGCGTGACGATGCGCGTCACCTCGCGACGAACCAGTTTCTTGGCGACCTTTGCATCTTCGGTCTGATCGCAAATCGCCACCCGATAGCCCTTCTGGATCAGGCGCGCGATGTAATTCTCGGCGGAATGATACGGCACGCCGCACATGGGAATGGGCTCGCCCTTTTCCTTGTTGCGCGCGGTCAGCGTGATTTCGAGCTCGCGCGCGGCGGTGACCGCGTCGTCGAAGAACAGCTCGTAAAAATCGCCCAGACGGAACAGCAGCAGTGTGCCGGGCACCTGTTGCTTGATTCCGTGGTACTGCCGCATGAGTGGCGTGGAGGGCTCAGCGGACATGGAAGTAGCTTCAATTATCACTCGCCCGCGTAATCGGGATTGCGGGCGGGCGCGCGGTGAGCGAGTTCGCGCGAAAGCTTGCCTAGCCAGCGCAATTCCACCTGGAACTGCTCGATCACCAGGCTGACCATCCACACCGCTTCGTGAAAGCGATGGCCGACCTCTTTGCGAATCCCGCGCAGAGTCTTGCGTTCGCGATCCAACTCGGCTTTCAGGAACTCACGACGCCGCTCGATCTGCCGCTCGACCACTCCCGGCCGCGCCTGCCAGGAAAGTGCGACCCAAGTGAGAAACACCGGACGATCTCGTCCCGTGGTCCAGTCCTCGCGTTCAAGTGCGTCGGCCAGTGCCGCCCGGCCGCGCGCCGAAATCGTGAGCACCCGACGCTCGGGACCCGCCGATGCGTGTTCGCCCGCCGCATCTCGAAGCAATCCTTGCCGCGCGAGTTTCTCGAGCGAATAGTACACCTGTGGACGCGAGACGCCGGCCCAATCGCGCACCTCGCGGCGCTCGAGTTCGAGGTTGGCCTGATAGCCGTGCATGGGGCGCTCTGAAAGAAGACTCAGCAGCACCAGGTCGGGAGTGGTGAGGTTAGTGGCTCTTGACAGGCGATTGAAGCTCCTCTATCCTGGGCCTAGTCTAAATCAGACTAGATTGGGGAAGCAAGGAGCAAATCATGGTCAAGAAGATCACCGCCGTGCTGATTGTCGACGAAGTCGAGCCGTGCTCGAAGTTCTGGGTAGAGCGGATGGGATTCGAAGAAATCGCCGCGGTTCCGGATGGCGACCGCATCGCCTTCTCGATGCTCAAGAGCGGAAACACGGAGCTGATGTATCAGTCGCTTTCGAGCGCGTTGAAGGACACCGGCGCAGTCGCGAAAGCAGATGCGACGTGGCTACACACCAAACCGGTCACGTTGTACATCGAGGTGGAGAACCTGGATAAGGCGATCGCCGCAATGCAGGGCGCGAAGGTCGCGATGGAACAACGGACGACGTTCTACGGAGCGAAAGAGTTTGGCGTATTCGACCCCGCTGGTCATTTCATTATGTTCGCGGAGATGGCTGCAGCGGCAGCGTAGATGGGGCAGGCGGTTTCGCGTGCCAGGGTTCCGGGTTCCCGAGAAGCGGACGATGTTTGAGTGCACTGTCCCGGGGTTCCCCGCATCAACTCACTCGCCACCGTCAACGCCAGCAAACGCACCGCCGCGCCGGGCCAGCAGCGGAGGGTGTTTGAGTGCACTGTCCCGAGTTTCCCGAGTTTCCCCGAGTTTCCCCGAGTTTCCTGGGTCTGTCCCGAGTTTCCTGGGTACAGCGAACGCAACGCTCGCGCAGGGCGAGCAGTGGAGGGTGTTTGAGTGAACTGTCCCGGTTTGTCGACGGTCCGGTTTGTCCGTCCCGGTCCGGTTTGTGGACGTCCCGGTTTGTCGACTTATCGGTGTTTGAGTGCACCGTCCCGGGTTTCACACTCCCGGGTTTCGTCCCGGGTCCGGGTTTCGTCCCGGGTCACCAGGTCTGTCCCGGGTTTCCCGGGTAAAGAAGCGCTCGGGACTAGCGGAGCCGCGACCAAAGGAAGCGGTACGAATGTTCTGGTTGCGACAGGTCGCTAGTAGCTACTGCTTGGCCGGGGGCATCATGTACAGATAGATGAAGTGCCCGCGATCGCCGTCGGTCTTGTCGACCTGAGTAGGCTTCCAGCCGGGAATCGCGTAGTCGTGCGAGACGACGCGCGCGCCAGCCTTCAGGTACCGCTCCAGTTGCGGGCGCAGCGCCTCGTTCAGCTTGGTGTCGAGATAGATGGTCACGATATCGGCACCCGTGAAGTCGACTTCGAGCAGATCGCCTTGGATCACACGTGCGCGCGCGGCCAGTCCGGCGCGGGCGATTTGCGCCTTCGCTTCGGCCGCGACCTTGGGGGAAATCTCGACGCCTACCGCCTTGACCTTGTACTTCTCGACCGCGGAAATCAGGATGCGGCCGTCGCCACAGCCCAGGTCATACAGCATTTCGCCGGGCTTGGGATGCGCCATCTCCAGCATGCGCTCGACCACGCGCGCGGGCGTCGTGACGTAGGGCGCGAGCTTGTTGGTGTAGATCGGATTCTGCGCGGCGAGCGGCAGCGACGCCACGGCCATGAGCAGGCAGACGAAGCCAGATGAAACCAGGCGAGACCTAAAGCACATATTAAACCCACCACTTCTTGTTTACTGCGCGGAGATGGGAAGCGTGTTTCTCCCGTGCTTTGATTTTACTATACGGGCGACCATGTCCGACACAGCAAACCACAAGTCTCGTGGACGTGTGATGGTGAATTCGGTTCCCTTAAAGATCTTGACGGCGCGGCTGATGGAGTCCCGCCAGGGCTGAATCTGCGGGTACAGGCTGTAGTTCATGTAGAAGACCGGATAGGCCAAATCTTCGGCGAAGGGCTTCAGTGCATCCTGTGGAACCGCCCCGTCCAGCATGATTTTGGGACCGGCGAAGATCAGCGCGTCAGGATGGTCATCCGCGCGCATTTCCTTCTGAATCAGCTCGGTCAAGAACTCGGTGTCGGCATGCTTCTGGCCCAGCTTGCGCATGTCGACCGTTCCTAACTTCACCGACTGGATTTCCTTTCCAAGCGCCGGGAAATCGATCTTGTCGGCGCTATCCTGGCGGAAAAGCACCCGTTGTTCCTGCATGTTGAACGCGACCAGCGAGAACTTGCCGAACTGCGGCTCGCGCGAGATGCGGCGCAGGATCGAGATCAGCGCCTGGGTATCCATGGGGCGCAGGGCGGGGGATCCGGCGTTCTGCGGGGCGAAATTCACGAGCAGCTTGACGTTGAAGGGTTGTCCCTGCTGGCGCTCCACCGGCGGCTCCTCGTTGAATTGCTCGAAGCGCGCCGCTTGGGCGACCGCGGGCGGAATCTCGAGCGTCATCTGTTTGTCCTTGGCGGGCAGGAACGCTTCCATGTCCCAGTAGAAGGAGCAGACTCGTTCGCCGCGATCGCGCATCAGCCAGTCGACGTGGAAGTTGCCTTCCCCCAGATCGATGACTCCCTGCAAGTTGGCGTCGCCGCGAGCATCCTCGGGGATCGAAGGAACCTTGATGTGCTGTACGAAGTAGTACGGTTCGTCCTTATGATTCTCCGGGATCACCCGGAACATGATGGTGAGCTGATTCTCAGTTCCCGATATTTCCTTGAGCGGTACGCTGACGTCGTAACCGGCGTGGAATCGCAAGTCGAAACCCAGCACCGGTTCGGCGGGCGCAACCGTGCACGGCAGATCCTTCCGAACGTCCTGGGCTTCGAGCACCGCCATGTCGGTATTGACGATCCGCAGCGGTCCGCTGGACCCTACCAAGGCAGTCTGCGCAGTCGCAAGCGAGGCGCAGGCACAGCTCAGAAGCAACATCCCGTGGAATTTCGTCACCCGCGGGGGCACACCCAATCGGCCGAGCAGCTTGTCACCCAGCATGATCTCCCTATCTGCCCCTGGTACATCGGCAGCTTGCGTACCCAGTATTATGAATCAACCACCGGAAACTGCAAGAGCCAAATCTCCAAGTCCGCCATCACACATGTTTTGCATGGTTCCCGACGCTGGAAATCCTAAACCCGGTCAGGAACGGCAAGTTTCTATACCCACACGGATGATGCTTGAGACCCCCGAAGTGTGACTGAAAAACCGGTGGAGGGCGGACGCCCTCGTCCGCGGCCGACGCCCCATCGGCCTTCGAATTTGAAACGCGACCAGGGGTCGCGTGCGGATCAGGGGATCCGCCCCCCTAGCCCCACGTTGCGGTGGTTAACGGCCCCACTCGATCAACTGCTGGAGAATTTGCTGGGCGGCCTTCTGTCCAGCGCTCTTTTTCGACAGACCCTGCGCCTGGCTGACCCACTCTTTGCCCAATCGGACCTCAACGGTGAAGGTCTTCGAATGCTCGGGACCGTCTTCGCCCACGATCACGTACCGCGGCGGGGGCAATTTCAGCGCCTGGGCCATCTCCTGCAGGGCGCTCTTGTGATCGGTGACCGTGCCCCCGGGATCGGCGTCGGGGGATTCGAATGCCCCCACGATGTGGGTCTCGATAAACGACCGCGCCGCGTCCAGCCCTGCGTCCAGATAAATGGCCGCGATCAACGCCTCTACGGCGTCCGACAGCAGCGCCTTTTTCTCGCGCCCACCGCTCATTTCCTCGCCCTTGCCGAGCAGCAGATAGTCGCCCAAGTGCAGCTCCTGCGCGACCACGTGCAGGCGCGCGGCGCTCACCAGGTGCGCTTTGAGCTTGGACAAGCGGCCTTCGGGAAACGCCGGATAACGGCGCACCAGGCATTCACTGACCACGAAGCCGAGGATCGAATCCCCCAGGAACTCCAGTTGTTCGTTGTCGACCAACTGCTGGCTGCCGGCGCTCTTTTCGTAAATGCGCGAGGTGTGGGTGAGCGCGCGCTCCAGCAGTTCACGCTGCTGAAACACGTGTCCCAGCGCTTGTTCCAGGCTCTCGGCGCTGGCGCTCATGGATGGGACACGTTTTACTTCTTGGTGGTCTTGGCCTGCTCGGCCTTGGTTTTTTCGAGAGTGGCGTGCTGCTTCACCGCCGGATTGAGGTCCGGGGTTGCCAGCAATGGATTCAGGACGGCCAGCGCTTCGTCAGGCTTACCGGCGCCGTTATAGGCCTGCGCCAGGCGAACCGACGTCGACGGCTCGGGACCTGCCTCGAGGGAGATCTTGTATTCGGCGATCGCCACGTCGTACTTCTTCCGGAGCGCCGCGATGATACCCAGGTTTTCGTGCGCCTGCGATCCGATGTTCTTCTTCTCGGTTTCCCACTGGGCATCGGGAAGCGCAGCCAGCGGCTTTGGACCCGCCAGAATCTCGAGAGCGCTCTTGGTCATTTTCTCGGCCTTAGCCAGTTTCTCTTCTTTGTCCAGGTCGAATTCCCGGGTTCGCCCCGCAATATCGCCGGCCAGGATGGTCAGGCAGGCATAACACTTGGGGTCGAGCTCCAGCGCCTTCTCCATGAAGAATTCGAGCTTGGCCGAATCGCCTTTTTGGCGAGCGCTATCCGCTGCGACCAACAGGACGCGCGCCCGGAAATCGCTGTCGGCGAAATTCTTGACGAAGTCCTCGGCTTTCTTCATGCGATCGTCGACGCTCGTCGCGCTCTGGATCGCCATCAGGGCGTCCAATTCCTTTTGCGACTTGGGCTGCTGCGCGACTGCCAGCGCGGCCAGCGCGATGATCCCGGCCGTGCACATCAGTATTCTCTTCTTCATCCGTCCGTTCCTCGTATTTCCTTTCAGGGTTTTCTCGCCTGTAATTCTTTCAAACCTTTTTCGGCGTCCTGCTTCACGCGCTCCGAAACGCCTTCCACCGCGAGCGCGGCTTTGTAAAACTCCTCTGCTTCTTTCTGCAGCTCTGGATTGTCTTTCTGCGATCCCGCCAGACGACCCAGGTACAGCAGCACCCACGACTTGGTGTACGCGTCCGGCTGCAAATCCAGGGCGTGTTTGAAAAGCCCGTAGGCCTTCTCCGGGTCTTTCTCGAGTACCGTGATCCGCGCCAGACCATAATACGCTTTGGCGTGCAGCGGCCTCTCTTCGGTTTCGCGGAGCAGCCGATTGTAGATTTCTTTGGCGCGCGGCAGGTCGCGATCGGTGTAGGCTTTCTCCGCGTCGTCGAGAGTTTTGGCCGCGCCGGTTAGCTCCGGCGGCTTCTCGGCGGCCACCACGCGCACTTTTTTCACCGCGCGCGACTGCACAAAATCCACCCGTGCGAGACGCTGCTGTTCGGCCTTGAGGTTGATCCCGTTAATCAGCTCGGGAAAATACAGCCGCATCGATTGCTCCTGCTTTTCGTAAATTGCGAGCTGCTCGGCGAATGCAGGGGTCAGTATGAATCCTTCGCGCAGTGCCTGATCGACCAGTACCGGCTTGCGCTGCATGCGGCTCTCGATGGCCTTGATGAACGACTCCGTCGTCAGCAGGAAAAAATCCTTTTTGTAATGCTCTTCGAGCGCCGGCGCGATCTGGGCCCAATCGCCCAGCACCGCGCGTTCCTTGATGCCCTTCGAGAATTTCAGCGGCAGTGGATCGACCAGGTAGTGCAGATACGCGTGCCGGATTTCGTCGATGGGCAATTCCTCGGCATTGGCGGGCGTCATCACCACGAAATAATCGTCGACGTAGTTGCGGGTGTGCACCTGGTTGGGCGGCCCCAGCAGGTCCACATAGATTTGAAAGCGGCGACCCAGCGATCCGGCGTTCGAATTGCGCAGATAGACATTGGCTTCGAGCACGGCTCGCGACACTGGCTCGTGATACTGCGCGATCACCTGGTCGTACGCCGGCTGAGCACGTTTCCACAGCTCCTCGATTTTGGCCTCGCGGTAAAACTGCGCCAGAAGCGGGAGGAAGCCGTCGAGTGCGGTCACCTCCGGCGGCATCGGCCGGTCGGGATGGGTGAATGTGAAATCGGGAGGATCGTTCAGCAGCAAGGCGAAGGAAATGTACTGGCTCAGATCGGCGCCAGGATCTCTTTGGCGATGATCGCGCACGAAGCGCTTCAGCTCGAAAAGGCTTTCGAGTTTCTGCTGGGCCAGGTGCTCGCGCAAAACCTTGCGCAGAGGGTGATTCGAGGCAGATTCGATCTCCGTATCAAAACCGCCCGCGTTGGCTGCTGCCAGCACCGCGAACAGCGCTTTGCTGCCGTCCAGCTGGCCCTTTTGCTGAGCAATGGCGGGCAGGCATAAGACTAGGAAAAAAGCAGCGAAACGCAAGAGAAAAGCCTCTACTCGCCTAGTATATCCAGCGCGGCTTGGAGCTCGCTCCGGGCGTGCGCGTCGCGCGTCGATTCGACGCCCTGCTGGTAGCATTTGCGTGCGTCGTCCAGCCGCCCCAGTTTTTCGAGCGCCTGGCCGCCGTGGTAGTACGCTGCACCATAGGACGGGTCTTTCTCGCGCACGGTTTCAAATTCCGCGACAGCTCGCTCGAGTTCGCCGGCGTTGACGAACTCCATGGCCAGGCCGTAACGGACGAAAGTGTTGTTGGGGTCCTGCGCGAGCAGTTGTTCGAGGGCTTCAATTCGTGGGGATGCCAAGTTGTTAGGATAACCCCCTGCTATAAGAGGATGGTGCCGTGCCCGTTTTTCTTGCCGTTGCGCCGCGTTGATGAATCGGGGCGCTGGGAGCATGCGCCGCGATGGCCGCTGATCGATCTGTACTTCGGCGTTTGCCGCGCGCGCCAAGGTGAAGTCATCGAAGCCGAGGAGTTCATCCAGCGCGACCTATGCAATTGCGGCTATCCGCGTGGGCGTTGCGATCGATTCCCTGACGATGGTGCTTCGGAGGCCGTGCGTTTTTCTGTCGTCAGCGAGGCGGAAGGGATGTTGCGGATCATATGGGTCGTCGAGCGGGAGCATGTGCCGGTCGAGCATCGCGAGTTGGAATACGTGGTAGCGTCTGGAGCGTTTGTGGAGACGCCGTCGAGTGATATCTTGCTCGCCCAGGCGCGCGCGTTTGTGGAGAGCTATCTGCGGCTGGCGCAGCCATAGAAGTGGAGGGCGGACGCCCTCGTCCGCCCCCCAAAAAACAATACTTAATGGCAAACGTCCCATCCTGCATCAGCACCCGAACCCCCACCTTTACCGTCACGCCATCCACATTCACCCAGGTCCCCCGCACGGCGCGATTCTTGCCGCCATCTCCCAGTTCTCACCGAGCCGGATCGACAGGTTCGGATCGCGGAACGGATTCGTCCCGAAGCTCACGACGCCCACTAAGCCGCCATCGGGACCCTGAATTTTGAAACGATCCTGCAACTCCTTCAACCCCTTCTCGGCTTCCAGCTTCACCATGCGGCCGTGACGCCGTTTATCGGGGGCGGCTGAATAAGCGGCGGGTCCGCGCACAAAGCGGCGGCCAAAATCAGCAGGGTCGAAATCACCCCGCTTTAGATGGGGCGACTACCGATTCGACTCTCTGCTCGCGCACCGGATTGATCCATTCCAGTAGCGGCGTGGTCAGCAAAGTGGTCACAATGGCCATCACCACCATCATCGAGAACAGTGCCTGGTTAATCACGCCGAGCTCGAATCCGAGGTTCAGGATCACCAGTTGCATCAGACCGCGCGTGTTCATCAGGACACCGATCGCCAGCGCGTTGCGCCAGGGAATACCCGCGACTCGCGCGGCCACGGCCGATCCCGCGAGCTTCCCCACCACCGCGACGACGATCACCAGCAGGCAGTACCACCACATCTCGCCGCCACCCATCAGTTGCAGCGAAGTTCGCAATCCGACGAACGCGAAGAACACCGGCAGCAGCAGAACCACTGTCACCGATTCCAGTTTTTCCGACACGGCGCGCACGAAGTCGTGATCCCGAGGCAGCACCGCGCCGAATAGAAACGCGCCGAATAACAGATGGACTCCCAGGAATTCGGTGGCTGCCGCTGAGAGCAGCAACAACAACAGAAGCAGCGCCATCATGTCCTCGGTCAGCTTGTGGCGCGCCGCGAACGCGGCCTGAAAGCGCAGCAGGAGCCTGCGGACTACGAAGATCATCGCCACGGCGAACACCGTTACGCCCACGAACGTGATCCACAGATGCGAGGATTCGGTCGAACGCACGAACGCCACGATGTACGCCAGGATGCACCAGGCAGTCACGTCGTCGATGGCCGCGCAGGCGATCGCCATCGCTCCCAGATCGGTCCGCGTCAGCCGCCGCTCCGCCAGGATCCGCGCTAGTACGGGAAATGCCGTGATGCTCATCGCAGCGCCCAGGAACAGCGTGAATGCAGTGAACCCCACGTGCGGATCGGCCAAACGCGGGTACAAATACAGCGCCAGTCCGGACCCCATGGCGAACGGCACGGCGATGCTCACGTTGCTGATGAGCACCACCGCGCGGCCCCGCCCGCGAATCAGCGCCGGGTCGAATTCCAGGCCCACCAGGAACATGAACAACAAGAGTCCGACCTGGCTCAGCGTGCTGAGGTATCCCAGGCTCGCCGCCGGAAACAATACGGCGGAAAGCGAAGGCGCAACCCAGCCCAGGAACGATGGACCGAGCAGAATCCCGGCGACCATTTCGCCCACCACCTGCGGCTGCCCGATCTGGCGGAACAATAGCCCTACCAGTCGCGCCGTGACCACTACGGCTGCAATTTGTAGCAGCAGCGTGACCAGGTTAGGCATGAACAGGATGATAGCGCACACCCCGTCCCGCGTTCGGACACTTCAAGGCGTGAAGTCACTGAATACATGGGGCTTGGGGTGGATGCCCACGTGCCTTATCCACAGCATGGCTGCTCTGTTTCGCGACTTCCGATATGCCGTCCGTACGCTCTCGAAGACCCCTGGATTCGTCGTGGTGGTGCTGCTCACTTTGGCGCTCGGGACCGGCGTCAACACCGCGATCTTCAGCGTGATCGACGCGGTGCTGCTGCGCCCCCTCTCGTTCCCCCAGGCCGACCGGATCGTGCAAATCAACGAACGGACCGGCAAGTCAGCTAGCGGCGGAATGGGGCAAGCGTACCCCAACTTTATCGACCTTCGCGAGCGAGCTAAGTCGTACGAGACTTTCGCGGGATTAATTGTGGACACCGCCACGCTTACCGGAACCGATTCCGCGGCGCGCGTTCAGTTGCGTATGGTTTCATCGACCTTTTTCGACCTGGTCGGCGCCCGGCCGCTGATCGGACGGACGTTCGCGGCGAGCGACGATCGCGTCGAAGCCCCGCCGGTGGTTGTGCTTTCCGAGGGTCTATGGGCCCGCAAGTTCGGTCGCGATTCGAACCTGGTCGGCAAACCGATCATCCTTGACGGGAAAGCTTACACGGTCTCCGGCATCGTGCCGCAGTTGGGCGAGCCGTATCATACCGCCGAAGCCTTCGTGCCGCTGGGTCTGTCCGGGGATTCCAAGATGCTCCTCAGCCGCGGGAATCATACCAACCTGCGCACGCTCGCCCTGCTGCGTCCGGGCATAACCCGAGACCAGGCTGAGCGCGAAGCCGCCGCGATTTACGCCGACCTCGAAAAGCAATATCCGAATTCCAACAGTGGCGTTGGTCCCGTGATCATTCCGCTGCTCGAACGAATGGTGCGACCGGTACGACAAGGACTGCTGGTGCTGGCAGGCGCAGTGGGGTTCGTATTGTTAATTGCGTGCGTCAACGTCGCGAATCTTCTGCTGGCCAGGTCAGCCACGCGGCGACGAGAAATCTCGGTTCGAACGGCACTAGGCGCGAGCCGTGCAGCATTGATCCGGCAGTGCCTCGCCGAGAGCCTGCTGCTTTCGCTGGGTGGCGCCGTAGTCGGCGTGCTCGCCGCCGTCTGGGCGCTCGACGCGGTTCGGGGGTCGGGAATCCAGGGCATCGCGCGACTCTCGGGTGCGAAGTTGAACCCGGAAGTGCTGGCCTTCGCGTTGGGGATCTCGATCCTCTCTGCGCTGTTGTTCGGCCTGTTTCCCGCGCTCGCCTCTACGCGGACCGATCTGGTCGATTCCCTGCGTTCGGGCGGCCGAGGTTCGACCGACTCGCATGCGCGCAATCGATTCCGCAGCGCATTGCTCACCGCCGAGGTCGCGCTCGGGATGGTGCTCCTAATTGGCGCGGGATTGATGTTGCGGACCGTGCAGCAACTCGGTCGCGTCGATCCCGGGTTTGCGCCGGAGCGGCTGTTCACAAGCAACGTCGAGGTCAGCAGGGAGAAGTATAAGAATGCCGCACAGACCAATGATTTCTGGGATCGCGCGCTCGAAAAAGTTCGAGCATTGCCCGGCGTGCAGGCTGCTTCGGCTACGCTTTCGCTGCCGGTTGACGGATCCAACTGGAACTCGATCTTCGAGGCTACCGGATTCCCGACGCCCGAGCGCTCGAAGATGCCCTCGAGCGCATTTACGCCCGTCGCGACCCAGTACTTCGAGACGCTGGGCATGCATCTCAAGCGCGGGCGTTGGTTTAACGATGCCGATCATCGACGCAAGGATATGGTCGCGGTGGTGAATGAGTCGCTGGTGCGCCGCATCTTCGCCGGACGCGATCCGATTGGCCAGAAGATCAAGCAGGGTTGGCCGGAGGACAAGTCGCCGTGGCGCGAAGTGATCGGTGTTGTCGCCGACGTGAAGACCGACGAGTTGAACGAGGACCCGCGCATGCAGATCTTCCTTCCGAACGGTCAGGATCCTGCCAGTGGCCTAACGCTGGTGATGCGAGCGAAGGGCGATCCCTTGAGTCTTGCACCAGCGGTGGAAGCCGCCATCCGCGGAATCGATTCGGACGTGGCCGTGTACCAGCCGCGCACCATGCAGCAGGTGATGAGCTCCTCGTATGCGACTCAGCGATTCGCGACCACTCTGCTGCAGGTTTTCGCGGGGATCGCGCTGTTGCTCGCCGCAGTCGGGATTTACGGCGTCACCAGCTACACGGTGGCGCAACGGACACCTGAAATCGGCGTGAGGGTAGCACTGGGTGCCTCGCGCGCGAATGTCTTCGGGATGGTATGGAGCCGTGCGATGACGCCATCGATGATCGGTCTCGCGCTCGGCGCCGCGTCTGCGATTGCGCTTTCGTCGGTACTTGAAACGATGCTGTATGGAGTGAAGGCCACCGATGTCACGACCTTCGCAATCGTTGGCGTGATTTTCGCGATCACGACCACGCTCGCGGCGCTGATTCCGGCGTGGCGCGCCATGCGCGTCGATCCAATCGAAGCGCTGCGCACCGAGTAGTATCCTCTCAACATGAGGGGCGGCGCGTTGATGCTGGCGCTGTGCTGCACGGCTGCGGCGCAAACGCAAATCGAGCGCGTGAAGGCGAAGATTGCCGAGGCTATAGCCCGTCAGTCTGAGTGCATTTGCACCCAAACAATCGAGCGCGTGTACGACCTCAGCCGAGGGTGCGACGCCAAACTGTCCGCGAAAGATTCGTGGGACCGGCTGCAGCTGGACGTCGCCCTTCGCGACGGGGTCGAAGTCTACTCGTTTCCCGGCGAGAACGAATTCGACCCTGGACGGCTTGCGGAGGTTTCAGCGGAGAATTCTGCGGGAACTTTCGGAAGACTGCTGGTCGAGATCTTCCAGATGCAGCAGCCCGAAATTGTCCGTCTGGGCGAAACGCTGGAGAGCGGCCGTCGGAGGCTGCAGTTTTCCTTCACGCTGCCCCAAGCGTCCGTGAAGCGCGCATCCACCCCCTATGCAGGAACGGTGCTCGTCGATGCGGAATCGTTCGACCTGGTTCGGGTGGTAATGCGCGCGCCGCGCTCACCTGGCAGCGCCTGCGGCGATATCACGACGATCGACTATGCCGGTAATCTACCGATGCGCGCACAGCGTCGAGTGCAAGGGCCGGGCGTGCCGAGGATCGACATCGACACGGTCTTCTCGGAGTGCCGCAAGCTTCCCGCTCTCACCTCGAAAACGGATGAACAGCAACTGCCCATCGGTGGCGTGCAGCGCGGCGTGGTTCCGTTGACGATCCCGCCAAGGCTACGCTTCATGGTCGAGTTCGACGAGGACATCGATACGAGATCGGCAGCCGCGGGCCAGGCCATTCGGGGTCAAGCCTGGCCGATTATCGACAAGGACGGCAAACAGTTGGTTCCCGCAGGCGCAGCGGTGGTCGCGCGGATTATGCGGATCCGTCACCTCAATTCGGACGCGGTGGTGCTGGTGGTGCGACTCGAGACGATCGAGGTTGGCGGAAATGTGCAGCCACTGTTCGCGCGACCCTATGGAAGGTCCGAACTGGGCGCTGCCTTGATTCGATTGCCCAGTCAGAAGGGCCCGCACCTAATCGAGAAAGGCTCGCTATCGGAATGGCTGACCGACGACCACTAACTACGGTCGCGTGCGATACAGCATGCGCGGAAACGCGATCGTCTCGCGAATGTGTTCCAGCCCGCACATCCACGACACGAATCGCTCGACCCCCATCCCGAATCCCGCGTGCGGAACGCTCCCATACTTGCGCAAGTCGAGATACCAGTTGAACGCCTCGCGCGGCAGACCGTGCTCGTCGATACGCTTCAGCAGTAAGTCCAGATCGTGGATGCGCTGCCCGCCGCCGATCACTTCGCCGTAGCCTTCGGGAGCGATGAAATCCACACCAAGCGCGACCTCCGGACGATCCTCCGCCGGCTGGAAATAGAACGCCTTGACCGCAGTCGGGTAGCGATCGATCATCACCGGACGATCCAGATCCTCGGTGAGCAGCGTCTCGTCGGTGTTGCCGAAATCGCCGCCCCATTCGATCTCGCTGCCTTTGCCTTTGAGCTTGACCACCGCCTCGTCGTAACTCATGCGATGGAACGGCGCCTGGATCGCTTCGAGCTTCGTGACGTCCCGCTCCAGCACCTTCAACTCTTCGCGCCGGTTCTCCAGCACGCGGCCGATCACGAACAGGATCAGTTCCTGCCCGACGCGCTTCACATCTTCCAGATTGGCGAAGGACATCTCCGGCTCCACCATCCAGAACTCGGTGAGATGCCGCCGCGTTTTCGATTTCTCTGCGCGAAACGTCGGCCCGAAGCAGTACGTCTTGCCCAGCGCGGCCGACGTCGCCTCGTTGTAAAGCTGGCCGGACTGCGTCAGGTAGACTTTCTCGTCCTCGAAGTAATCCACTTCGAACAGCGTGGTCGTGCCTTCGCACGCGGCCGGCGTGAAAATCGGGGTGTCGACCAGCGTGAATCCGTTCGAATCGAAATAATCGCGGATGCCCTTGATCACTTCGTGACGGACTTTCAGAATCGCGTGCTGACGACGGCTGCGCAGCCACAGATGCCGATGATCCATCAGGAAATCGATGCCGTGATCCTTGGGTGTGATCGGATATGGATCGACCTCGGTGACGCGCTGCAGGATTTCCGCGCTCTCTACATCCAGTTCATAACCGCCCTGCGCGCGCGGCTCCGCGCGAATCTTCCCCCGCACCAGGAACGACGATTCCTGGGTCAGGTGCTTCAGCTTTTCGAACAGCTCTTCGGGCAACGCGCTCTTCACGGCGACGCATTGGATGATTCCCGAGCCGTCGCGCAGTTGCGGAAAGCAGATCTTCCCGCTGCTGCGCAGATTGTATAGCCACCCGGCCATTTCGACGGTCTCACCGGCGTGCCGCCCTGCGTCGGCGACGGTCACGCGCGGAATAGATGTTTCAGGACTCATGATGTTCTGCTGTCAGCTTCTCCAGGTTCTCAAATACCTTAATAGCGGATTGAATGGGCTGCGGAAACTCCGGGACGCCGCGCAGCTCGAGCATCAACGGATACTGCTCGCCGTGCGAGCGCAACAGGTCCATGGTGCGCGCCCAGTCGATCGTGCCGCCTTGCGCCAGCGTGGGGAAAAGGTGGATGTCGTCCGTTCCGTTGTTGTCGTGAATGTGCGTCGAACGGATGCGCGGCTTCATCAATTTGAATTCGTTTTCGATACTGCCGCGCATGTGGGCGTGGCCCACGTCGAAACAAAAGTTCAGATCCAGATGCGTGGCTTCCAAAAACATCAGCAGCCGTTCGGCGCCGGCCAATTCGTTGGGAATATTCTCCAGCAGAACTTCGACACCGCGCTCTTTGGCGAACAGGCTGATTTCTTCGAGCGCCGAAAACCCCGCGTCCAGTTTACGCACGTCGTACTCTTCCCAGGCGACGCCCAGATGCTGGATCAAATAACGAAACGGAATAGTCTCCGCGATTTCGATCGCGCGCTTGATTTCGTCGACGGTTTGCAGACGCCGCGACTTTACAGGCTCGGTGATATCGAGCACCGAGTTGGGTCCCGAGCGTCCCCACACGTCGTCTGAATA
This sequence comes from Bryobacteraceae bacterium, assembly GCA_036006545.1. Lineage (GTDB taxonomy): Bacteria > Acidobacteriota > Terriglobia > Bryobacterales > Bryobacteraceae > Palsa-187. Next base: position 18,143 of record DASYPO010000177.1, read on the forward strand.
CATCGGCGAGTGCAAGGAGTGCAGCTTCAATTGAGAATCGCGAAACCAATAGCCCAGTTCCGCCACCTGCAGCTTGTTGCGATAGTCCAGATGCTGCTTCGCGCAGAAAATCTCGACCAACGGAATCCCGGCGTCCCAAATTCGGTCCAGCCAGACGGTGTTCAGCCGCTGATTGACCAACAAGTGGGTGGACAGTCCGCGGATCATTGCTGGGGCTCGCGGCGCGTCAATATCCGACTGCCTTACCGCTGCCGCGCCCGTCGGTACCGCCTTGCAGCCACCCGCCGTCGATCACGATCGCTTCCACGCGCGCACCCACGGTACCTGCGGCGTGATCCACGTCGTGTCCCTTGGCCTTGAGCAGCGCGATGGTATCCGGCGAAATATTGTGATCGAGCGACAGCTTGTCGGGCTTCCACTGATGATGGAAGCGTGGAAAATCGACGGCGTCCTGCGCGTTCATCTTGAAGTCGACGATGTTTAGGAACACCTGCAGCACCGCGGTCGGAATGCGCGATCCGCCGGGCGCACCCAGTACCGCGAACAGTTTCCCGTCGCGCAGCACGATGGTGGGCGTCATCGAGGAAAGTGGCCGCTTGCCGGGCTGAATCGCGTTGCCCTCGCCCTGCACCAGCCCGAACATGTTGGGTTCGCCGGGCTTCGCCGCGAAATCGTCCATCTCATTGTTGAGCAGAAATCCGAGCCCGGGAACGGTCACGCCCGACCCGTATCCGCCGTTCAGCGTGTACGTCACCGCGACCGCGTTGCCTTGCTCGTCGACTACCGCATAGTGCGTCGTCTCGCCGCTCTCGCTTCCGGCGGGACGACCGGGACGAATTGAATCGCTCGGCGTGGCGTGATCGCGATCGATCGAATCGCGACGTTTCTTGATGTACGCCGGATCCAGCAAACCGCTGAGCGGTACCTTGAAGAAATCGGGATCGCCCATGTACTCGCTGCGATCGGCGTAGAATCGTCGCATCACTTCAGCCGCGTAGTGAATGCTGGCAGCCGAACCGGCGCCGGTCTTCTCATAGCCCGAGCCTTCCAGCATGCCGAGCATCTGCAGCATGCCGATTCCGCCCGAACTTGGCGGCGGCGCACTGATCACCGAATAGTTTCGATAAGAACCCTGCAGCGGCTTGCGCTCGACCGCCTGGTAATCTTTCAAATCGGCCAGTGTGATGGTGCCGCCGTTCTTCGCCATCTCAGCGGCGAAACGCTCAGCGGTTTCGCCTTCGTAAAAATCTTTCGCGCCCTGCTTGGCGATGCGCTCCAGAGTTCTCGCTAACTCGGGCTGCGCAAACGTGTCGCCCATTTCGTAGAAATTACCGCCACGCTGAAAAACCGATTTCGATTTCTCAAATTTCGGCAGCAGCTTGGAACTCTTGAGCGATTCGGCCAGCGCATACGAAACCGTGAAGCCGCGCGACGCGAGCGTTACAGCAGGCTCGACCAGACTCTGCCATTTCGCGTGCCCGTATTTCTGGTGCGCCATTTCGAATCCACGCACGCTGCCGGGAACGCCCGAGGCGCGCCAGCCTTCGAGACTATCGCGTGTGGTCTTGCCCGCCGCGTCCAGATACATGTTGCGCGTGGCCTGTTTGGGCGCGCGTTCACGAAAATCGATGAACGTCGTGCGGCCGTCGGCCAAGCGAATCAGCATGAACCCGCCGCCGCCGATATTGCCTGCGTAGGGGTGCGTTACCGCCAGCGTGA
>DASYPO010000178.1:0-15302 GCA_036006545.1 Bryobacteraceae bacterium
ACCAGGCCCAACGCACGAATGCGCTTATGCAAGTTGGTCCGTTCCATGCCCAGGACGCGGGCGGCGCTCGAGACGTTCCACTTGGATTCATCTAGCGCTTTGAGGATATGCTCGCGTTCGGCCGACTCTTTGGCTTCGCGCAGGTTGCCCCCGCGCGCCGGAGCGGCGCGGGCGATCCGGATTTCGACCGGGACCGCGTCGGCTTCGAGCAGATCGCCGCGCGTCAGAATGGCCATGCGCTCGACCGCGTTGCGCAGCTCGCGAATATTGCCGGGCCAGCCATAATTCTCCAGAGTTTCAAATACGTCGTGCGCAATCTGCTTCGGACGGAAGTTGTTACGCGCGCAGAATTCTGCCAGGAAATACTCGGCCAGCGGACGAATATCCTCGCGGCGTTCACGCAACGACGGTACACGCACCGGCACCACGCATAGCCGGTAATACAAATCCTCGCGGAAGGTGTGCGCCGCGACCATATCGGTCAGGTCACGATTGGTGGCGGATATGACGCGGACTGAGACGCGGATCGCGACTTCACCGCCCACACGATGAAACTCGCCCTCCTGCAAAACGCGCAGCAGCTTGGCTTGCGATGCCGCGTGCAGGTCGCCCACTTCGTCGAGAAAAAGCGTGCCGCCGTCGGCCAGTTCGAACTTGCCGCGGCGAGCCGAGGTCGCGCCCGTGAAAGCGCCCTTCTCATGGCCGAACAATTCGCTTTCAATCAGCTCGGTGGGAATTGCAGCGCAATTCACTTTGACGAACGGACCCGGCGCGAAGGGACTTTCGGCATGGATGTGCGCGGCCAGCAGCTCCTTTCCCGTCCCCGATTCGCCGGTGAGCAAAACGCGGGCGTCGCTGCGTGCGGCCAGCGTGGCTTGTTCGAGAACGCGAGCGAACGTCTGGCTCGAACCGATCATGCGCGGACTGCCGGCGATTTCTCGGAGCTGCCGATTCTCTTCGCGGAGTTTGGTCTGCTCGAGCGCGTGCTTCAGCGACAGCAAAACCTTGTCGCGGCTCAGCGGCTTTTCGAGAAAATCGAACGCGCCTGCGCGCGTCGCTTCGACTGCATCGGCAATCGTCCCGTGCCCGGAGATCATCAGGATCGGCGATTCAATCGCGTTCGAGCGCATCCAGCGCAGTAGGTCGATCCCGCTGCCGTCGGCCAGACGCACATCCAGCATGTAAGCGTCCGCTCGATGCGGATGTGCTTTCGCTTCGGCGATCGAGCCGCAGACCGTGACGGCGTAGCCTTCGCGCTCGAGAATCAAGCGCAATGTGCGGCCGATATTTTCCTCGTCGTCGACGATGGTGATACGCTTCTGCGCCATCAGGCGGAGTGTCCGTTCGGGGAGGTTCCCAGCGTGACGCAGAAGGCCGCCCCGCCCAATTCGCCGTCGAGCGTTTGCAGATCGCCGCCGCACAGCAGCGCACTACGGCGCGCAATCGAGAGCCCCAGTCCCATGCCGCCTTTCTTGAAAGAAATGCTCGGTTCGAATAACGTCGATCGCGCTTGCGCGCTAAGGCCGGGCCCCGAATCGTGCACCTCGATGCGTAGTTTCGATCCATCGAGCGACGTTGACGCGAGCACGGTACCGCCGGGGCGCGCGGCTTCCGCGGCGTTCTCGAGCAAGTTGGTCAGCACCCCTTTGATCAGGTCGGGATCGGCGATGGCGGGCGGGAGTTCGGGTGCGAGTCGCAAATTATAGGTGACCTCGGGGTGCGCGGATTTCAGAAAAGCGATGCGCTCCTCGACCAGCGCATTGGTATCGATTTCCATCGGCTCCACCGGCGGCTCCGCGGCGAAATCGGAGAAGGCGCGAACGCGGCGTTCGAGGGTGTTCACTTCGTCGGCGACGATCTGCGCGGCCTGTTCCAAAAACGCGTTGTCCAGCTTGCCGCGGCGGCTGACGATTTCCTCCATAGTCAAGCGAATAGGAGTCAGCGAGTTTTTCACTTCGTGGGCCATCTTGCGCGCCAGCGCCTGCCAGCTCGCGAGTCGCGTCACGTGGATCAGCCGCTCGCGCGAATGCTGGAGCTGATCGGCCATGTGGTTGAAGGCGCCCAGCGCGGCACCGATCTCGTCCGATCCGCCGGGTGCGACCCGTGCGTCGAGGTCGCCCGCAGCAACGCGTCCCAAGCCCTGCGTGAGTTGCTGCACCGGTCGCGAGATGCGATGCGCCACATATACCAGGGTCGCGAGCGACAGCATCCACAACACCGCGAACACGGCCAATAACGTACGCGTGAATCCACGGCGGAAGTCGCGACCTTCGGGGCTGGGAAGCGCCTCGTGCGCGGCTTCGATGCGCCGCGTGATGTCCGCCATCGCTACGCCCATGGGTCGCGAATAAATCCAGACCTCACCTGAGCCGCCTTGGGCTGGATCATCCTTCCGCACGTAATAATCCAGACGATCCTGCCGGTCGCCCGCGCGCTCGAACTGCTCGGGCGTGTTGCGCTCCCAGAAAGCTGGCGCGTCGGCGGGCTTCACAATGCGCGGTTGGATGCGCCCTTCGGCGACGTCGCGGCGCAGCAGCTCGCGGACATCTTTATATAGCTCGCGGCCGGTTACTTCGAGCGACTGCGCGACCGCGTCCAGTTCGGCGTTCGGGGCAAGATTCAGGCTGCGCTCCAAAAGGTTCAACATGGTCCACAATGTCAGGCCGAGCGGAAGCAGCGTGGCGACGACAAAGACGAGGATCAGGCGATTGCGTAGCCGGTTCACGGCGGTTTCTACGCACTCATCCTAGCATCGAGTCTTTGACCGATCAGAACGCGTGGCGGCTCCGCTTGAGTTCGTCCAACGTTAGCGGGCCGCTATCCAGCGTCCAGTGCGGCTGCTCCTTCTGCGCGGGACGGCTAAAAAGGTCGATCAGGCTGTTGAGGCTGATGCCTGACTCGGTAATGCTTTCGCGTCCGAAAATCGGAGCCAGCTTGCCGTCCTGCGTCCGAATATCGACGCGCGCCCAAAATAGTTCATTACCAGCGAGGCCGCTCACGTCGACCGGCATCTGAGCCAGGCACCACGCTTCCGCCTGCGGGGCAGTCAGGTGCGACACCTTTTTCAATCCACCCAGCGTTTTCACCACTTGGTAAGTCTCATCCCAAAGGTCGTAGCTGATTACGAAGCGCTGCGGGATTTTTCGAAACTCCTGGGTGCGGGTTCCCGCCCACAGCGTGATTTGAAAATCGAAGGGCACCTGCGCGGCTTTATGCAGCCGCTCCAGCGGTTTTCCAGTCAGAAAATGAACCCTCGGGGCGGAGAACTCCAACCGATTGTCGCGCCAATTCAGGATCAGCTCCTCGGCCCACATGGCCAGAGCCAGTCCCGAAAGGAACGCGGCAACCACCCACCACGCTTTGATTCGCGAGCGCGTCATTTCCGCAATTTCATGACATCAAAAGTTCATGCCCGCATAAAATATGGGCTCGATTGCACCGGCTCGCAGCGGGAATGCCACGGCGAGCTGAAAACCTTTCTTGAAGTTGAAACCCGCACCCACGCTTTGTTTCTGTTCGCGGTGCTGCGGCTGGTCCCACACTGCGCCCGTATCGTAGAAGACGGTCAGATGATCGAAATGATAGTCGATCGACGCGTGCACCACGCGCGATCCGCCGATCGGATCGAGTTCAAATTTATTCCAGCCGCGCAGCGTGGATGCATTGCCCAGCGCGAAACGCTCGAACAGCGGCGCGTGGCCATCGATACGGCCGGCCAGGAAAGCCGCTTCTATTTTGTGTTTGCCGCGGCGAGCGCCGGCGCGCCCGCGAACTTCGTGACGCGTGTAGACCGGATCGCTGTCCAGCAGGTGCGTGGCGGCGCGCAGCGAATACTCGGCCAGCGCTTCCTGTTCACGCTCATCCTGTTCGGACCCCCAACGCTGGTGGTAGCGCAGAGTTGTTACCACCGCGTTGGCAGATCCGCTTTTCGCGGCCGGTAGGGAGGGCCGGTAGCGCGCGAAACTTACACCGAAGCTCAGTTCCAGGGGCCGGGCGAGTTGGAGTGTCGCCTCCGGCATGAAGAACTGGCGCGATCGGTAGATATCAGAGGGCGATGCAGCAGCCAGCGTCGCTTCGTTCCACTGCTGATGGAAACTTCCGAATTCGAAGCGCAGCCCGAGCCGGTCGGTCCCCAGATTTCTGCGTTCAATCTTGGCGCGGACTCCCGAGAAGCGTTCGACCAGCGCGTCCGCGTCGCTGACCAGTCCGAAGGTGACAGCGTTGCCGCCGATCATGGTGCTGGCGCTGCCGTCGCCGGTCCAGCCTTGCTTGGAGTGATACACGAATTTCGCCAGCTTGAGATCGAGCGGCTGCTGGTGCGATTTCACCTCGAAATTCACCACCACGCGCTCCGGCAGGGTGCCTTTTTGAACGCTGATGGAAACGTTGGCGGCGTTCAATTCGCGCTTGATCCGGTCAGCAAGTTTCTTGAGTATCGAATCATCAAGTTTCTCGCCCTGGAGACGATTGATTTCGGTGCGCAGCGGATGGCTGAGCTGGCCGCGCTGTCCTACCAGGTGAACGCTTTCAATGCGATAGCGCGAGTTGACGTTGAGCGCTTCTTCGGTGGTTTCCGAATCGTCCGCCGCGCCGCAGCCCGGCGCGGCCAGCAGAACCGCCACCAAAAACAGCTTGTTCATACGTATTGCGCTTTGATGCACGTCCCACACCAAGAGGTTTCACTTTTCTTTGCAAGCACTTAGATTGTCGACGGGTGTGCCATTCCTTCACAGTGTGAGCGAGCGAAGCGACTAGAAAAACCGGACGTTATCCAATTCCAGCCAGATTTTTTCGCCGGCCGGGCGGGACAATTCAAAAGCGATCCACAGAAGATTGTCGCCGGTCCATTTCGGATTTCGGCTGCTGGCGAGGGCAGCGAACGGAATACGAAGATTCTTCCACTCAGGAATGCAGTGGAAGGTTGCGGTCCAGGTTTCGGTGCGAGTGGTGACGATCAATTTGTATTCGCCTCCGCCGCGGGAGTCGAAGCGGATTCCGTGGAAGGCGGAGGCGTCCACTGGAACGACCGCGCCGCGGTTGAGCGGAATGACCACTCGTGCGAACGGATTGTCCTTATCGGTCATCTGGCCGATGAGTGTCAGCGCGTGGCTCCCTGACCTAAATATCGTGTAGCGTCGCCGCCAGGTTTGCGCGAAAAGCAACTGCGCGTGGTCGTGACCGGAGTCGGTGTTGGTGAGGCGCAGCGTGTCGAGCGAACTGCGCTCGGGCTTCTCGAAGTCGTCGATAAGTTTGGTGGCTTTGGTCGCGGCGATGGGCGTCGGACCGGGGGCGTCAATTTCGCGCTTCAGCGCTTCCCGATCCACTTCGCGGCCGCCGATCCACACGCGCCGCGTATTGCGGATGTCGGAAATAGTGCGCCACGGCTCGCCTTCTACCAGCAGGAGATCGGCGATCTTGCCTTCGGCGATGGTTCCGCGATCGGTAGCGTGCATCGCAGCGGCGCTGTTCCGGGTCGCCGCGATCAGCGCTTGAGTGGGAGTGAGCCCGCCCTGGACCAATAATTCGAGTTCGTGTAGCGTCGAGACGCCGTGTGGCGTGCTAGCCTCGCCGCCGTCGGTACCGACGACAAAGGTCACGCCACCGTCGCGCATTGCAGCGACGTTGGGCAGTAGTCGTCGCCAACGTTCCGCACGGGCGGTGCCGGGATTCGCTGGGCCGGGTTCGTACACGGCGAGGGTCGACGCATAGGACGTGCGATGCTCCTTCATTAGCGCGATCAGTTCTGCGTCGACGGGTGCGTCGCCAACCCCGTGCGCGATGACGTCGACTCCGGCGCGGGCTGCGATCTTGGCGCGGGCGAGGGTGACCGTGTGAGTCAGCACCGGCAGGTTGTGCTTGTGCGCTTCCTCGCAGATCGCGGCGAGAGTCGGCTCGTTCATGCTGGTCATGTCGGGAGCTGCGCCATAGCGCCAGCCGTCGGTGAAGACTTTGATGACGTCGGGTCGATAGGTCAGCGCCTTCTGAACGGCGGCGCGGCCCTGGCGCGGGGTGACCACCTCGTAGCTGAAATCCGTACCTCGTCCGGCTTCGGCACCGTGGCCGCCGGGCGTCGAAAGCCGCGAGGCGAAGAGAATGCGCGGCGGCGTGGCGAGCGACGCGAGCAGTTTTCGATACGGCTCGAAGGTCTCGCCGTAAGTTCCGAATTCGTTGACGCCGGTGATGCCATCACGCGCGTACTCTTTGACGTTCTTCAACCAGTCGGCACGAACGTCGCGAGAACCGGCGGGGGCGCCCGCGGCGGTTATGTGGGTATGCAGATCGAAGAGGCCCGGCAACAACGCGAGTCCGTCGGCCTGGACGACGCGCGCGCCTTCGGGGATCGCGAGATTCGCGCCGACGCCGGTGATTTTTCCGTCGCGGATGAGAACCGTGGCGCGTCGGGGCTCTGCGCCGGTACCGTCGAATACGGTCGCGCCGGTGATGGCGATGGATTGGGCGAAGAGGGATGCTGCGGTAAAGACTAGGAGAAGAAAGCGAAGCACATCGTCCATTCTACGTGCGGTGGCCTGTTAGGATGAAGTAGTCAGACTAGTCAGTTTGAAATCGGCACCCAAACGATCGACGATGCGCACCTGGCAGTTGCAAACCGCCAAGGCCCGGTTCAGTGAGGTGTTCGAGCGGGCACGTACGGAAGGTCCACAACGAGTGACGCGGCGCGGCAAGGATGCGGTGGTCATTGTTCCGGCGGAGCAGTTTGAGAAGATGACGGAGCGGCCGAAGCCTAAGGGCACCCTGCTGGAATTCTTCCGCAACTCACCTTTCGTCGGTCTGGAAATGAAGTTCTAGCGAAACCGCGATTATCCGCGTGACATCGACTTCAAGTGAAGGGTTGGCTGCTGGACACCAACGTTGTGTCGGAGGCAATGACGCTCCGCCCAGACGCAGGCGTGCCTCGTTAGCTCAGCGTCACCAATGAAGTCCTCCAGTACCTGAGCGTTCTAAGCATCGGTGAAATTCGGAGGGGCTCGTCCGCGCTGCCGCATTCGAAGCGTCGGTCCGCACTAGAGAACTGGCTTCAGCATGACATCCGCGAACGATTTCATGACCGCATTCGGCCCGTTACGGTGACCGTCGCCGAGCGATGGGGAGAACTGGACGCGCGCTCAAACCAGATGGGCCGGCCGCTCCAGACCGCCGACGGACTCATCGCCGCGACTGCGCTCGAGCACGGGCTGACGCTAGTCACGCGCAACGTCCGCGATTTTGCACGGCTCGGCGTCGACGTGTTCAATCCGTGGGAATCAGCGTGATCGCTACTTGAGGACGCGGATGCTCGCGGGATCGTGGGACAGGGTGATGAAGGTGAAATTAAGTTCCTTCAAATCGATTCCGCAGGTCGTTCCGGCGCGGCAGGCGACTTGTTCGATTCCGGCGGGTGACGCGAGACGGCCGAAGACGGCGACGAGTTGATCTCCGGGACGGCGCGTTATTGTCGCAGCTTTTTCGCGGATGCGGCGATCGTCCCATTTGTACTCCTTCGGAATTGCGGCGCCGCTAGTGACGGCAATCTCGTTGGGCCACGCGAAGGGTCCGGTGCGGAGGCGCGCGGTGCAGTCGAGCCGGAGGCGATCATGGTCCAGGACGCCGATCAACACCATCTTGTGTTGGTAGAGCGGATCGTGCTGCATGAGGGCTTCGCAGACAGATAAGACCTGGATCGGTGGAGGCGGCGGCTCTGGGGCATCAATCATGACGCACTCCATGCCCGGCTCCATGCAGCTGAACTCCAGCCTGATGGCTTGAGCATCGGCCTCCACGCCCTCCCTCACAGCAACGTCGCGTAACGTGCTCCGGAACGGAGGTGCCTTGGCCACAAGCAGGTAACGGCCCGGGGCCACGCCCGTGATTTCCAAATTCGCGTTCCTGCTTCGCTCCACAGTCCGCTCCAGCGAGCCGTCCGATCGGAAGAATTGAATCGTGGCTGGAAGATCCGCACCCGCCGGATCGATTGTCTTGCCCCTAACGTTGCCGGCTTGCGCTACCGCCGCAGAAGTGAAGACTGCGGCGAGAAGAAACCTCATACCCCAAATTTCTCACGAAGAACGTTCTTCTGCACTTTGCCGGTTCCACCCTTGGGGAGTGCGTCGACGAACACCACTGAGGTCGGACACTTGAAGTGCGTCATGTGTTCGCGGCACCAGGCGATCAGCGATTCCCCGGTCAGTTCCGAACCGTTGCGGCGGGCGATCACGGCACGAATGGCCTCGCCCCACTTTTCGTGCGGCACGCCGATGACAGCGCATTCGAGCACGTCGGGATGGGCCATGATCGACGACTCGACTTCGGGCGAGTAGACATTTTCGCCACCGGGCTTGATCATGTCTTTCTTGCGATCCAGGATGTAGAGGTAACCGTGCTGGTCGAAGCGCCCCAGATCGCCGGTGTGCATCCAGCCGCCGCGCAGCACCTCCGCCGTGATCTCGGGGCGATTCCAATAACCTTTCATGATGTTCGCGCCGCGCGCGATGATCTCGCCGGTTTCGCCGACCGGCACGTCGCGATCGAGTGCGTCGACTACGCGTACTTCGACGCCGAGCACCGGGCGGCCGGCGGAGGTGACGCCTGGGCCAAGATGATCCTCGTGCGTCAGTACCGTTAGCAGCGGCGACGTTTCGGTCATGCCGTAACCTTGGCGGAAATGCGCGTGCGGCAGCTTGCGCATCGCGTCTTCGAGCAGCGGAAGCGGCATCGGCGAAGCACCGTACAGCACGTGCTGCAGGCTCGACAGGTCGTATTTTCCGAAGCTCGCATGGTTGATCAGCATGTTGATCATGGTCGGCACGAGAACGGAGTCGGTGACACGATATCGCTCGACGGCCTGCTGAAAAACTTCGGGATCGAAGGTCGCGATGTAGGCATGCGATCCGCCCTGATAGGTGACCGAGTAGAACGCGCCTAAATCCGCGAGGTGAAACATTGGCGCCGAGTGCAGCCACACCGAACGGAGCGGGAGCGAGATGAGCAGGTGCAGCATGTTAGCCCACAAGTTTCGATGCGTGAGCATCACGCCCTTGGGTCCGCCGGTGGTGCCGCTGGTGTAGAAGAGACCAACCAGATCTTCTGGATCGGGTTCGGGAAAGTCGTGCGGCGCGGCGCTGTCGGCGAGCGCGATCATGCCCGGCGGACACGCGCCGGTGCCGGCGTAAATCGTATGGGCCACCTCCGGGAGTTGCGGGGCGATGTCGGCAAAGCGATCATCCACCGCCAGCGCGATGGCGCCCGAATCGCGCATGGTGAAAGCAAAATCGTCGACACCCCAGCGAGTGTTCATCGGAACGATGACGATGCCCGCAATCATCGACGCGTAGTACAGTTCCAGATACTCATGCGAATTGAGCAGCAGCGCGGCGAGGCGGTCGCCTTTTTGCAATCCCAGGTCGCGCAGGAATCCCGCGATGCGATTCACGCGTTCGTAGAGGTCGCTCCAGGTAATCGTTCCTTCGGGGCGATACGACGCGATGCTCGAAGCATGCGCTTCTTTCGCGCGGCGCAGGCAGAACTTCAGGTTCATAACAATTCTGGGTTATGTTCGCCCAATTTTGGTGCTCGGCCTTGGGCGCGGCCGGGAGTTTCGCTGAGCAGCGGAATCGGGTCGGCGGGATAATCCTGGCGCGCGTCCTTTACGTTCCGGACGGGCGTAACGCAGCAGTCGCGCGATCCGAGTTTTTCGAACCATTGCTCGGCGGTCACGTTGAGGAACTTCTCTGCGAGTGCACGCTTCAGCTCGGACTGGCGCGGCTCGGGAGCGTACTGATCGGCGATCAAATCCGCGCGATCGAGTGCGCGGCACAGGTTTTCCCAGAACTTGGGTTCGAGCGCACCGACCGCAACGTAGGATCCGGCGGCGGCGGCGTAGACGTGATAGCACGCGTAGCGGCCACACAGCATTTCATTCCCACGCTCCGAAGCATGCCCTTCTTCGAGCGCGGCCAATGGAACGGGCATCAGCGCAGCGGAGCCCGCGAACATCGAAACGTCGACACGCTGACCTTTGCCGGTGCGCTCGCGGGCCTGCAATGCAAGCAGTATCCCGATCACGGCCTGCATGGAGCCGCCGGCAAGATCGGCGATCTGCATTCCTGCAAGCGAGGGAGGGCCGTCGCGCTCACCCATCAGATCAAGCACGCCTGAGAGGGCCAGGTAATTGATGTCGTGCCCGGCGAGGTCGGCGAATTTGCCCGAAGCGCCGTAACCGGTAAGCGCGGCGTAAATCAGGCGCGGATTCCGTTCGCGCAGCGCTTCGTAACCGACGCCGAGTCGCTCCATGACGCCCGGACGGAAGCCTTCGATGAGCACGTCGGCATTCTCCGCGAGTTTCAGAAGAGCATCGCGGCCGCCGGAATCCTTCAGGTCGATCGTTACGCTTTTTTTGCCGCGATTGGTCAGCGCGAAGATGGGATTCTCGCCGTCGGCTGTGAACTTGTGGCGCGCGTAATCGCCGAGGCCGGGCTGCTCGACCTTAATTACTTCCGCACCGAAGTCGGCGAGCCACTGCGTCGCCACCGCACCTGGCAGGAGGCGCGTCAGATCGATCACGCGGATTCCTTCGAGCGCTGTCACGACCGCGACTTCACCATGAGGAGATCGTGGTAAATCACCACAGGCTTGTCGTCCTGGTTGAGCACGGTGGTCTCGAACTTCACCACACCGCGGCCGTCCTCTTTCAAGCGCTTTTCGGCAACGCGCTTGGTTACGTGAATGGTGTCGCCGATGAAGACGGGTCCGAGGAATCGGAGCTTGTCCATTCCATAGAACGCGATGATGCCTTCGTGATTCGCGGTCATCTGAAGCGTCAGGCCGGTGGAGATGCTGAACACCAGCGCGCCGTGCGCGATGCGCCGGCCGAACGGTCCGCGCTTGGCATACTCCTCGTTGGTGTGGAGCTCGACGAAATCGCCCGAGAGGCCGGCGAAGTTGACGATGTCGGATTCGGTGATGGTGCGTCCGCGCGAGGTAGTAACGGTGTCGACAACGTAGTCTTCAAAAAACACTCGGCCAGTTCCCTTTTCCGCTTGGCTGCTGCAGCAACTAGGCTATAATCGCACTTTCTATGCGCAACAAAGTGACAGTAGTGGGCGGAGGAAACGTGGGCGCGAGCTGCGCCATGAACCTCGCGTTCAAGGAATTGGCCGACGTTGTTCTGGTCGATGTAGTGGAGGGCGTTCCGCAGGGCAAGGGTCTGGACATGCTGCAGTCAGGGCCGGTAGAAGGCTACGACGTGCGCATTACCGGCGCCAACGATTACGAAGCCACGGCCAATTCAGACGTAGTGGTGATCACGGCCGGCCTAGCGCGCAAGCCGGGCATGAGCCGCGACGATCTGCTGCTGAAGAATTACGAAGTGGTCAAGAGCGTCACCGAGCAAGTGGTGAAGCATTCGCCCAACTCGATTCTGGTGCTGGTGACTAATCCGCTGGACGCGATGTGCTGGACCGCGTATCAGACGTCCAAATTCCCGAAGAATCGAGTGATCGGGATGGCGGGCGTCTTGGACACGGCGCGCTTCCGCACGTTCATCGCTGCAGAGCTGAACGTATCGGTGGAGAATGTGACGGCGGTCGTGCTGGGCGGACATGGCGATACGATGGTGCCGATCGTGCGGTTGTCCAGTGTGTCCGGAATTCCGCTGACGGAACTGTTGGATGCGGCGACGCTCGACAAGCTGGTCACGCGAACGCGCAACGGTGGCGCGGAAATCGTGAAGCTATTGGGGACCGGCAGCGCATATTACGCACCGTCGGCAGCGGCAGTCGAGATGGTCGAGTCGATTCTTAAGGACAAGAAAAAGGTCCTGCCCTGCGCTGCGTATCTCGAAGGCGAATACGGCGTCAACGGGTTATTCGTAGGCGTTCCAGTGAAGCTGGGATCGAGCGGCATCGAGAAGATTTATGAAATCGCGCTGACCGCCGATGAGAAAGCTATGCTTGCTAAGAGCGCGGCGGCGGTTCAAGAACTGGTCGACGTCATTCAGAAGAACAATCCTTAAAAAACATGGAGCGTGAATCGTGAACCAGCAAACCGTTCAGATTGTCTGCGGCGTCCTGGCAGTATTGTGTGTCGTGATCATCATCATGCGGCGAAAGAAAAAGAAGGCGCGGCAGGACGAGGATTTTTAGGCCGCGCCGCGCGACGTTAGCGCGCCCTTGAGGGCTTCCTGCGCCGGAACCACCTCGGTCTTCTTGTCGAGTTGGTAGCGCTCCTCGCCGGGATAGACGACGAAGCGTCGCGCGACTTTCAGATCGTCGCACGCGAGGTGGAACCCCTTCGATGGCCGCGGATCGCTGATCGATCGTTTGACCTCGACAGCCCAGATTTTTCCAGGCCGAAGCTCGAGCAAAAGATCAATTTCCGCGCCATCCGCCGTCCTATAGTAAAACGGACGCGTACCCGGCGGCGCCGTAGCGATCAGGTTTTCGATGACGAATCCCTCCCAGCTGGACCCGACAACGGGGTGTCCGAGCAATGGGTCGAAGCCGGCGATCCCCAGGAGGGCGTGCACCAGCCCGCTGTCGCGCACATACACTTTGGGCGATTGGATTAAGCGCTTGGTAGTGTTCGGACGCAACGGCGTCAGGCGGCGCACCAAAAGCAGGTCGACCAGGACATCAAGGTAACGCGCCACCGTCTGCCCGCTCACTGCGAGTCCAGCAGCCAGCCGCGCGAGGTTGATGGTCTGCCCTTGGTTGTGCGCGAGCATCTGCCAGAAGCGATACAGCGTTTCGGCTGGAATACGCGGGCCGAGCATGGGGATGTCGCGCTCCAGATACGTCTGGATGAAGGACTGGCGCCATTGAAGGCTGGCGGTATCGCTGCCCGCCAAGTAACTATCCGGGAAACCGCCGCGGACCCACAATCGGTTTACCAGGCGGGGTCGTTGCGGCGGTAGCTCTGCCAGCGTTAGAGGAGTCAGTTCCACGTAGGCGATTCGACCGGCAAGCGTCTCGGCGGATTGCTGCAATAAGTCGATGGATGCCGAGCCGAGCAGCAGAAACTGGCCGAAGCGCCGGCCCTTGCGACGACGCTGGTCGATCACGCCGCGAAGGATCTGGAAGATGCCGGGCATTCGCTGGATCTCGTCGAGAATCAGGATTTGGTTCTCGTGAGTGGAGAAGTACAGTTCGGCGTCGGAGAGTTTGGCGCGGGCGGAGGGGAGTTCCAGATCCAGGTAGACGGATCGCGATCCCATTTTGCCGGCCAGCAGCGCCAAGGCGAGCGTGGTCTTCCCGGCTTGGCGCGGCCCCAACACCGCCACCGCCGGGAACTGGCCCATGAGGGCTTGCAAGCGCGCCATGGCTGCTCGATGGATCACCCCGTTATTCTACCATGGTGTGGAGCTTTTACGGGGTTATGTTGGGAATACCAAAGGCGTAGTTTAGAATTGTCAAATTTTTAGGAAGTGCTGCAGGCCTTGTGTTTGGTGACAGTAACCCCGTTAATCTTCCATGGCGTGGAGAAATTACGGGGTTGACAGGAACGGGCCAAAATGTTTTAGCTTAATCGATTCCCATTGCAGTCAACCGGTAGCGGAGCGCGTTTCTGGTCAGGCCCAGAAGGCGAGCTGCCTGGCTCTTGTTCCCGTCCGCGCGTTTGAGCGCTTCTTTAATCAAATGTTGTTCGAACTGATCGAGGGTTAGACCCTCGGGAAGAAAATGATCGGAAGATGTGGCCGGACGAGCGCGCTCCGAGATGTCGATGCGCACGTCGGCAGCTTCGACGCGCGGACCTTGCGCCAGCAGAATGCTGCGCTCCACCACGTTTTCCAGCTCTCGCACATTGCCCGGCCAGTAGTAAGCCACAAGGCGCTGCATCGCAGCATCGCTGATCTCGCCCCCGAACTTCTTGGCGAAGTGCTCGACCAGGTAAGGAATATCGTCCTTGCGCTCGCGCAGCGGAGGAATGTTCAGGGGCACGACGTTCAGGCGATAGTACAGATCTTCACGGAAGGTCCCGTTTTCGAGGGCCGCGCGCAGGTCCACGTTAGTCGCGGCGATCACACGGACGTCGGTTTTCATCACGCGATTCGACCCCAGCCGCTCGAATTCGCGCTCCTGGAGCACGCGCAGCAGCTTCACCTGAATGTTGCCCGGAACGTCGCCGATTTCGTCAAGGAAGACGGTGCCGGTGTCGGCCTGCTCGAATTTTCCTGGCTTGGAAACATTGGCGCCGGTAAACGCGCCTTTTTCGTAGCCGAACAGTTCGCTCTCCATCAGGTTTTCGGGGATGGCGGTGCAGTTGATCTTGACGTAGGGCCGATCCTTACGCGGCGAATGCTGATGGATCGCGCGCCCGATCATGTCCTTGCCCACACCACTTTCGCCGCACAGCAGCACCGTGGCGCGGGTCGGAGCGACGCGCACTATCGTCGCGAAAATATCCTGCATGGCCTGACTGTGGCCGATCAGATTGTCGAACTGATAGCGCTGGCCGAGGGCTTCCTTGAGCTCGCGATTCTCGTGACGCAGATTACTGACTTCGAGGGCTTTCTCGACGACCACCGACAAATGGTCCAGTGAAAAAGGCTTGGGAAGAAAATCGACCGCGCCCTTCTTCATCGCCTCGACTGCGTTCTCGACCGTGCCGAACGCGGACATAACGATCACCGGCGCGTGCTCGTTCTGCGACTTCAACTGTTCGAGCAGCGTCAGGCCGTCCATGCCGGGAAGCTTGAGATCGGTGAGCACCAGGTCGGCGTCGCCCGCGTATTTCAGACCTTCCTCGGCCGATCCGGCGGGCCGAACCTGGAACCCGGCGGAGGAAAGATGCAGTCCGATCACCCGGCGGAGCTTCTCTTCGTCCTCGATGACGAGGATGGTCCGTTGCGACATCGTTCTTTCTATTCTAGTGCGGTATGTTTTAGGGACGGCGCCAGCGGCAGCAGAACGCGGAAGGTCGTGCCTTCGCCGAGCACGCTTTCGACAGTAATTTTGCCGCCGTGATCGTCAACGATCTTAGAGACGATGGAAAGCCCCAACCCCACGCCGTCGGATTTGGTGGTGAAGAACGGATTGAAGATGCTCTCCAGGTTTTTCGCGTCGATGCCGGTGCCGCGGTCGATCACCGCTACTTCGACCTGACCGCCCGAATGGCTAGTTTTCACGGTGACGACACCTCCCGGTTTACTCGCCTGTGCAGCATTCATAATCAGGTTGGAGAAGACGCGCTCCATTAGTTGCGAATCGAACTCGATTGACGGAACATCGGAAGAAAAATCCTTTTCGATGGTCACGCTGGCCGCATCGCCTTTTTTCTCCCGGTTGACCTGTTCGATCACTCGATCGAGC
>DASYPO010000179.1:0-2812 GCA_036006545.1 Bryobacteraceae bacterium
GATCATCTACTCTGGTTGGCACCGCGCAGGAGCCCGAGATCATCGCGAGCCGCGTGCTTGACCGTCAGGAGACGCCGACTGCCAGAAGTTCCATCCCCCGGCCTTCCGAATCCGAAAGCAGCAATCCAACACCAAAGCCAAGGGCAACCCGAGTTCCAGCGACGAACATAATCTCGGGAAAATCGTGAAAGCTCTTTCTGTAAAGTCCTATGCCCTAGATTCGCACGGAAAAGACGGCCTCTCGTGCAGATTTGTCATCCGGTGGTGACCTACGGCTGCCGGCTTGCGATGGCTTTTACACCGGTTTCTTGCTGGCTCCCCAAAAGACCGCATCGCTCACAGCAGGGCACCTGACGGCTTCCACTTCGACTTATCGTTGATTGACCCGCAGTAATGCCCCTTAATCATCGGGCATTCCTGACCGGACAGCGGTGTGCGATGATGGCCCTGTCAGTTGCCGACATCCTCATCGCCCAAAGGATTCGCTCATGCGCGCAATCGCCTTCCTGCTCACGATTCCTTTAAGTCTCCTGGCCCAGCAGCCTTTCATCAGCGCGGTGGTGAACGACGCCACCAGCGACGCCCATTTCTCCCCTGGCAGCATCCTTCGCTTTAATGGCGCCGACCTCCCCTTGACTTTTTCGGCGACTCTCGACGGAAAGCCCGCGGCGCAACTAGGCAAGCAATCGACTATCGTGGCCCGGTTTCAGTTGCCCGTCGACGCGCCCATCGGCCCGGCAACGTTGGTGGCGAATCTAGGCGGCGGGAAAACACAGCAATTCAGCATTACGCTGGATCAATTCGCGCCCAGCATATACGAAATCTCGCCATTTTATCCCGTGCATAGCGGCGATCCGCACACGCACTGCTTTCTGGGTGCCACGGCGCCCGGCAGTCTCGTGACGGCCACCGTCTCCGGATTAGGCCCGACCAATCCGCCCGTGGCTACGGGCGTGTCTCCGGAGAACAACGCTCCGACGATCGTGAAACCGTTCATTACCATCGACGGGCAGGCGGTGGAAGTGCTGGAGTCCGTGCTTGTGCAGGATAGTGTCGGTCTCTATCGCGTACGGTTCCGCGCGCCCGCCACCGAGGGTTTTCACTCGGTTCGCATTGCCGCGGGGAATCAGTTTGGCAATGAAACTCTCCTCCCGATAAACGTAGGAAGAATCGATGCGAATTTCTCAGCGGCGACGTACGTAGTGGGACCGGTAGCGCCGGAGTCGCTGATGACGGCCTATTCGTGCACAGTCGCAGGCCTTACGGACGGCGTCACTGCGCCGGCCATTTCGATCACGGATTCGCGCGGCATCGAACGGCAGGCACGGGTGTCGTTCTTTAATAAATTTCAAGCGAATTACAACATCCCGCCCGGGACCGCGATCGGCATTGCAACGCTCACCATCAAGACGTCAACCGGCGTCAACTCCACCGGACGGCTGAAAATCGAGTCGCTCGGGCCGGGGTTGTTCGGTGCGGTTCTGATCGTGCGGAACCAGGACGGCGTTCAAACGGTGACTCCGGCGACTGAGAGCATTGACGTTGCGCAGGGAGTGGGTGGCCGCCCGTCCGGAACGATCGACTTGAGTGGCGACGGCGACGTTTTCCTGATCTTGTTCGGCACCGGCTTGCGATTCCGCAGCGCACTCGCGAACGTCCGCGTGACGATCGCGGGGATCGACGTGCCGGTCGAGTATGCAGGCGCGCAAGGCCAGTTCGACGGCTTGGACCAGGTGAACCTCAGGCTCCCGAAATCGCTCAAAGGGATTGGCGATGCGACACTGGTGCTGACCGTGGATGGCTTCGCGGCCAACGCAATGCACCTGCGGTTCTAGGTCTTAAGTGCCTTAGTCTGTGCCAGCCACGATGAGGACCCGCTTCTTGACCGGCGCCCCGTTCACGCGCTTCATCGGGGAACGACTCGCCGGGATCTCTTTTAAATCCATGGCAGGTCCGCATCCACGCCGGCTGTTAATACACGCGTATTCCGAAGACCTTTTCGCTCAATAAGATTTCTGGACTCCAACGGATATACCTCCGTGAGCTGGTCCTTCTAAGCAGTAGCGAAAAGTAGCAGCGAAGTCGCCTTCCGCGCGCGTGGCATGACGATTGCATCCACGAAATTACGCGTTTACGTATGAACGCATAGAAGGGGCGTTCGGAACATGTATCCGATGCGAAGTTTTGGGCTGCCGTTAGTGGTGGCCTCGGTGATGGCCTCAGCGGCCGGGGTCGACCCGATGAAAGCGCCGGGTTCCTCGGCGATCGCCAGCCTGGTGGTCAATGGACGGATCGAGGAGGCGCGCTGGCCGGATTTCAGCGACGCACGCAACGACCTAGTCGCGTTCTATCAGCTAAATTCGTACGCGCCGGCCTGGGTTGTGAAGGGCGCGCCCAACGCGCAGTCCATGTTGTTGATCGACACCCTCTGCGCTGCCCGGGCGAAGGGTCTCGATCCCGAAGATTACGATGCGTCGAAATGGCCCGCGCGGGTGACCGCACTGCGCGCGATGCGCGTACCCTCCGAGGAACAGGTTGCGCGTTTCGACGTCGCTCTGTCGGTCGCCGCGCAGCGCTATGTTCGTGCGGTGCGCTGGGGCCGTCTAAATCCCGCGATCTCCGACGCGCAGCTCGCTGAAATGCCGGAGATGCTGCGGCGCGTCGCGACCGCGCGCGACCCACGCGTCGAACTTGCCGCGCTCGATCCGCAGGACCACGGATATCGCCGCACCGAAGCCGCCTTGGCGCGTTATCGTACGCTCGCACACGACGATGATGGCGAAATGTTGCCCGCGACCAAGAAGCCGATCGA
>DASYPO010000180.1:0-9381 GCA_036006545.1 Bryobacteraceae bacterium
GTGGCGCGGCTCGACGCCGTGTTCAGAAATATCGTCGAAGGGATGCACCTGCATCCGGTGGCGGAAACGGCGTGGCACCGGTTCCCCGGAGCCGGCGGCGTTACCGGGCTAAGCCTGCTGTCTGAATCGCATATCGCCTGCCACACCTTTCCTGAGTACCGTTCGCTGTGCTTGAATGTATTCTGCTGCGTGCCCCGGCCGGAGTGGAATTTCGAAGAGTGTCTGCGTCGGGAGCTGGGCGCGGAAGCAGTGCACGTGCGGAGGATCGAGCGGCCGTACCAAGCGTGAGCGAAATCGAATGAGCCAGCCCTTCGCGAACTGCTCGAGTTGCGGCGCACCGGTTACTTTTCTATGGTCGAGCGCCGTGCAAACCGTGTGCACTTTCTGTCACTCGATTCTGGTGCGCAATGACCTAGTGCTCGAAAATGTCGGCAAGGTCGCCGATCTGCCACCCGATCCATCGCCCATTCAGATCAGGACCGAGGGCATGTACAAGGGCAAGCGTTTCGACGTGATCGGTCGGATCATTTACGGCTGGGAAAACGGCTCGTGGAACGAATGGCACATCGTCTTCAGCGACGGCGCGAGCGGGTGGCTTTCCGACGCGCAGTTGCAGTATGCCATCTCGGCGATTGCGCCGACTAACGATCCACTGCCGGGCACTTTCAAAATCGAACGAGGAAAGAATCTGACGCTCAACGGAATTTCGTTTGAGGTCGCGACGCGCACGCTGGCGTCGTACAAGGGCGTCGAGGGCGAGCTGCCTTTCGCATACTACGACAAAGGCGAGATGGTTTTTGCCGATCTGCGTACGCCGGGGCGCACCTTCGGAACCATCGATTACAGCGAAGACCCGCCGCTGCTGTTCATCGGTGAGTGGGTAGAGTTCGAGGAACTGCAGTTGAAGAATCTGCGGCAGTTCGAAGGCTGGGTCTAAGCATGTCCTCGCCCTTCGTATCGCCTCCGGTAGTCAAACCCAAGTCACTCGAATGTCCTAATTGCGGCGGGCCGGTCGAGCGCCGCGGCTTCGGACACACGCTGACCATCGTCTGCCCGCAATGTCTGAGCGTGCTGGACGCAACCACGCCGGCGCTGGACATTCTGCAAAAAGTTGAAGACGCGCAGAATCGTCGCGTTCCGTTAATCCCACTGGGCCAGCGCGGGAATTTCCAAGGCGCCACCTGGGAAGTGATCGGATTCCAGACGCGCGCGGTCAGCTACGAAGGCGAAACCTTCGAGTGGGACGAGTACCTGCTCTTCAATCCGTACAAGGGATTTCGCTACATCACCCAGTACAACGGCCATTGGAATTGGGTCACGCCCATGGAGTCGCTGCCGGTGCGCACCAGCACGGGCGGCAAGCCCGCCGTGTCCACCGAGGGGCGCCTCTATAAGCATTTCTCAGGCGGGGACGCGAGCACCACGTTCGTGCTGGGCGAGTTCCCATGGCGCGTGCGGGTCGGCGACTTTGTGACCGCCGACGATTTCATCGATCCTCCGGGGTTGCTCTCTTCCGAAACAACCGTCGACGAAGTCACCTGGTCGCGTGGCGAATACACATCCGGCGCCGATATCTGGAAAGCGTTTCAGGTTCCCGGCAGCCCGCCTTCGCCGAGCGGAATTTACCTGAACCAGCCGTCGCCTTTCAAGGGCAGCATCGGCGGGATCTGGCGCTTGATGATGCTTTTGATCGGCGCGGTGATTTTCCTCGCGATTGCTTTTGCCGCGGCTTCGAACCACGCCCCGGACTTCAATCAGCGCTACTCGTTCTCACCCGGATCGCCGGACGCCACCGTGCTCTCCGACTCGTTCGAGCTGAAGGGACGCACTTCGGCGGCGGAGGTCGAGATCAAAACCGACCTGTCGCAGAACTGGGCGTTCTTCAATATCGCGCTGATCAATCAGGACACCGGCGACGCTTTCAACGTCGGCCGCGAGGTGAGCTACTATTCCGGCAGCGATTCGGATGGTCCGTGGTCCGAAGGCGGCAGGACCGAGAGTGTGACGATTCCATCGGTGCCCCCGGGGAATTATCGATTGCTGGTGGAGCCCGAGATGGACACCCCTGCCACGACACCTTCGAGTATCGTCAGCCGCACGCGCGCGTCGCGTGGCACCGCCAGTTCCATCAAAGCGATGAACTATGAGATCACTCTGCGCCACGGAGTCACCGTTCCCGGGTGGTATTGGGTGGTGGGATTCTTGCTGGTGATTCCGCCGATCATTTACACCATTCGCGCCCGCGCCTTCGAAGTGAAGCGCTGGGCCGACAGCGATTATCCGATGGTCACGAGTTCCTGAGGAGATTATGCGATGTTGCGTTATCCTGTCTACCTGAGTTACGGTTTGCTGTTATTGACGGGGCTCGCATGGGCCCAGTATCGAGGATGGACGCTGTCGGGCGCTAACCGGACGCGCGTCGATCCTAGAACGGTGCGCGATAATCCGGGCTCGTATCGTTCCACTTATGGTTTCTATCCGCACTATGTCGGAGGAAAGTGAGTATGGAGAATTTTCACATTGGCAACCTGGTAAATGCGCTGGTGTACTCGCTGCTGGGCATCTTCATCTTCGCCATCTCGTTCATGCTTATCGACAAGATGACCCCGTACCATTTGTGGAAGGAGATCGTCGAGGACAAGAACCTCGCGCTGGCGGTTATGATCGGCGCCGTGTCGCTGGGCATGTGTATCATCATCGCCGCGGCGGTCCACTAGTGGCTAGTGTCCAGTGTCCAGTGGCTAGTCTCGGCCAGTTGCTGGCCACTGGCCACTAATCACTGGCCACTTTCATGCCAGTAGTCCTCTTCCTCTCCGTCCTGCTGATCGCCGCTTGCGGGCTGATCTATGAACTGATCGCCGGAACGCTCGCCAGCTATTTATTGGGCGACAGCGTCCTCCAATTTTCCACCGTCATCGGAACCTACCTGTTCGCGATGGGCATCGGGAGCTGGTTCTCGAAATTCCTTACCGGGTCGCTGGTCTCGCGCTTCATCTCGATCGAATTATTGGTCGGCGTAGTTGGCGGATTTTCATCGTCCGTTTTGTTTTTGGCCTTCGGCCACACTCATAGCTTCCGCTTCGTCTTGTACGTGCTGGTGATACTTGTTGGAATCTTGGTAGGCCTCGAAATTCCGCTGCTGATGCGGATTCTCGAAGGCCGCTTCCAGTTTCGCGACTTGGTCTCGTATGTCCTGACCTTCGACTATCTCGGCGCGCTGGCCGCATCGCTCGCCTTCCCACTGTGGCTGGTTCCGAAACTGGGACTGGTGCGCTCGGGAATTCTGTTCGGGATCGTCAATGCGGGCGTGGCGTTATGGTCTACGTTTTTGTTCCGCGACAAGCTGCCGCGCGTCGGACTGCTGCGTGCCAACTGTATCGCGGTGCTGGCGCTGCTAGGCGCAGGAATGGTGGCCTCAAACTGGATTTCCTCAGTGGCCGACAATCAGCTCTACGCCGACGACATCATTTTTGAACGCGCTACGCGCTATCAGCGCATCGTCGTGACCCGCTGGAAAGACGATCTGCGGTTGTTTCTCAACTCGCACCTGCAGTTCAGCTCGCGCGACGAGTATCGCTACCACGAGGCGCTGGTACATCCGGGTCTCGCGTCGATTCCGGGGGCGCGACGCGCGCTCGTGCTGGGCGGCGGCGATGGGCTGGCAGTGCGCGAGTTGCTCAAGTATCCAAATCTAGAAAGCATCACGCTGGTCGACCTTGACCCGGAAATGACCCGCCTGTTCACCGAACACTCGCTGCTCGCGCCGCTGAACGATTATGCGTTGCGCGCCCCGCGCGTGCATGTGATCAATGACGACGCGTTCGTATGGCTCGACAAGAACGATTCGATGTTCGATTTTGTGGTGGTCGACTTTCCCGATCCGACCAATTTTTCTCTGGGAAAGCTCTACACCAGCGCGTTCTATCGGCTGTTGCGCCGTCACGTCTCGGCTGGCGGACTCGCGGTCGTTCAGAGTACCTCGCCGATGTTCGCGCGTCGCTCGTTCTGGTGCATCGCGGAAACGCTCAAGCAGGCGGGTTTTCAAACCTGGCCGTATCACGTGTACGTCCCCAGCTTCGGCGAGTGGGGTTACGTGCTGGCGGGCGAGCGCTGGTCGGCACCATCCACGCTGGTGCCGGGTCTGAAGTTTCTGACCGCGGCGCAGGTTCCGCAGATGTTCGATTTTCCCGCCGACATGCAGCGCGTCGAGGCGGAAGTAAATCGCCTGAACGATCAGGTGCTGGTGCGTTACTACGAGCGCGAGTGGAAGGATATCGCGCGCTGAGCCTCGTTCTACCGGGCGTGAGCGCGATTCAAAGAATTAGATCCCAGGTTTGCGCTTTCAGGTCGTGCCCCAGATCGCGGTTCGGTTCTTCATGAACTAATTGGAATCCGGCGCGCTGGTAAATTCGCCGCGCGGAATGCAGCACGTTTTGGGTCCACAGCGTGATCTTCTTGTAACCGGCTTGCCTAGCGAAGCGGATGCACTCGTCCACCAGGCGGGCGCCGATTCCTAATCCGCGCGCTGACGGCTCGACCAGCAGAAGACGCAGTTTGGCGACGGATTTTGTTTTTTTGACAAGGAAGATCGATCCAACGATCTCTCCATCCTTCTCAGCGATCCAGCAGCGCTCTCGTTTCGAGTCGAATCTCTGAATGAAGCGAGCCGCGATCTCAGCCACCAACGCCTCAAAGCGTTCGTCCCAACCGTATTCCTGAGCGTAGAGTGCGCCGTGACGGTGAATGACCCAACCGATATCGCCCGGCTGATGCTGTCGAAGGATGTACGGAGTCGACGGCTCAGGCTGCGAGCCCAACAGCTTCTCAATGCTGTGCATCGCAGTCATCAGGCGGCGTTGCGCATCCAGGGAAAGCTTGGCGAGCATCGCCGCGGTCTCCGCGTGAGCCTTTGCGTCATACGGAGCAAAAATTGCCCGGCCACTCCGTGTCATCGCCAGGACGCTCTGACGTCCGTCGCCTGAGGCTCGCTTGCGCTGCAGCCAGCCGTGCTTCTCGAAGTTCTTGAGCATCCGGCTGAGGTACCCCGCATCCAGATCGAGCTCGCGGCAGAGCGCGGCGGCGGTCAGCCCTTCCTGGTGCGCCAATTCATATAGAGCGCGCATTTCTGTAAGTGAAAAGGGGCTATTCAAGTAACCCAGGCGCAACAAACCGATGTGCCGGGTATAGAAGCGATTGAACGAGCGAACTTCTTCAGCGCGGCGATCCAGTCCTGTCATATTGACAGAGTCATACAATTACTTGACTGAGTCAACTAGATACAAAAAATCCAGGAGTTACTTCGCCAGGTGACGCCGCATGCTTTCGAGCGACTGTTGCATGGAACCACCGGCGTTCTGGAGACCCTGTTGCGTGACCTCCGCAAAGAGCGGAACCAGTTCCGGATCGCGCCAGCCGCGGCGCATTTCTTCCTGCATGATCTCGACCGCATGCTGATGGGAAAAGGCCGGCTTGTACGGACGCGCGGTGGTGAGTGCGTCATAGATATCGGCCACCTGCAGGATGCGCGCGAGCAATGGAATCTCATCCCCGCGCAGACCGTCCGGGTAGCCCGATCCGTCCCAGCGTTCGTGGTGGCTGCGGATAATCGGCAGCACTGGCGCCAGCGTTTTCATGGGACGGCAAATCTCTTCGCCGCGGATGGTGTGCAGACGCATGGCCTGCCATTCCTCTTCGGTCAGCAGGCCGCGCTTATACAGAATCGTATCCGGAATGCTGATTTTCCCGATGTCGTGTAAATATCCGCCACGGTACAGCGCCACCTGACTCTGGTTCGGAAGTCCCAGGGCCTGCCCGAGCGCAATACTGTAAGCCGCCAGGCGCTCGCAATGCATACCGGTGTATTTATCGCGATGCTCCACCGACTGCGCCAACGCGAACAGAATGGTTTCGGCTTCATCCAGCGAATCGATCAGCGCCTTGTTGCGGAGCAGTGCACGAACCCGGGTGCGGACCACTGTGGGCAGCAGCGGCTTTATGAGAAATTCGTCCGCGCCGGATTCGATGCCTGCGATTTCGTTCTCCACGCCCTGCACGCTGGTGGTCATCAGAATGGGGATCAGATGAGTCTTGCGGTCGGCTTTGAGGACGCGGCAGAAGTCGGGGCCGCTCATTTCGGGCATTACCAGGTCGACTACGATCAGGTCGACTTTTTCGCCGTCCAAGAGTCCCAGCGCTGCGGTGGGACGCTGCGCTTCCAGGATCCGGTAGGAAGCGGTCCGCAGCATGGCTTTGAGCAGACGGCGGTTAAGCTCGTTATCGTCGACAATAAGGATCGTGGGCGCCTGCTCGTGGTTCTCCAGCACGCTCTCCCAGTGGGGAAAGTGAACGTCCAGACCCGGTGCAGCCCCGTCGGCGGGCGCGATTCGTTTGGCCAGTGTAGACACGACCGTCCGGGCATCTATCGGCGGTTTTCCCGAAAGAGTTAGGGCTAACGTTCCAGGCCCCGGCAGGGTGGCATAATCGCTGGGATGGCCTTGCTCCAGCTTTCCCCGGAAGAGCGCACTTCGCTGGCGGCGCACCTGAGCTCAACCCGCGACGCTTTTCTGGCGGCGATCGGCGAACTGACCCCCGAGCAGTGGTCATTCAAGCCCGATCCGGAAACGTGGTCGATCGCTGAGAATTCCGATCATGTGGTGGCGGTTGAGCGGGACCTGCTGCGGGCGGTGCAGGCTTGTCCGGAGGATGAGGCGCGGGGCGCGGCGGTCGTCGGCAAAGAACGGCTGATCCTGAAGCGGGTGCCGGATCGTTCGGTGCGCGTCAAGGTTCCGAGGGAAATAAAGCCCGCGGGCCGCAGCGGATCGCCAGGCGAGCTGGCGGAGCACTTTCGGGAGATGCGTGAACGCACGCTGGTGTATGTGCGCGACACCCAGGACCCGCTGCACGCCCGCTGCTTTCCGCATTTCGTGTTTCAGGATCTGGATGGCGCGCAGTGGCTGCTGATGATTTCGCTGCATACCCAACGCCACACCGCCCAGATCGAAGAAGTGAAGCAGCACGCGGGTTATCCCGCACTGCGGGAGGCGATATGAAGTTGGGACTGTGGCTGCTGGCATCGCTCGCAGCGCTTCCACTGGCGGCGTCGGACGAACTGACGGTCTATGAACTGCAGCCGCCCGCGACGCATTCTTTCGCGATCATCTACGACGTTACGCAAACGCGCGAAGGCGCGGCGTACTTCTTCAATCCGATCCGCGCCGGGTCAGTCGCGACCAAGGAGAGTGTGATCGATCGCGCCACCGGGAAGCCGCTCGAATTCGAAGTGGTCGACGGCAAGACCGCGAAAGCCTCGGGCCTGGTCGGGGCGCGCGCGGCGGACGACGCGCAGTTTATCCGCGTGAAGCTGCTGAAGCCGGTGCCGAAAGGTGGCGAAACTCGCATCCGTATCCTGAAGACGTATACCGACCCTCCGTCGTATTACGAGAAAGACCAGACGCTGGTGTTCGACCGGCCGCTGGGAATCAAGCGCAACTTGGTGGTGCTGCCGAAGGGTTACGAACTGATCGGGTCGGCATCCCCCGCGATCGTGTCGACCGATCCCGACGGTCGCGTGCGGCTGAGTTTCCTAAACGATCGTGACGATCAGTTGCCGGTGAAGATCACCGCGCGGAGGCTCCAGTGAAGCTCGCCGGGTGTTTGTTACTCGCGCTCGCGCCGCTGGCCGTCGTTTCCCAGTCGATGGGCCAATTCCATCGCGCCGAACAGGATCGCGAAATTCGCTACTGGCTGCTGGATCCCGCGACGCACCAGTTTTTCATCTCGCACGATTTCACGGTGACGCGGACGGGTCAGAAATCGGTCCACAGCTTCGTCCGAAAGGGCAGTGAAGTGTCGCCGGACGCGAAGATTTTCAATCTGGATACCGGCGAGCCGCTGAAGACCCACACCGTAAGCGGAAAAGAAGTCAACGCGCTGGGGTACTATCCGCAGGCGCAGGATCCGGAATCGATCGCCGTGCAGGGCGATCTGACGGAAGCGGTCGCCGAAGGCCGATCGGTGCGTGTTCGCGTCGAAGAAACTTACACCGACCCCGTGGGCTACACGATGAAAGGCTCAGAGCTCGAATGGACCCGCACGCTCGGTCGGCCGGTCAACTTTGTCTCGCTGCCCGCCGGGTGGATCCTGACGAGCGTGAATACGCCGGCGGTGATTACGCTCGATTCACAGGGTCGCGTCACGCTGCGATTTACGAATACGCGCAACGGGGATCTGGCGGTGACGATCCGGGCGCGTCGCAAGTAGCATCCGCAGGCGACGAGATCGCCTGCGCCACTTCAAAAATTTCTTGCGAATCCGCACATGCCTGGGGCATAGTGGTTTCAGGCAAGCATCCTGAATCCATGGGACCCGAGCATCGATGGCGGATCAGCTCCTGTACCTCACCGAACTCCTCGGCCTCAAGGTCTTCGACCTTAAGGGGCGCAGGATCGGTGTGGTCAAAGACGCTGCCCTCGTGCCGCTGGTCGACCCGGTCCGCGTCGATCGTTACCTGATCGGCGGCGGCTATAGCTGGCTGACGGTTCGCTACGATCAGATCCAATCGATTTCGCTCAACGGCATCTACCTGCGCGACGAAATTCTCACGCCGTATCACTCCGACGAATACATGCTGCGTCTCGCCCGCGATCTTTTAGATCAGCAGATCATCGACGCGCAGGGACGCAAAGTAGTGCGCATCAACGATCTCACGCTCGAACTCCGTAACGACGACGGAGTGGAACAGTTGTGGGTCCTCGAAGTCGATATCGGGATCCGCAGCATTTTCCGCCGCGTCCTGCAAGGCCTGCCGCCGCGCTGGATCCGGCGATTTCAAACGGGAATCCCGCCGCGATCCATTCGTTGGGAGTTCTGCAACATTTTGGAGCCCGATCCGCAGCGTCGCCTGCGGCTGAACATTTCTAACCGGCTGCTGGAGAACATGCACCCGGCGGACCTGGCCGACATCGTCGAAGAGCTGAGTCCCAAGGATCGCGAGGCGATTTTCGAAAATATCGACAGCGAAGTCGCGGCCGACGCCTTGTCCGAGGTCGAGCCGGATATTCAGGCGCGCATTCTGGAGTCGCTCGAAACGGAAACCGCGGCTGACATTGTCGAAGAGATGTCGCCGGACGAAGCTGCGGATGTTCTGGCCGAGCTGAAAGAAGAAACCTCCGACGAGATTCTGGAGGAGATGGAGAGTCAGCCCAAGGCGGACGTGGAAGAGCTGATGGAGTTCGACGAGGACACGGCGGGCGGCATGATGAACACCGAGTACGTTGCGTTGGCCGAAGGCGCCACTGTCGCCGACGCGCTGAGCGCGCTTCGCAGCAACGAAGAGCTCCTGGAGAATCTCAACACGTTATTTTTGATCGACGGCGAGGAACG
>DASYPO010000181.1:0-9896 GCA_036006545.1 Bryobacteraceae bacterium
TTGGCACCTCGATGTCGGTTCATCGCATCCTGGGGGTGTAGAAGCTCCCAAGGGTTAGGCTGTTCGCCTATTAAAGCGGTACGTGAACTGGGTTCAGAACGTCGCGAGACAGTTCGGTCCCTATCTGTGGTGGGCGCAGGAGATTTGAGAGGGGTTGTCCTTAGTACGAGAGGACCGGGATGAACAGACCTCTTGTGATCCAGTTGTCACGCCAGTGGCATAGCTGGGTAGCGAAGTCTGGTCGGGATAAGCGCTGAAAGCATATAAGCGCGAAACCTTCCTCGAGATGAGATCTCCCAACCGTAAGGTAAGAAGGGCCGTGGAAGACGACCACGTCGATAGGACGGATGTGTAAGCTTGGTAACAGGCTGAGCTGACCGTTACTAATAGCCCGTTCGGCTTGACCATAAAATCTACTGTGAATTCAGAGTAAGAAGCGGCCAGGGGACAGACGCCAGGGGCCAGTAAGGCTCAGGGGTTGTGGACTTGGTTCGACAATGTGGAAGCCCGTCAATATTCAATCAAAGGTTGGTTCTAAACCATCCTTGGTCACCAATTTTGGGTGATTATAGCGAAGGGGTCCCACCCGTTCCCATCCCGAACACGGAAGTTAAGCCCTTCAGCCCCGATGGTACTGCACGCGCAAGTGTGTGGGAGAGTAGGAAGTTGCCCAATTAAATTCAAGAAAGCCCCGGCGAAAGCTGGGGCTTTTGATTTTTGCCACGAATTAACGCGAATAAACACGAATAAAAACACGGATAAGAAATGACAGACAAGACGGTCGTATACCGCGCGCCGCGGATGGAACAGGTCGTGGTTCGACAGGACGATGATCGGATGGATCTTTACTATCCGCCGGAATGGAAGAGCGGTGCGCGCACGCCTGCAGTGGTGATCGTCACGGGTTATCCGGATCCCGGGTTTGAGAAGATGTTCGGCTGCAAGTTCAAGGACACAGGTTCGTCAACCTCATGGGGTCGATTGATCGCGGCCTCCGGTATGATCGCGATCGCATATTCGAATAGCGAACCAGAGGCGGACCTGCACGCGCTACTGGACCACGTTCGCAATCGCGCCGAGGATCTCGGAGTTGACGAGAACAGGATCGGCCTGTGGGCCAGTTCCGGTAACGCCGCGCTCGCGATGTCCGCGCTGAATCGGGCGCGCTGCGCCGCGCTGCTCTATCCAGCCACGCTGGATCTCGATGGGTCGAGCTGGATTGCGGATCTCGCCAAGCAGTTTCGCTTCGCAAATCCGTGCGCGGGAAAATCGGTAGGGGATCTTCCGGCGGACGTCCCGTTGTTTGTCGCGCGCGCCGGCCGGGACGAAATTCCGCACTTAAACGACGCGTTGGATCGATTCCTTGCGCACGCGGTTGCTCGCAACCTGCCAGTTAGTCTGATGAATCACTCGGAGGGTCGCCACGCGTTCGACCTGACGCACGACAGCGAAATGTCGCGCGAAGTGGTTCGGCGGGTTCTCGGGTTTCTGAGGTTTCATTTGGTGGGTTGAGGAGCCGCGAGCAGGAGCCAGGAGCTAACCGGTACCCACAAGGAGAGCTTGTGACTATGCGAACCCTTATGGAAGGAACTCGCAAGCGTCAGCCAATTCCGGCGTGGGAAAGTTCCGCAGTTCCGAACCGGGCGTCTCCGCGCGCGCCGACATGGCACTGATCGCTGATTCAGCACGTTCACCCTATCAGGCACGCGGCCCAATTTCATTGCAAGGCGCGCGTTCCTGCCACGCTCCCTCCGGTTACGGCGTCGCTTCGACGCCAGTTCTGGGTGGCCGCATTGCGTTTACCGCTTGGAGAACAAAGGCTACGCAGCCGACGGCATTATCGCCACCCAACAGTATTTGAGTGTACTGTCCCGAGTTTTTTCCTCCGAGTGTACTGTCCCGAGTTTTCCCCGAGTCCGAGTTTTCCCGAGTTCACTTCCCGAACTCAGCGTACCGATATCGCTGCTCCTCACATGCCAAGTGGTTTCTGAGGTTTCGTCTTGTGATGGCTCCGCCATATCCGGAGTTACACCTCGGCTGAAGCCGAGGCTGCGGGCTAAAGCCCGCGCCACGTTCACTTCTTGAAGGATTGCAGCGTGCGGCCGTACTGCATCAGGTCCGCGGCGGGGGCGGTGCCGAGGGCGCGGAGGCGGTCGAGCAGTCGCAGGATGAAGAAGATCAGAGCCTCGTCGGGGGTCGAGATCTTGATCGAACGGCCGCGGCGCTCGAAGGCGCCGTGCGCGAGCGAACAGCCGAGGTCGAGCGGGATTCCTGAAAGCGCCGGGCGGAGATTCTCGCCGAACGTCTCCTGATTCCATACCGATCCCGTGGCGAGCAAGCCGGCGAGAATCGGGCTCGGCCGAATGGGCGATCGTTTTCCACCGCCGGAAATCACCGGCACTGAAGTGCGCCGCAGGCTGCGAACCGACTCGGCTTTATCCGCGGCGTCGCGAAGCCACTGCCGTGAAAACGTCGGCTTGACCTCGAACACCGCATAAACACTTTCGGCTGGAATGTGAATTCCCGAAGAATGCGGAAAAAGCGGCGGTGAATATAGATTGTCGAAAATCGCAATATCGATCTGGCGCGAACGGCACCCATCAGAGTCGATAACAAATGCCGGAGCACAGCGATAACGGCGCGGCAGATAGCGTGAGAAGAGTTGGATCCAATGCTCCTCGGTCGCTGCGCCCGCGGAAGTCCCGTGTTCGAAAAGTCGGCCAACGGCGAGCTGTGCCAGCATTTCGGTCTGCACGCGATGGAAAACTTCGGTGAGGTCGAGACGGCGGGAGTCGGGTGAGCGAGGCACAGCAGGCGATCCGAGGTTACGACACGGGGAAGGAAAGCCATCCCGGCCAGAACACCACGTATCTGATGTGAAAGGCGTTAGACCGATCAGGGGGGCAGTAATTCGCGACAGTCGCTCGCCACATGCGGCGTTACACCTCGGCTGAAGCCGAGGGTGCGGGCTACCCGTTTGCGGTTTAAGAAAAAGCCCGAGCCACGTAGCTGAGGTTGCAATCGCGTTACGATCGCAGTATGGAAAAAGACGGCGAGCGAATCTGCGACGGATGCGGACAGAAGATCCCGCGCATGTCCAAACTCGCCCTCCAGCAGGATGGCAAAGATCTATGCCTGCAATGCCAGATTCGCGACGCGCAGATCAATAAGGGGCTTCGTCACTAGTTATGAAACGCTTTCTAATTCTGGTTGCCGTCACTGTGCCCGTGTGGGCGCAGATGAATGGAGTCTCCGGCGAGCGCATTCGCGCGCACGTCAAATTTCTTTCGAGCGATTTGCTGGAGGGCCGCGGTCCGGGCGCGCGCGGCGGCGATCTGGCGACGGAATATCTGGCCACGCAACTCGCGCTGATCGGCGCGAAACCGGCGGGCGATCAAGGAACCTACTTCCAGAACTTCACGCTGGTGGGCGTGGATCCGCAGCCAGAGACGACGCTCACGGCGGTCGGCTCGGGGGGGCAGCAGAGCTTTAAGTGGCTGGACGATTTCGTGGGCGTCACGTATCAGCAGAAGGCTGACGCCGCGTTCGATGCCGACGTAATTTTCGTCGGCCACGGCATCACCGCGCCCGAATACAACTGGGACGATTACAAAGATACCGACGTACGCGGGAAGGTCGTGGTGCTGTTCACGGGCGAGCCGCCGTCCAACGATCCCAAGTTTTTCACTGGCGCCGCGCTGACCTATTACGGACGCTGGACCTACAAATATGAAAACGCCACGCGGCACGGCGCTGCGGCGGTGATCATTATTCACACCACGCCGACCGCCAGCTATGGATGGGAAGTGGTGCGATCGTCCTGGGGTCGTGAGGATCAGCAGGTGAAGCTCGACTCGGGCGCGCCGGCGCTGGCGTTCGCGGGCTGGGTTACGACCGCTGTGGGAGAGCGAATCGCGGGCACCATCGGCAGCACCGTCGATGAGCTACTGAAGAGGGCCGACACGCGCGGATTCAAACCCGTCGCGCTGCCCTTCAAGTTTCGCGGGCGTGCGCCGGCGAAGGTCCGCGAGGTGAAGACTCGCAACGTGATCGGGCGAATTGAAGGTAGCGATCCTGTCTTGAAAAACGAAGTCGTGATTTTCAGCGCGCACTGGGATCACCTGGGTATCGGCCAGCCGGTGAGCGGCGATGCGATTTACAACGGGGCGGCCGACAATGCGACGGGTTGCGCGATGATCCTCGAAATGGCGCGCGCGTGGGCGGGGCTGCCGGAGAAACCGCGGCGCTCGGCGCTATTTCTGGCGGTCTCGGCGGAAGAAGCGGGGATGCGCGGGTCGAATTTCTACGGACAGCATCCGGTGGTTCCGGCGGGCAAGACTGCGGCGGCGCTGAATTTCGATCAGTTCCTGCCCTTCGGCCGCGCGCGCGACGTTAAAGTCAATGGCGCGGAGCGGACCACGCTGTATCCGATCGTGGAGGAGGCGGCCAAGCGCTTCGGCTTTACCATTTCTCCGGATTCGCGGCCTGCGGCGGGCACCTATTACCGC
Organism: Bryobacteraceae bacterium; assembly: GCA_036006545.1. GTDB lineage: Bacteria > Acidobacteriota > Terriglobia > Bryobacterales > Bryobacteraceae > Palsa-187. The sequence goes on from DASYPO010000181.1 coordinate 4,509, forward strand.
TCGGATCATTTTTCATTCGCGCGCGTCGGCATCCCGGCGTTTTCAGTGGACGGCGGCGAGGACCTGCTCGGCAAGCCCGCGGGCGAGGGCAAGAAGCTATTCGAAGACTTCAACGAGCATCGCTACCATCAGCCTTCGGACGAATATAAAGACGATTGGGATTTTTCGGGCATGGAGCAGTATGCGCGCTTCGGTTTGCTGATCGGCGTGAACGTCGCGAATTCTCCGAAGCTGCCGACCTGGAAAGCGGGCGATGAATTTCTGGCAGCGCGCGTCGCCAGCGGAGTGAAGTAACGCCGGGCAGAAACCCGGCGGCGGCCAGGATTGGCCGCCCCACACGGAGTGAAATAATTTCGTATCTGTTTCCTGCTTCAATAGTGGGAATGCTACGCCCGCTCTTTGCGCTTTCCGCCGGCCTTGCGCTGTTCGGCCAGAATCCTGAAACTCCTCTCCGCGCCGTTTCCGACCCGGGTATCATCACGACCCGGCAGAGCATCACGCCCGCGGGCGTGCAGAGCGTCTTTGCGGGACGCGTGCAAGGCGTTGTGTTCGGGGCGAGCTCGTCTGAAATTTGGGTGCTGAACACGGGCAATGTTTTTCAGATGGACTGGCGCGCGAACCGCGTGATCTCGCGCACCAAGACTCCGTCGGGAGGCATGCAGGCGATTCGTTACGATGCCGGAGCGAAGGGTGTTTTCATGGCGGGCGTGCAAGATCGACAGGCGCGGCTGGTTCGCGTGTCCGGCGGCTCGGCGATTTCAGTCGCGGAGAATCTGGGACGCAACGTGGTTGGCGCGCCGGGTATCGCGGCGAAAGCTCCAGTGGCTGTGGTGCCGCTTACGGGCGACAGCAAAGCAGTGGTGATTGACACCGCGACGGGCAAGGTGATTCGTCCGCTCGAGACGGGGATCGCGCCGTTTGGGGCGGTGGTGAATGCGGCGGGAACCATCGCCTACATTTCGAACTGGGGCGGAAGGATTCCGCGTAACGGCGATCTGACCGCGGTGACCGGTTATGCGGCGAACGCGGATCGCGTGGTGGTGGATGCGCGCGGCATCGCGTCGACGGGAACGGTCCGGCGATTCGATCTCGGGACGGGAAAAATGGTTCGCGAGATCGCGACCGGCCTGCATCCGACGTCCATGGTGTGGGACGAAGTGCGTGCGCGGCTGTACGTCGCCAACGGGAACGCAGATACGGTGACGGTGATCGACACGGGGACCGACCAAGTGACACGGACGATCGCGCTGCAGCCGTTCGCGGAGAAAGTCGCGGGAATCGCGCCGACGGCGCTTGCGCTTTCGAACGACGGAGAAGCGCTGTATGTCGCCTGCGGCGGAATCAACGCGGTAATGGTGATCAAGACGCGCACGGGAGGGACGGTGGGGTCGATTCCAACGGCGTGGTATCCGAGCGGGGTCGCCCTGAGTCCCGACGGAAAATATCTTGCGATTTCGACGCTGCTGGGTGTTGGATCGGGCTGGCGCGACGATGCCAAAAAACGTTACGTGCATGCGGTGCGCGGCTCAATCGCTGTAGTGGACCTTCCGGACATGGCGCAGCTTGCCAGCTACACGGCCACCGTGGCGGAAAACAACCATATGAATTCGGCGGTTCCGCGGCAGGCTGTCCATGCGAGTGCACTGACGCCGGCGGCGATTCCCGCGCTGCGCGGCGCACCCTCGTTGATCGAACACGTGGTGTTCGTCATCAAGGAGAATCGCACCTACGATCAGGTGCTGGGCGATTTAGGGAAGGGCAACGGCGATTCGTCGCTGGTCATGTTCGGGGAAGACGTGACGCCGAATCAGCATCGTATCGCGGATCAGTTTGTTCTGCTCGATAATTTTTTCGCGACGAGTGGCAATTCCGCGCAGGGACATCAGTGGGTCACGCAGGCCAATGAGACGGATTATGTGATGTGGCCTGGATATTCGCAGCGCAGCTATCCCTTCGATGGGTCGGATCCGATCGCATATTCGAGCGGCGGATTTCTGTGGGACGCGGCGGTGCGCGCAGGCAAGACGGTCAAGATTTTTGGCGAGTTCGCGGGGACGTTACGCGGCGCTGGGATTAATCGCACGGCCTTGCTCGAGGAATGGAAAGCCGGGAAGGATTTCACGCAGCGCTGGAACACGGTGGCGCCGATCGAGCCGCTCAACAAATTGCTGGCGGCGAATTTTCCGGCATACGCGACGTCGGTTCCCGACGTGGCGCGGGCGCAGATTTTCAACGCGGAGCTGAAGAAGTGGACCGACTCAGGAAAGATGCCGAATCTGGTTTTGCTGCAGCTGCCGTCGAATCACACGAACGGGACCACGCCGGGTGCGTCGACGCCGAAAGCGATGGTCGCGGATAATGATCTGGCGCTGGGACAGGTGGTCGAGGCGCTGACGAAATCGCCGTTCTGGAAAAAGATGGCGATTTTCGTGGTGGAAGACGATGCGCAGAACGGGGTGGACCATGTGGACGGACATCGGACCGTGGCTCTGGTGGCGAGTCCTTACGCACGGCGCGGGTCGATTGATTCCACGTTCTATGCGCAGCAGAGCATTCTGAAAACGATCCAGTTGATTCTGGGGCTGCCGAATTTGTCGTTGTTCGATCGCATCGCGATGGACATGCGCGCGAGTTTTCAGAACACGCCGGATCTGACTCCGTATACTGCGGTCGAACCGAAGCAATCGTTATTCGAACGGAATCCGGAGCGGACGGCGCTGCGCGGGAAAGCTAAGTCGGATGCGATCGCGTCGGCAAAGATGCGCTGGGATGTCCCGGACGCGGTACCGTCGGACAAGTTGAACCAGATCTTGTGGCGGAATATTCGGGGTGAAAACAACAAGTATCCGGGAGTGCAGCGGTCGGTGTTCAGTCCGTTCGGGTTGGATATCGACGACGAGGATCGTGAAGAGGCTGAGGAAGCGGCGAAGGCTGCGAAGAAAAGAGGCAGGTGACGAGATCAGCTGCCCCCACAGGGCTGAAATCCGCCAAGAAATAGGAAGGGCCGACCAGGGGGTCGGCCCGCGGGTCAGGGGACCCGCCCTCCATTACTGCGCTTTGATAGGAAGGGGCGACCAGGGAAGCCTGCCCTCCATTACTGCGATTTGCTTAGAAGGGGCGACCAGGGGAGCCCGCCCTCCATTCCTGCGCTTTGATGGGAAGGGGCGACCAGGGAAGCCCGCCCTCCATTCCTGCGCTTTGATTGGAAGGGGCGACCAGGGGAGCCCGCCCTCCATTACTGCGATTTGCTTAGAAGCTGAAGCGAAGCGACAGATCGATACGACGGTTGAAGGCAGATGCGCCGCCACCGCCACGATCGAAGCCGCCGAATCCACCGCCGCCGATGGATCGCGATTCGCCGAATTTCGGCGAAAGCAGATTGCCGTCGGGAGCCGACGGGTTCACGGTGTTGATCAGGTTGTGGAAGAAGATGCCGAGCGTGAGGCTATACTTCTTGCCGCTCTCGCCACCGCCGCCGCCGCGTCCGCCCGGTCCACCGCCGCCGCGCGGTCCGCCACCGCCTGGACCACCACCGCCCCCTCGCGGTCCACCGCCGCCCGGTCCACCCGCGCCGCGCGGTCCGCCGCCGCCGGCAGCTTGACCGAATCCAGGACCACGCTGACCATCCGGTCCGCCGGCCTGCGCCTGATTCTGCGTGGTGGCTTTTTCGCCGAAGCCCCAGGTGCGGCTGATGCGCGCGTTCACGTCCAGTCGTCCATAGCCCTCGAAGTAGTTAATCGGAATCGCGTTCAGACCGGCTGGCGGATTGATGATGAAATTGCCGAGACGCGTCTGCATCATGCAGGTCGCGAACGATTGCGCAATTTTGGTGGTGCAAGTGGGAGCTGAAAAGCCCGCCGGGGCGAGCGCGGGACGAGTGTTGTACTGCGAGTTGCCGAACTGATCGATGCCCTGCGTCACGTTGAACGGCGGAGCCGAGCTGACGCCGATATTGGGCGAAACGCGCAAGCCGAAGGGCAGTACCAGGCTGCCGTTGATGTTCACGCGATGGCGTACGTCGTAACTGGCACGGCCGTAATCCGCCGCGAAATTGTACGGATTCGAGGGCTGGCCGGCGACGTCCGAATTCACGTGTCCATAGGCGTAGTAGCCAAACAGCGTGATGCGCGAGCTGACGCGAGCGTTGGCGTTGATGATCAACTGTTGCTGCTTGAAGATCCCGCTGCTGCTGTAGAGCTGATAGATACCGGCCGCCGCTCCCAGCGGATAAACGCCGGTGCCAGGACCTGAGTAGGTGCCCAGGTACGGCGTATTGATGTTCACGGTGCGAAGTTGATGCATCCCGCGGGTATTCAAGTAGTTCACCGAAACCGAAATATTCTTGGGAAGCTGGCGTTCCAGGCTCAACGCGGTTTGCAGCAGCGTGGGAATGTGCAAGCCTTCCTGGATGTGATAGGTCGCTGAAGAAACGGTCGGCAGAGTGCTTAATGCCGGAATCGGTACACCCGCTGCGGGGTAAAAGGTCGGATTGGTCACGGTATAAGCGAGCTGGTTGGTCCCGTTGAAGCGATCTGCATTGAGCACGTTGCCGATGCTGAAGCGATCGTAGAAGAATCCGGCTCCGGCGCGCAGCACCATCTTGGGCTGGCGCAAGCGCCCTTGTCCCGGTCCGATGCCCCAGGCGAATCCGACGCGCGGCGCGATGTTGCCCTTCTCGCCGATGTTGGTTTGCGCTTCGTAGCGCAGGCCCAGGCTCAGGGTCATGCTGGGGCGCACGCGCCAGTCGTCCTGGACGAACAAGCTAGTATCGAACTGGCTGGGCTCGATCAGCGGGTTCCCGGCGTTGATCGAGAACTGGGTGGGCCCGCCGCCGCTGGCGAGGATGGTCGCGAGCGGAAGGTGCTGCGCGATACCCTGCTGCATGATGGTGTAGGCGTCAATCGAACTGAAATTGAACTGACCCAGGAAATTATTGGTGGTGAAGCTGGAATTCTGATACTCGCGGAAGCGCACGCCGAACTTCACGAAGTGCGGGCCGTGCGTGATCGACGTGTAGTTCTGGAACTCGTAGGTGCTGTTATTGGCGTAGTTCAGCACCGCATCGCTGCCGTCGCTGAACGCTCCGGCGACTGAAATATTGAGCACCGGGTTCAAGCCGGAGTTGTTGCTGTTGCGCCGGAAATACTGAAAGCGAGTTTCGTTGACGGTCTTCGCGTTAGCGATCCAGGTCTCGGTCAACTGCACGGTGTGGTTGGTGCTGTTGTCGACGGTGCCGGTAGAGGGGAGGCGCTGTCCGTTGACGCCGGCGAACTGGGAATCGCGCTTGCTAAAGCTGTAGCGTCCCTGCAGGGTGATGTTGGTGGTCAACTGATAATCGACGCGCGGGCTGATGCTGGTGGAAGTGTTGGGCTCCACCAATCCGAAGGC
>DASYPO010000182.1:0-9706 GCA_036006545.1 Bryobacteraceae bacterium
CGTTCCTCCGTTTTCGATGAATCGCTTCAGGCGCGGAGCGCTAGTCGCCGTCGTGAGATTTCCCAACATGGGCCGGTATTTCTCGGGAATCGATTCCGGCTTGGGCTGCCCGCCGCCGCGCCCTCCGCCTCCTCGGCCGCCACCTGAATATGTATTTGGCGGCAGTACGATCACGTTGTACTTGGCGCTGAGGTCCACCGAATCGAGTTGCTGCGGATAGGTCACCTCGAACGGAAACTTGTATTGCTCGAACAACCAGCGCGTCCAGCCCGAGGGCATCGCGCCGCCATAGATATCGGCAAGGGCGATTCGCGGCGCGCGCACAACCTTCGCGTTCGCGGGCGCAGTCGTCGACTTGAAGGTCAACCCGGTTTCACGGGCCAACTTCTCCACGGCTGGCTTTGCCGACGCTGGAACGAAAACCGCGCCGTTCGTAATCGACGCGTTCCCGGCGAGCTCGTTCAAAGCCCGGAAGGTGTCGTTGGTATCGAAACTCAGCATCCACCCTGAACTACTGGATTTCACCATACCCGCGGGAACCCGCAGCGGATCCTCGGCGACCTCAAATGGTCCGTCGAACTTGTCGAGCACGCGGTCGAACTGGATCCCCATCTGATATGCAAGGGTCCATCCTGCGTTGTCGTACGGCGCAATCGGCGGACCGCCCGGATACTGGAAATTGTTCGGATAATCCTGCGGCTCGAACATGTCGAGCACATGCGGACGGAACGGCTGCGCGGTTTTGATGACGATCGACCCAGCGGGATACTTTTTCCCCGCTACGTCGAACTCACGCGACGCCCAATGCACCACGATCCCCGCCTTCTGCAGCGCCTGCGCAAACTTGATCGCCGTAAGAAAATCACGCTGCGTCGTCGGCAGAATGTACCCGCGCGGATCCCGATCCTCCGGTCGCCGCAAGTCCGCGAGGCTCTTCGCCGCGTCCACTTTCTTCGGCAGAATCGTCCAATGATCGCGATTCCCGCGCTCGATCGAGTTCTTCCCCATCCGGTAAATGTTGAACAGCAACTGCTCGCGATTCCGCGACGCGTAATCCAACACCGCGCGATTGGCCGTGATCGAATATTCGATCGACTGGCGGAAGTGCCACTTCTGCGGCTCGATGGGATTCGGATTGTCGTAGGTCATCAACTGGCGATTCGCAAGGAACGGAATATCCATCGGCGTCGGGCTCCCAATCGTCTCGGTGATCAATCCAAGAATGTTGTGGTAACAGGTCGTCGACCGCAGCCCGCCGTTGAACCAGTTTGAATACGGCGCGCCGGTCCGTTCGGTCGCGCCCGGCTTCCCCTCGTACGCGAAACGATTGTGCATCGCGGCGCCCACCGCGTCGATCCCCGTTAGCATCATCGGATCAAAGCGATAGCTGTACGGTTCGCGAAACGGCGGCGCGAACAATACGGTCCCCTGCGGACCCGACTGGTGATGGTTATACATGATCTGCGGGATCCACTCCTTATAGAGCTGCGTCCCCATGTTGGTGGTCTCGATTTGCGAGCTGAGAAAGCTGTCGCGATTATTGTCGTGTCCGATGTAGTGGTGATACAGCACCGGCAGGCCACCCATAGTGCGTTCGCGCGGGTCCTTCTCGCGCATGTACCAGTTGGAGACCAGCTCCATACCGTCCGGATTCGCGGGGACGGCGAGGAGAATTACGTCGTCCAGGAAACGTAACGTCTCACGATCGGTCCGGCTCACCATCTGGAAAACCTGCTCGAGCAGTTGCTGTGCGCCCAGTACTTCGGTCGCGTGCAGCCCGCCGTCGATCCACACGACGGCTTTGCCCTGAGTAGTCAGCTCGCGCGCCTGGTCGTCCGTCAGATCGCCCGCCAGCGCAAGGCGTCGCCCGATCTGCTTGTAACGATCAAGATTCTTGTGATTCGCGGGACTGGTGATGATCGCCATCCACTGCGCGCGTCCCTGCGAGGTCTTTCCGATCTCGACCAGCTTCATTCGATCCGATTCGCGCGCGAGCTTCTTCCAATAGGCTTCGAGTTGCGTGTAGTTGGCGAGTTGATAATCGTCGCCGATGTTGAACCCGAACTCTTCCTTGGGGGCGGTGATTCGCGGCTGCGCGGCTGCGGCCGCAAACATAGTGACCGTCAGAATTGTGACGCCAAGAACTCGTCGGAAAGAACGCGCTTCGAGTGCCATAGGGCTACTATAGGGCGAATTTGCCCGCTGGTGAATTTGCAAGCGCGGCGCCCCTAGGTCGCTTGGCGCAAATCCCCAACAGTTCTCGTCTCTTGACAAGCGCCGTTCGGCCCCTTTCATCGAATGCGAAAGGACGGGCATGAAAAGGCTTAGCCCGAGTCCAGCGAAAGAACCCTGGGACGTCGGGTATGGTCACGAACCTGCTCCGGTATGGGTGGGGGGACCGGCTCTCACGGGTAGAGTCGTTGCAACGGAAAGGATTGTCCTATGCCGACGAATGGCTCCAGTTCAACGCTCACACCATCTGACACACTTGGGGACAAAATTTGTCCGAAATGCGGCGCGGAAACGGAGCCCATCGAGATCGCCGTGGAGGGCCTCTCGATGCAGGAGTTGCAACTCTGCCCGGGCTGCTATCTGGTGATCTGGACCGATCAGGACGGGCTGCATGTCCGTCAGGGCGTGCCGATGAAACGGGTGCCCGATTCCAAAAACAGCAGCGATCCGCTGTGGATTGGCGGCGAGCCGAAGGAGTGCTGAGGGCGAGCGCGTTAGCGGCCCCCCAAGCCGCAGGTGACACGATCACCCGCGCCACATTAGATTAAGATGGCCACATGCGCTGGCTTAGTCGAGTACTCATCGTAATTGGATCCCTTTTCGGCTTGATGCTCGCGTCAGGTCTCGTTCTAAAGATGCTGGTAAGCGGCTCCGCCAAGGACTCGCTGGCTGCATCGCTTTCGGAAAAACTCGGAGCGCAGGTGACGGTCGCCTCCGCCGGTTTTGATCTGATGCAGTGGTTCCGCCTGCGGCCTGCGGTCACGCTCGAAAGCGTCGTGATCGCCAACCCTCCCGGCTTCGGACCGCGTCCGCTGATCGAAGCTAAGGGCATTTCCGCACAGGTCGCGCTCCTGCCGCTGCTGCAGAAGCGGATCCAGGTCCACTCGATTATCATCGACAATCCGCGCTTCCAGCTCGACACCAACGCTCGCGGGGTCACCAATCTCGACGTCGTAATCAAGAATCTCTCTGGGCAACCGTCCAGCGCCTCCAGCGGAAGCGGACCCGCGTTCGAGGTCGACAAGCTGACCATCAACAACGGCGTACTCGCCACCACCGGCGAAACCAAACCCGTCGCGTCGGACATCGACATTCGCGTTCACGATTTCTCGGGCGATCGGAGTTGCCGCCTGGAAGTGGCGCTTACATTGTTTGGAGGATCCAATTCGAGGCTCAAGATCGACGCGCACGCGGGTCCTTTTTCCGCAGATTCGATTCCGCTTGACGGGACCCTCAACTTGGTGATCGCGCCAGCCGAGATTCCGCAGGACGTCCGGGTGAAAGAATTTGGTGCGCTGCTCGGTGCGCCCGGCGACAAGGCGCGTATGACGCTCGACGCAACCATCAAAGGCGACCTTTATCGAACCCTGAATGCACCCGCGAAACTGACACTCGCGGGCTTTCTGGTAGGCAGCGGCAAACACGTAATGCCGCTCAGCGGAGAATTCCCCGCCACTCTCACCGCGTCGAACCTGATGGCCGAATCGCAGATTCAAGTCGCGGTCAAAAACGCCAGGCTCAAAGTGAGTAAGGGCGAATGGTCCGGGGATGTCGACTTGCGCATTCGAGGACCACTGACCAGCGGCAGCTCCCAGGGTTCCATTCGCAATGTCGATCTGGACGAGTTTTTGAGTGCGCTTACGACAGCCGAGGGCAAGCTGCAGGGGATCGCCGAGCTGAGCCCGTACACACTGCAGTTCTCGGGCAAGAACGCGACTGAAGTGCGTGGGTCACTTCGCGGCACCGCCAAGCTCGCCGTGACGCAAGGGCGCATCGCAGCCCTTGATCTGCTCGCCTCTATCGAAAAGACGGTGGGCATGCTGCAGCAAGCCCCGCAAGGTGCCGACGCCGCGAAGGGAACTACGCCCTTCACCCGGTTGGGTGCGAATATTCTCGTCGGCGAAAGCAAAATGCAGATCAACGACCTAGTGCTCGAAGGACCGACTCTGGCCGCCACCGGAAACGGTGTGATCGGATTCGACCATTCACTCAACTTCGACCTGCTCGCCAAGGTCACCGGAAACACGGCCAGCCTGGTGAACCGCGTCGCCTTCAGTTCGCAGTCGAACGAAGCCAGCGTGCCACTCACCGTGACAGGCACCGTCGACGCGCCCAGGGTGCGTCCCAACGTCGGGAAGGTGGTCAAGGAGCAGGTCACCAAGCAGGTAAAAGGGCTGGTAGAGTCGCTCTTTAACCGGAAGAAATAGGCTTCCAAGAAGTCGTGTGGTTGGCTGTCGAGTCGGTGGACAATGTGGACAATAAGGATAGGAGGTTGTGCATGCACACAGGTCGGCGCGCGCCATTCGGATTCCTCGCGACTGTGCTGCTCGCCTCCGCACTCGGGCTTCCCGCCCAAGTCACACGCGCCGATTACGAACGCGCCGCTGGATTACGCACCAAGTATCAGAATCTCGCCTTGAACGTCGCCGACCAGGTTACCTGGATCGGAAACACGCATCGCTTCACTTATCGACGCACCGTCCGCGACGGTCACGAATTCATGCTGGTCGATGCGGAGACGCAGGCCAAAAAGCCGGCGTTCGACCACGAAAAGCTGGCCGCTGCCCTCTCTACCGCTGCCGGCGAAAAGTACACGGCGCACAAACTACCCTTCACCGATCTGACTTTCGTCGACAACGAGAGCGCGATTCAGGTCGCCGCCGCGGCGTCCATCTGGCGCTGTACGCTTGCCGACTACGCCTGCACGAAAACCGGCACCGCTCGTCCCAGCACCGGAAGCGGCGGGCGGCCTCCGGCGGACACTGCGCCCGACGAAGGTGTGAACGACGTCTACGACGGTATGGTCGACCTGTCGCCCTACCAACAAGGTCAGAACCGCGGCCGTGGTGCACAGCCTCCGCCCGTAAATGGTCCGCCACCTGTGCCCGATCAAAAAACTTCGCCCGACGGAAAGTATGAGGCGGTGATCCGCAACTTCAACGTGTTCCTCCGCTCGAAAGGCGAAACCGAAGCTACGCCGCTGAGTTTCGATGGTTCCGAGGGAAATTACTACACCATGCGATCCATCGCGTGGTCACCGGATTCGAAGTACATTGCGGCGTATCACGTGCGGCCCGGCTACAAGCGTGAAGTGCATTACATCGAATCGTCACCGGCCGATCAGCTCCAGCCTAAGCACTCGACTCGCGACTACGCGAAACCAGGCGACACGCTGGATATTGCCCATCCCGTGCTGTTCGAGGTCGCGACCAAGAAGCAAACTAACATCAGCAACGCATTGTTTCCGAATCCATACAGCCTTTCGAATCCGGTGTGGTGGCGAGACAGCCGCGGATTCACGTTCGATTACAACCAGCGCGGGCACCAGGTCTATCGGGTAATCGAAGTCGATATCGCCGGAAACGCGCGTGCGCTAATTACGGAGACGAGCCGTACTTTCATCAACTATCGCCCGCTGACGCCCAATCAGCGCGAGACCGGCAAGATGGCCCGCATCAACATCAATGATGGCAAGGAAATCATCTGGTCGTCAGAGCGCGATGGCTGGGGACATTTGTATTTGTACGACGGCATCACGGGCAAGGTGAAGAATCAGATCACCAAGGGCGAATGGGTGGTGCGCTCGGTCGACAAGGTCGACGAGGTCAAGCGCCAAATTTGGTTTCAAGCCAGCGGAATGAATCCCGGCAAGGATCCATATTTCAATCATTACTACCGCATCAACTTCGATGGCACCGGGCTTACGATTTTCACCGAAGGCGACGGCGTTCATTCGGTGAGTTTTTCGTTGGACTCGAAATATTATGTCGACATCTGGTCGCGCGTCGATTTGGCGCCGGTGACAGAACTGCGCAGTAGCGAGGATCACAAGCGCCTGTCCGAGATCGAACGTGGCGATATGAAGCCCTTAGTGGACGCCGGGTGGCACACGCCAGAGATCTTCACCGCTGCGGGACGCGACGGAAAGACGGAAATCTGGGGGGTGATTTTCCGGCCGGCGAATTTCAATCCCTCCAAGAAATACCCGGTGGTGGAAGCAATCTATGCCGGCCCGCAAGGTTCCTTTGTCCCGAAAGCCTTCGGTCCGCAGGTTCAACCGCTCACCGAATTGGGGTTCATCGTCGTACAGATCGACGGTATGGGCACGGCGAATCGGTCCAAGGCGTTTCACGAAGTCGCCTGGAAGAATCTGGCGGACGCTGGATTCCCCGATCGCATCGCATGGCACAAAGCCGTCGCCGCGAAGTATTCGCATTACGATATTTCGCGCGTTGGGATTTTCGGTACGTCCGCGGGCGGGCAGAACGCGATGGGGGCGCTGTTGTTCCATCCAGAGTTCTACACCGTTGCGGTCGCCAACAGCGGGTGTCACGACAATCGCATGGATAAGATCTGGTGGAACGAGTTGTGGATGAGCTGGCCAGTGGGTCCGCACTACGCCGCTTCGTCGAACGTCGACAACGCGCATCGATTACAGGGCAAGCTGCTGCTGGTGGTCGGCGAACTGGACACTAACGTCGATCCGTCTTCCACGCTGCAGGTGGTGAACGCGCTCATCAAGTCGAACAAGAAGCACGATCTGTTGTTCGTGCCTGGTGGAGGGCACGGCGCGGGCGGCTCCTACGCGCAACGCCTGCTTCAGGATTTCTTTGTGCATCATCTGACCGGTCACGAACCGCCGGATTGGAATCGCGAGCCCAGGGAATCGCGAACCGGCGCAGCCGACCAGTAACGCAAGCCGCGGTGTATAAAGGAGGCTGTCATGAAACTCGCCGTGCTTGTAGCCTCCGCCTGTGTTGCCTTCGGTCAGTCCAACCCGTGGTACCAAACCGATTTTCCGCCCGACGAGTTCAAGGCCCGCTGGACGCGCGTTCTCACGGCGATCGGCGATAACGGCGTTGCGGTCCTGCAGGGTGTTTCGCAAACGCCCGGGTTCATCACGCCGCGTCAGTCCAACGATTTCTACTACCTTTGCGGCATCGAGACGCCACATTCCTATCTGTTGATTGACGGACGTACGAAGAGGGTCACGCTCTTTCTTCCGCCGCGTAACGCGCAGCTTGAAAGCGCCGAAGGCAAGGTTCTTTCCGCTAGCGACGCCGAACTGGTCAAGCGGCTCACCGGTGTCGACGACGTGCAAAGCACCGAGGCGATGCGCAGCGATTTCCTACGTGGAGGCGTCGGCGGTTCCGGAGGCGGTCGAGGATTGGCGTCCCTCACGATCTACACACCTTTCAGCCCCGCCGAGGGTCCGCAGCAGAGCCGCGGCGAAGTAGTCAGCGCCAATGCGGCCATCACGAACGATTTGTGGGACGGTCGGACTTCACGTGAATCCCGCTTTGTTGAATTACTTCGGGCACGCAACGCGCGCGCTCGGATCGAGGACCTCACGCCGATCCTGGACGAAATGCGGAGCGTGAAAAGCCCGCGCGAAATCGCACTGATCCGTCGCGCGTCGCAAATCGCCGGACTCGGAATCATGGAGGCCATGCGCAGCACCAAGCCCGGCTTGTACGAATTCCATCTCGATGCCGCCGCGCGCTACGTGTTCCTGGTCAATGACGCGAAGCTCGAGGGCTACCGTTCTATCACCGCCGCCGGCACGCCCAACATCTGGAACATGCACTATTACCGCAACAACGCGCCACTCAAAGATGGCGACCTGGTGCTGCTCGACTTCGCGCCCGACTATCGCTACTACACCAGCGACGTCACCCGCATGTGGCCGGTCAATGGCAAGTACAGCCCGGTGCAGCGCGAGCTGCTCGGTTTCGTGCTCGAATATCGCAACGCGGTGATGAAGCAGATCAAGCCCGGAACGACTACGCAGGAAGTCATGGAACGAGCCAAAGCCGCGATGACGCCGGTCTTCGCGCGCTGGAAATTCTCAAAGCCCGAATACGAAAAGGCCGCGCACGTTCTGGTCGATCGCGGCGGCGGCGTGCTCTCGCATCCCGTCGGCATGGCCGTTCACGACGACGGCGCCTACAATCGCGGCCCGCTCAAGGTCGGCCACGTGTTCTCGATCGATCCGCAACTGCGCGTTCCCGAGGAAAATCTCTACATTCGCTACGAGGACGTGATCGTCGTCACCGAAAACGGTATGGAGAATTTCACGGACTTCCTGCCTTCCGAGCTGAACGACATGGAAAAGCTGGTCGGCTCGGGCGGCGTGGTGCAGAAAGCCCCGCCGATTTCCGAGAGTGCGCTCCCGCGTCCGAAGCCGCGCTGAGTGCGGTCCTTTTATCGCGACCTTTTTGTCAGCGCGCCGAGCATCCGACGATCCTCACGCACGATGCTCCATTCCAGCACCGCCGGGCGCACGTTGGCGCCAGCCGCGACTAGCATCGCCACCACTCGGTAATACGGCTCACGCTCTGCTCTTGTGCGCGACTCGCTCCAACTATGCAGCGCCCATCCGAGCGGTGTGTTATTCCATTCGGTTTCGATGGCGTTCACGGGCGCGTCGCGGTCAAGCAACAGGCGCACCGTTTCGACGTGTCCACCCAATGCCGCACAATGCAGGCCAGTCGTTCCCGAGCGACCTAGCGGCGCGGCCACATCCATTCCATGCTTGAGCAGGAAATCGACCACCGCTGTTCGTCCGCACCCGCAGGCCCAACTGAAACCATCGATCAATTGCTTCTGGGATGTCGTCGCCTTCAAGGTCCCGTCTTTGTTGAAGAAACTCTCGACGACATCCAATCGACCGACACCCGCTGCGCCGTCCAGGTCCAATCGCGCGCCACGCTTGGCCAGGAACTCGGCGGCCTCTGGACGTCCATTGGCGAGGCACGCATTCACGACGCTGCCATTGGTGTAATCCCGCGCGACCGCGATTTCAAGCGATGCGCCGCGCTTGAGCAGCAAGTCCATCAGGTCATCCTGCACACCCGCGAGATACGGATGAATACTGGTCGCGACTAGCCCGAGCGTCGTCGTCCCGCGGTACATCTTGCCGACCGCATCGATCTCGGCCCCGGCATCGAGCAGCGTCTCCGCGACCTTGACGGCGTTTTTCGGCGTCTTCTGGCGATAGCCCTCCACGCCATTGGCGCCCACATAAATCAGCAGCGTCGCGCGATGCTGCCGAGTCGAACGCTCCCGAATCAGCTTCGGCTGCTCGCGCAGGAGGGGTTTAAGAGTTGGCAGGTCGCCCTTGATAACTGCTTCGACAGCGGCTTCGAATCTGGCGAGCGTCGAAGTGGGTCGCCGCAAAGCCTGGATGTGCTTCGCAAACTTTGTCCAGTTATCGAAGTGCTCCTCGCGCGCGATCACTCGCTGTGCGTCCGCTAGCGTGAAGCGGCCCGATTGAATCTCGGCGTCGGAGAGCCGGAAGAACCGCGGGTGATTCTCCCTGATTAGCTGAAGCGCTGCGGTGTCGCCGGATTTGCGGCGCTTGACTAGATCCTCTGCTTGTTTTCGATAGTGCGCCAGACTCTGCACGATTTGAGATGCAGTTTACCTCAGCGACAGTGTGGCGAGCAGTTCTTCCAAACGATCGAAAGTTTCT
>DASYPO010000183.1:0-7250 GCA_036006545.1 Bryobacteraceae bacterium
GCAGTCGCGGTCTACCTGCTGTTCGGCGCGCTGGGAATGACGTTGCTGGTCCTGCGCATTGCGCTGTCGCTGGGGCTGGGTGCGATTCCGGTGATCTACATCAGCCGTGTTCGCGCGCGGCGTCTGCGGAAATTTGAAGAAGCGCTGCCCGACATGATCGATCTTTTCAACCGCTCGATGAAGGCGGGCCATAACATTCACGCGGGCCTCGATACCATCGCGCAGGAGACCTACGATCCCGTGCGTATGGAATTTCGGAAGGTGGTGGAAGAACTGGCGCTCGGCGCGCCCCTCGAGCAAACGCTGCATGGGCTCGGCAAGCGCGTCCCGCTCATCGATTTGAAGTTCTTCGTCACCGGCCTGATCCTGCAAAGGCAGACCGGCGCGAATATGATTCAGGTTCTGGAGAATCTGGGATTGTTAGTGCGCGAGCGTTTGAACCTGGCCGCGAAAATGAAGGCCGCCACAGCGCAGCAGCGCTTCTCCGCGGGTCTGTTGTGCGCCCTCCCGATCGTATTCGCGATTGGACTTTGGTTTCTGAAGCCGGAATACATCAGGCTGCTTTATACAGATGACACCGGGCAACTCTTTCTGACTTACGCGATTATCTCCGAGATTATCGGCATCCTTATTATTCGCAAGATCGCCAATCCAAGGTTCTGATGATTGCTCTCTTACTATTTCTGTTACTCGGAGCCGCACTCGCCGCGTTGCTGTGGAGCGGATACGAGCTGTTCGTCAATCAGGAAGATCCGCTTGGCGATCGCCTGGAGGTCTTGCAGGAGCACGCCATGGCCGGCCCGACGGCGTCCTCCAGGAGACGTGGCGGGGGCGGATTCCTCAACAGTTTTCTCTATGTGATCAGCCTGGTGCCGGGCGGCGAAGGCTGGCTGCGAGACACGGAGCGCGAACTAGCGCAGGCCGGAGTGCGGCGGCGGCAGGCGATCGCCTACTACACTATGTTCCAGCTTGTTTTTCTCATTGGGCTCGCGGGCTTAATGGCGTACCTGCAGCGCAACAACGAATTCGCGCAACAGTTCGGCGGAATGGTTTCCGCCCTCCTCTTGGGCTGGCTGCTTCCCCAACAAGTCCTGCACCGAATGGTCAAGCGGTATCGAAACAAGCTGCAAGACGCGCTGCCCGATACCGTGGACTTGTTGGGAATCGTCCTGGGAACCGGTCTGGCGCTCGATCAGTCGATGTTACGCGTAAGCGAGGAAATGCAATTCATTTATCCCGAACTCGCGGCGGAGTTCTCAACTGTAGTGATGCAAGTGAAAGCCGGGCAGGAACGCACCAAGGCGTTTCAGCAGTTAGTACGACGTACAGGGATCGAAGATATCAAGTCATTGTCGGCGATGATCGTTCAGAGCGAACGCTTCGGAACCAGCCTGTCGCAGGCATTGAAGGTCTACGCTGATTCGCTCCGCACGCGTCGGCGATTGCGCGCGGAAGCGGCAGTGGGCAAGGCCGGGATCAAGATGCTGTTCCCGATTGTACTGTTCATCCTGCCGGCATTATTCGTGATCACGCTGGTGCCGGGAATCCTCACCGTGCTGCGCGATTTACGCTTGGGGCTTGGCCCGCGTTGAACGTTTCACACGTTCCGCCCGCGACGGTGCCGCACTCTCGACGATCACAGGGGTGTCCGTATCCTCAAGCTTGAGCAGCTTGCGAAAACGATCCACTTCGCGCGGTGTCAGTTCGCGATAACGACCGGGGGCAACATCCAGTTCGAGAAAAGCAATCTTGACGCGGCGCAGCTTTTCGACCAACCTCCCGAAAGCCTGAAACATCACGCGGATCTGATTCTGGCGGCCTTCGCTGATCTTCACTTCGTACCAAGGATTGGCGCCGTGGTTAATCTGCTTGATCTCAGCGGGCGATGTCTTGCGGCCGTGCAGTGAGACGCCTTCGCGAAACGCCTTTTCCTGATCCGGCGTCAGCGCGCCGTTGGTTTTCACGACGTAAGTTTTGGTGACGTGGCTGGCCGGAGCGGTCACGCGATGCGCAAACTCGCCGTCGTTGGTGAGCAGCAGCAAGCCTTCGCTGTTGTAATCCAGCCGGCCCACCGGAAAAACGCGCTCTCGAATGCCGCGCATCAGGTGCATCACCGTTTGACGGCCTTCAGGATCGCTGGCGGTGGTCACGCAGCCCTTGGGTTTGTTGAGCGCGATGTAGACGTGCCGCTTGGGGGCGTGCAAAAGTTTGCCGTCTACTTTGATGTGATCCCGCTCCAGATCGGCCTTCGATCCCAACTCGGTGACGATCGCGCCGTTGACCGAGATTCGGCCTGCGACGATCAACTCCTCGGATTTGCGCCGGCTGCTGATGCCGGCCTGCGAAAGGATTTTTTGTAGCCGCTCCTCAGGCATCTTTGGGTGGCTCGTTGTCTGGCTCAGCCGCAGCGGCTTCTTCGAGCGGAAGCTCGGGCTGGAGCGGTTCCTCTGACACGATTTCCATGCGGCCCAATTCCTCGAACTCTTTGAGCGAGGGCAGTTCGCTCAGATCCTTCAAACCGAACTGCACCAGAAATTCTTTGGTGGTTTTGTAGAGGATCGGCTTGCCGACGACGTTCTTGCGGCCGGATTCGGCGATGAGCTTGCGATCCAGCAGGGTCTTCAATACACCGGCACCCTGCACGCCGCGGATTTCGAGAATCTCGGGCGCCGTCACCGGCTGTTTATAGGCGACCACCGCCAGCGTCTCTAGCGCTGCCAGCGAAAGCTTCAGCGGCGGCGTCAGCTTTTTCACGAACGCGCGCACGGCTTCGTGATTCTCCGCCTTGGTCGCCATTTTGTATCCGCCGGCAACTTCGCGAATGCTCAGCCCATGCTCGGGACGCGCGTAATCGGCGACCAGCTCGTCGAGCGCAAGCTTCACCTTGTCGAGCGGCACTTCAAGCGCCGCGGCGATCTGCTGCGCGGAGAGGGGCTCGTCGGTTACATAAACAACCGCTTCGAGGATGGCTTTCAGTTGCGCGTCGTCGCCAACCGAGGGACGCTCCTCCGCTAATTGATTTACGTCCAGCTCTTCCATTTGGGACAACTCGTCCATGTCTGTTAAATGTATCCTTCGTCGATCGCGGCCATGACCTGCTCGGTTGCAAACACCGATTCAAATCCCTTCAGCCGCTTCAATCCGATTTCCCCGAACGCGTCGGTCTGCACCAAGCCCAGTGCCTGAAGCTTGACCATCTCTAGCACTGCGAGAAACAGGCAGATCATCGCGCGACGGCTGCGCTGCCGCTCGAACAGGTCGCGCGCGGACACCGGTTCGCTGCTGCGTGCGTTTTCGAACACGCCGCGTAGGTAGCGAATCATGTCCGGCACCGACACGTCTTCCTGTCCGATTTCGTAGATCGGACGATTCTTGGCGCGCTCGAGCACCGCTTGGAAGGTCTTGACCAGATCGAACAGGCCTACGGCGAGCCCGGGATGTTCGTCCTCCGCGCGGAACTTTTCGATCTGCGGATTCGACCAGACAGCCTCTTCGATGATGCGTTTCTGCTGCAGCATTTCTGCAGCGTTCTTGAAGCGCTCGTGCTCCAACAGCCGGTCGACCAGTTCCTGGCGAGGATCTTCTTCGGGCGACAACTTGTCGAGTTCCGGATCCCGCGGCAGCAACGTGCGCGACTTGATCTGGATCAGCGTCGCGGCCATGTATACGAATTCCGCGCTCAGCTCCATGTCGTTCTCGAGTGCGTGCTGCATGTACTCCAGGTACTGCGACGTGATCTGGGCGATGGGAATGTCGTAGATGTCGATCTCCTGCTTGCGGATCAGGTCCAGCAGGAGGTCCAGCGGTCCATCGTAGTGTTCGAGGTGAAAATTCAGCGGGGACGCCACTTCTGTTCAGGATAACATTGGGGTGCTAGAAACCCCGACCTTGTGGGGCGCCAGTCGTGGTGGCGAGCCGCGTTTCTCGGCGGCTTAAACCGGCTGGCAGCCGGTTCACCGGCAAAATGCCAGCCCCACAGTGGCTACGAAAGCCTTCTCCTCCGCCCCGCTGGCACCGGCGAGGCGTTTTGCATTTCAAAATGGAATGCGCTTCTTGCGGCGATCCTCTTCCTTCTCCGGCCCCTGCCCCGCGAAATACAAGACAACGTCGACGGTGTGATCGGCGTCGTTGATTTTCGATTCCGCGTTGGTCTTCCCCAAGTTGTCGAACAGACCCTGGTCGCGAATGTCGGCCAGGAATGCATCGGGAAACGCGGGGTTGAACGGCTTGCCGGTCCGCTCGCCCCACATCTTGCGAATCACCGGCTCACTGAGAATATCGAGCCCCTTGATTTCCAGTTTGCCGTGCACGAACCGCGGCCCGGGCGTGATCGCCGCCACCAGATTGACGGTGTGATCGGCATCGTTCAGCGTGCGTTCCAGATTTACGACGGCACGCAAGTGTCCTTCCTCTTTCAGTCGCAATTTCACGCGATCGACACCAGCCTGAATCTCATCGAAGTTGGCGATGTCGCCAGTCTTCCAGTTCGCCATGCGATCCAGGCGAGCCACATCGGCCGCGGGCACGCCCGTGATCTTCACGGTTCCAAGATTGTAGGAGGGTCCCTCGGAGACAGTGACCGTAAGCACTACGCCATCGATTTTCGGATCGCGCTCGGTGCTGTACTTCGGAAACGCGACGCGCAAACGGCCACGCGCCTCATATAACGGCCGAACGCTGGTTTCAAGGAGTTGCTTGACGACCGTGTCGCTCAACGGAACCCCGACCGCGACGCCTGAAAGCGTGTTCACCAGCAGCGTCGAGGGCAGTACTTCGTTACCGACGAATTGCACACGCGCGATATTGGGCCGCGATCCCGGCGGCCGAAACACGATTGCGGGATGCTTCACGTCGTCCGAGATCACTCGTCCGGTAACCTTAACCGATCCCTTCCCGAGGAGTTCGAGCGCATTCTCCAAATCCGCGACATAGCGCGCGATCATTTCGCGCGATCCGGGGATTTCGTCGCCCAGCAGCGGCTCGCGTTCTCGAAGCGCTGCTCGCAGCACGGCGTCGGGCGCGGGCAAATCCTCGAATACCACCGGAAACAGGGGCTCCATCTCAAGCACTTGGAAAATGCCGGCATAGCCCTTCTGCGATGCGCTCGGTTTGAAATCGTACGCGACGCTGAGAAATGCACCGGAGGCGACCAGCCGATCGCGCGCTTTATCGAAATCGGCTTTCAACGCCGGCTGCCCGATCTTCAATCCGGACGCGGCGATGATTTTTTCGGCGGGGATCTTTTTGTTGCCTTCGACCGCAAGGCTCTCGATTGGAAAAACAGTTTTCGTTGGATCGGCGGGAATCACGGTCGACGTGGGTGCGGACCCGGGTTTCGCATTGGCAGGGCGCTTCTTCTGCTGCGCCGCCGCAGTATGAACCAAGGTCACCGCCAACCAACCGATCGCCAGAAAACGCATCCGCCAACTCCGCACGACTTATTCCAATTCCAGGGTCACATAGATCAATCTGTCGCGCCGCTCGACTTGCAGCACGACTGCGTCCCCAGATTTGAGACGGTCGAGCTGCGCCCGCAGTTCCTTTATGTTCACAGCCGGTATTCCATTGATCTCGAAAATCACGTCGCCGGCTTCGAGCGAGCCGCCCGAAAAGGGGCCACTCCCGGCGCGCGCCACCACCACGCCAAAAGGATGCCGGAGGTCGGGCAGCATGGCCGCCAGCTTCTCGCTGATGTCGATTCCCAGGATGCCCAGCTTGTTCACCAGGTTGTCCTCCGGATTCACCATGTCGGCGAACCGCTGGGGATCGTCGACCCGCTCGAGCACCGGAACATCAAAGGTAAACTCGCGACCCTTCCGCCACACCCCGACCTTTACAACGTCCGTCAGCATCATTCCGCGAATCCCGACCTCCAGATCCCGCGCCGATTCCATTCGACGGCCATTCAGAGTCGAAATAATGTCGCCGATCTTGATGCCGGCCTTGTCCGCGGGTCCATCCGGCGTCACGTCGCTTGCGATCACGCCCCAGTCCTGCGGCAGTTTGAGGCCGCGCGCCATGGTCGAGTCGATGGTCTGCACGCCCAGTCCGATCTGACCGCGATGCACGTGCCCGTCCTTGCGGATCTGATGGTAGACGCCGCGGACCACGTTGCTAGGCACCGCGAAGCCGATGCCTTCGCTCCCGCCTCCTTGCGAGAGGATGAAGGTGTTGATGCCGATCACGCGTCCTTCAGCATCCACCAGTGGTCCGCCGCTGTTCCCGGGATTGATCGGCGCGTCGGTTTGCACATAAACCATGGGATCGTCGGGCTTGAGCTGCCGCGCAATCGAGCTGATCACGCCCATGCTGGCCGAACCCTCGAGCCCCAGCGGGTTGCCGAACGCCATAACCAATTGCCCCTGCCGCAGGTCATTCGAATCGCCCAGCGGCAGCGTGGGCAGGCTGCCATGCTCGATCTTGAGGATCGCGAGATCGGCTTCGCGATCGGTGCCCACCACCTTCGCGATCAGCAGCGGCTCCATCTTCGGCACGCTGCCCCACGGCGCCAGCCGAACCTCGACCTTGCGCGCGCCCTGGACCACATGGTTGTTGGTCACGATGTAGCCGTCGGCGGCGATGATCACGCCGGATCCGGTGCTGCGTTGCCTGGAAATTAGGCTGCCGGTGCGACTGAGTTCGCTCTCCTCGACCGGCGCGTAACCCGTGGCGAAGATCTGCACCACGGCAGGACGCACCCGCGCCGACAGCGCTTCGAACGACGCGCTCATCTCGCGTAAAGAAATGGGAGGGGTGCGCGGGGCAGGCTGAGAAAAGAGTAAGGGCGCGGTCAAAAACGCCGCGCCCAGGAACTGAACAGTATTGGCGCGCTGCACGGTTTTATCGTTGCATACAGCCGGGCGCGCTAGCCGACCGCTGGTGGAAGAGAAGCCCTATTCTTCCTTCCGCATCTGGCGCATCTGTGGCTCGGTCACCGTATAATCCGGCGGAACCTCAAACAGAGACCGGAGCGGCTCGTTGCGGGTGATGCCGGTCAACCGGTAGATGGTCTCGCCTGTGCGAGGATCGCTGCGTTTGGACATGACCGTCATTTGCAGTTCCTTCGAGTACCAGCTCTCCGAGACGACTTCGATCGCGCGCTCATTTCCGAGCGGGCTGCCGGCCGGAATCGTTACCGTCGTGCGCGTACCCTCGGCTTCGACGCCATCAAACATCTGTTTGCCGAGCTGCTCGATCTTGGGCGCTGGCTGGTCGCCCGAGGTGCGCATGACGACGCCACCACGGCCGCC
>DASYPO010000184.1:0-8153 GCA_036006545.1 Bryobacteraceae bacterium
GCAGTTCTGAAAGCCGACGAGGGCGTCGGCCGCGGACCTGGGGTCCGCCCTCCATCGGAAGAGGATGATCTTAAGCGGCGATCTTGCGCAGGCGCAGTGTTAGCCGACTCTTGTACCGCGCCGCCGTGTTCTTCTTGATGATGCCCCACTTGGCGGAACGATCGATCATAGAAAACGTTTTCGGAATCAACGCAGTGGCGGCCTTCGTGTCCTTCGCGTTGAGCAGGCGCCGCATGGCGCGGATCTGGTGCCGGAGCCGGGTCTTGCGAGTCCGGTTCACAGCAGTCCGCCGCTCGGCCACGCGCACTCGCTTCAGCGAGGAAATTGTGTTTGCCATCTTGAGCTTCTAGGATATCGCAGGTCATGAGGAAGGGTCAAATTTGACCTCCTTGCATCAGGTCCCCAAATGCGGAACCATAACCCTGTAATGAACTTAGCGCTGCGATCGATTCTTCTCCTCGCGACCCTGTTGCCCGCGATCGCGGCCACCCCCGCTTTCCCAGGAGCCGAAGGATTCGGGTCGCAAACCCCCGGCGGACGCGGCGGGAAAATCCTCATCGTCCGCAACCTGAACGACTCCGGCCCCGGCAGCTTTCGCGAAGCCGTCTCGACCAAGGGCGCCCGCATCGTAGTCTTCCGCGTCGGAGGACTCATCACTCTCGCGTCGCCCGTCAAAATCACTGAGCCGTTTCTGACCGTCGCCGGCCAGACCGCTCCCGGCGACGGGATCTGTTTCCGCGGCAACGAAGTCAGCATCTCGACCCACGACGTGATCGTCCGCTATCTGCGCTTCCGCCCCGGCGACATCTCGCACGGCGAACCCGACGGGCTGAACATCGTTGGCGATTCGCACGACGTCATCGTCGATCATGTCTCGGCAAGCTGGTCGATCGATGAAGCTCTTTCGCCCAGTGGCGGCATCCGCAACATCACCGTGCAGTGGTCGATCATCGCCGAAGGACTGAACCGCAGCATCCATTCGAAAGGCCCGCATGGTTACGGATCGCTGGTGCGCGCCATCGGCGGCGTCACGCTGCATCACAATCTGTGGGCGCACAACGACGCGCGCAACCCGCGCCTCGGCGACAACTACGGCAAGCCGCCGTTCCCGACCTTCGATGTTCGCAACAACGTAATGTACGATTACGGCGCGACCTGCAGCGGCCTCACCGGCGATCGCCTGGACGCCAACTACGTTGCCAACTACATTCGTCCCGGGCCGAGTAGCAACACCAAACGCGGCATCATCACCATGACCGATACCGCGAGCCTGGCGTATTTCATTCAAGGAAATGTGGTCGAAGGGCGGCCCGAACTTACCGCCGATAACGTCCGCCTCTTCGATCGCACCGAGTTCAACGGCCGCAAGCTCTTCACCGTCGCCGCAAAACCCTTCGACGCTCCCGAAGTTCGAACGACTACCGCGGAGCAAGCCCTGCGCGATATCCTCGCGAGCGCCGGAGCGACACTGCCGCGCCGCGATTCAGTCGACGCACGCATCGTGCGTGAAGTCGAGACCCGCACCGGTTCGATCATCGATTCCCAGGCCGAAGTCGGCAGTTGGCCCGAGTATCGCTCCGGGCGCCCGCCCGTCGACTCAGACAACGACGGAATCCCCGACGATTGGGAAATCGCCCATCGTCTGAACCCGCACGATCCGACTGATGCGTCCGTCGTGCGCGATGCGAGCGGCTATTCGTACATCGAGCTCTACATCAATAACCTGAGGATGGCCACGCCTCCTCCGCCTATAGCATCCGCAGCCGACCCTGTTCTCTTCGCTTACTTCCGCGACAACGGACAAACCGGCGTCTACTTCGCGCTCAGTGACGACGGCTATCACTACGAACCTCTGAAGAACGGCGCACCCTGGCTCCCGCCCGAACATCCCGGCGAGCTGATGCGCGACCCTTTCATCGCGCGCGGCCCCGACGGCACGTTTCACATGGTCTGGACCTGGGAATGGCGCGTCAAGACCATCGGCCATGCCACTTCGCGCGACCTCGTCACCTGGAGCAAGCAGCAGGAAATCCCGCTGATGTCCAATGTGCCCGGCACTGCCAATACCTGGGCGGCCGAAATCTATTGGGTCGCTGCGAAATCGAAATGGATGTTGGTATGGTCGAGCGCGGTCGAAGGCAAGCATAAAGGCAATCGAATTTACAGCTCGCTTACCGCCGATTTCAAAGAGTTCACGCCGCCCGCGATCTTCTTCGATCCCGGTTATGAAGTGATCGACGCGACGATCCTTCACGCGCACGATCGTTACTGGATGATTTTCAAGGACGAACGCACCGAGCCCCTGCACAAGGAATTGAAAATCGCCCAGAGCGCGTCACCCGAAGGACCGTGGTCATCCATCACTCCGCCGATTACGGAGGCGTGGTCGGAGGGCCCGTCTATTCTTGAGATCGCAGGGAAGTACGTGATCTTCTTCGACCACTACAAGGATCCCAAGCGCTACCAGGCCATCGTGTCAACGGATCTCGAGAAGTGGTCGTCGATTCAGGATCAGATTCGCTTCCCCGATGGCGCGCGCCACGGAAGTTTTCTCAAGCTGACGGTTGACGAGGCTCGCCGCCTGCGTTCGGTCCCGCGCTAAAGAATTTCGCTCCTAGCGCTCCGCCGAATGCCGGCAGCACCGTGAACAACAGGAACGACGACAACAGCGCGCTGAAAATCCCCGACGGACTGCGGAATAAATCGATCACCTGGTTCACGGCTGCCTCGGTCATGCCGCGCGCCTTTAACTGGTCGCGCATCGCCGAGGAAACCGACGCATCGGACATCATCACTGCAAAGATCGCCAGTAGGATCGTAACCAGCAGGAATCCGAAAATCCCGCTGATCCAGCCCAAGTGCGCTCCACTACGCACAGAGAGCGTCTGTCCCGTCGCCCGCCGATACAGCGCAACCGCGATTCCTCCCACAGCCAGCAGCCACAGTACTGCGAACGGCACCCCCAATTGCCCCAGCAGCATGGTGATGAGGAATCCCATGATTCCAGTCACAAGTCCCACGCGCACCGCCGGACCGTTCGAGAATCCGATCGGCTTCGGCGCTAGCGCGGCAGGAATGACGGGTGCGGGGAGAATCTCCACGGCAGCGGGCGGCGGGGGTGGCGGCAGCTCCTCTTCCAGCAACGGCTCGTCGCGTTGCGGCTTGCCGCACTTGTGACAAAACCGCGCGTCTTCGGGGAGTTGCGCCCCGCATGTACAAACGTCGGGCACGTCTCCAGTGTATACTCGATTTCCGTTCTAATGATTTATGAACAATCCGCCTCCGAGCTGCGTATGACGGAGAGCAAGGGGAAAATCACATGACGCGAACCCTGTTGACTGCGGGGATGCTTGCAGGTCTTGTGCTGCTGGGTGGTTGTAATGTCAACATGCGCGATGCCGGTCCGGCGGAGCATATGTCGAAATCCATCGAAATCGACAAAGTCGAAATGTCGCGGGTCGAAATCAAAATCGGCGTCGGCGAATTGAAGGTTCAAGGTGGCGCCAGCAAGCTGATGGAGGGCGATTTCGAGTACGCCCCGCCTACCTGGAAGCCGATTGTGCGTTACAGTGCCACCGGATTCCGCGGCGACCTCAAGATCGAGCAGCCTTCAAACTCGGGCGGCGGATCGCACGTCACCTATAAGTGGGACGTTCGCTTGAACGACAAGCTGCCACTGGACTTGGTGGCGCACCTGGGTGTCGGCGAAGCGAAGATGACGCTCGGGTCGCTCAACTTGCGTTCGATCGAGCTGAACATGGGCGTCGGCGAGTTGCGTGTGGATCTGCGCGGCAAACCGGATCACGATTACGACGTTAAAATCAACGGCGGCGTGGGGCAAGCCACGGTGGATTTGCCGCGTGACGTCGGCATTGTCGCCACCGCTCACGGCGGCATCGGCGACATTTCCGTACGCGGTCTCGAAAAGCGCAACGGCCGGTGGATTAATCCGGCGCGCGAGAACGCCGCGGTAACAATTCACATTGATGTCAAGGGCGGGATCGGCAACATCACCCTCAACGCCGAGTAAGGTGCCGCAGGTGAACTTGTCACCTGCTAATCTACAGGCGGCAAACACCGACCGCCTGCGCTACTGCACCAGTGTTACCCTGACCTTTGTGAGCGCACACACGGCCGCCCCCGCGGCCATATCGACGCCCGATTGCGAAGCCGGCATCGGCAAAGTCATCCTTTCGCCGGACGCGGACGGGCTGATCCAGGGCATTCGCATCCAACCTTTTCCGCTATGGCCCGACGACCGCGGATATTTCCTTGAAGTGATGCGCGCCGGTCAGGGCCTGGCCGCAGAATTGCCGCGCGAATCCTCGCAGGTTTCCGCCGCGCTTAGTTATCCCGGCACCATCAAGGCATTTCATTTCCATCGTCACCAGATCGATCTATGGGTGCCCGTGCAGGGCATGTTCCAGGTCGCGCTGGTGGACTTGCGGCCCGAGTCACCGACGTTTGGAGTAAAGAACACCCTGTATGTCGGCAATTTACGACCTTGGCAGATCCTAATTCCGCCGGGCGTCGGTCATGGTTACAAGGTGATCGGAAGCGACGCCGCGATGTTGGTGTATGTGACCTCGAATTTCTACAATCCCAAAGACGAGGGGCGCATCGGCTACGACGACCCGAAAATTCGCTACGACTGGGAACTGCAACATAAATGAAAATTCTGGTAACGGGCGGCGCCGGATTTATCGGCAGCGCGTTCGTGCGTCTCGTGCTGGGGATTCCCGGTAAGGCCGCGTCGCTCATCAATCTCGACAAACTCACATACGCGGGCAATCTGGAAAATCTCCTTCCGATCGCGACCGACGCGCGCTATCGATTCGTGCACGGCGATATTTGCGACGCGAAGCTGGTGGGCGATCTGGTCGCGACCGAGAAGCCCGACGTGATCGTACACTTCGCGGCCGAATCGCACGTCGATCGCAGCATTCTTTCGCCAGCGCCTGTGTTTGAAACCAACCTGCGCGGAACCTTCAATATGCTCGAAGCCGCGCGTTTGAATCAGACGCCGCGCTTCCTGCACGTATCGACCGACGAAGTTTACGGCAGTATCGACGCGCCGCATGACGCCGACGAGAATTATCCGCTGCGCGCCAGCTCGCCATATTCCGCATCGAAGGCCGGCTCGGATCTGCTGGCGCTGTCGTATTTCGTCACGTACAAAATGGCGGTGACCGTGACTCGCGCGTCGAACAATTACGGTCCGTATCAGTTTCCGGAAAAACTGATCCCGCTGATGATCTCGAATGCGATCGACGACAAGCCGCTGCCGATCTACGGCGACGGAATGCAGATTCGCGACTGGCTATACGTCGAGGATCACTGCCGTGCAATTCTTGCCGCGATTGAGAAGGGACGCGCTGGTGAAGTTTACAATATCGGCGGGAGTCGCGCGCTGCCGAACATCGAAGTGGTGAAGCAACTGCTCGCCGCGCTAGGCAAGCCCGAGTCACTGATGGTGACGGTGAAGGATCGCCCGGGTCACGATCGCCGCTACGCGCTTTCGAGCGAGAAGCTGATGCGCGAGACGGGCTGGCGCGCCGAAGTTCCGTTTGAAGAGGGCTTGAAGAAAACCATCGATTGGTATCGGGCGAACTCAGCCTGGATCGCGCGCGTGAAGTCCGGCGAGTATCAAAAATACTACGCCGAGAATTACGCAAACCGGTGACGCAGGATCACCAGAGCCGAAACCGGACACGCTTGGGCTTGAGGTTGGGCGGCAAGTATACTTTCGTGGCCTGCGGGTCGAAACAGATAAGTCCGTGCTTAACGGCCAGATCCATAACGACTGCGGCGACGTCTTCAGCCCTCGACCAAACCATGCACATTAGGACATGCGAACCGGACCTGTCGTGGGCAATAGACCACGGGCAATTGTCGACCTCATCAGCAGGTAGCGTGTCGATCTCGGGGTAGATGGAGCATAGCTCCCGATAGAAGGCCTCAACAGCCGGATGCTCCGTCGGAATCCGCTTGCCCTCGCACAACTCGACGTAGAGTTTGGCTGCCTCTTTATCGGACAAGGCGGTGTCGCCCTGCCATACGCCAAGATCGAAGCTCATAAAAGCGTCTTCATCTGCGTTTATCTGCGTTCATCTGCGGCCAATTTGTTCGGCTAGTCGCGTTCCAGCGGCAGGATCAAACGCGCCTCACACCCCCGAGCATCGACACGATTCCGCAGATCCAGCGACCCGCCGTGTGCCTCGGCGATCTGACGGCTCAACACCAGTCCGATTCCCGAACCGCCGGGCTTCGTCGTGAAGAACGGCACGAACAGGTTCGCCGTGTTTGACAACCCGTGTCCCTCGTCGCAGATCGAAACTTCGAGCTGGATGCCATAGCGCCGCCACGACACGTTTACGCCGCCGCCGGTTTCGAGTGACGCCTCGACCGCATTGCGCAACAGATTGATGAGCAACTGATCGAGCTGATCGCGATCACCTTGCAGGGTTAGCTCCGGTCCTGCGTCGAGCTTCGCCGCGATGCGCTGCTCGAGTCCCACCGCCTGCCGGATCCAGGTGCCGACATCGACCGGTGCAAGCTGCGGCTTCGGCAACTTCGCGAGGCGCGCGTACGATCCCATGAAGCGGCTCAGTCCCTCGCTGCGTGTAGCAATGATCGACAAACCGCGCTTCGCGTCGTCGCGCCAGTCGTCGGGCAGCGGCTCGCGCTGCACCAACGATTCCAGACTGCCCGCGATGGACTTGATCGGCGCCAGCGAATTGTTCAGCTCGTGCCCCAACACACGCACCAGGCGCTGCCACGCCTGCAACTCCTCTTCGCGCAGCGCGCGCGTGAGATCGGTGACCACCAGGAGCTGGTGCGGCAATCCGCCTTCTCGAAACATCGCGCGATGAATACCCCAGCGGCCCGGACCCGATGGGAAGGTGCGCTGCAGGTTCTGCGTTTCGGCGCCCTCGAGAAACTCGGCCAGCCCGAGCGAATCCGCCTCGGCATTCATGATGCGCTCTGCGGGCTGCGCCAGCAGTTTTTCGCCCGAGCGATTCACCAGCTTGAGCTTGCGCTCACCGTCGAAGGCGAAGATCGCGACATCGATTTCCTCCATCACCTTGCGGAGCAACGTCGTCGCTTCCAGCGCACCGAGGCGCTGTGCACGCAGCGTTGCGCCCATTTCGTTGACCTGCTGCATTACGTCACCCAGCGCTTCTTCGCCGGTCGCGCCGCGCGCGCGAATAGAATAATCGCCTTCGCGCATGGCTTCAAGCAAGTTCGCCAGCGTGCGCAACGGCGACGCGACACGTTCGCGGACCGCGGCCGCGCAACCCCACCAGGCGCCGAGAATCACTACGCTCAAGGTCCACTGTTCCTTGGGTTGGTAGTCGTGCGTCCAGATAATCCACATGGATACGACTACCGCAGGCAAGCCTGCCGCGAGCGCGAGCAGCAGGATCCTGCCCTCGTGCACAGGCTTCAGCTTTTCGAACAGCGTCATGTGGGGGCGAGCCACTTATAATCCGTAGCGTTGCAGGCGCCGATACAGCGCGCTGCGGCTGAGTCCCAGCGCGTTCGCGGCGTGACTGACGTTGCCGTTGTAGCGCGCCAGTGCCTTCTTGATGAGGAACGCTTCCACCTCTTCGAGACTCATGTCCTCAAGCCGCGCCGATCCCTGCGAGCCGGACCGCAACGCCAGATCCGACGGGCGGACTTGGTTGTCCTGGGCCATCAGAACGGCGCGCTCGACCACGTGATTCAGCTCGCGGACATTGCCCTGCCAGGGATTCTCGAGCAGTGCCTGCATGGCGGGCGGATCGAACCCCTGCAGGTTTTTGCGATAACGCCGGGCATGCGTACTGAGGAAATGCGATGCCAGGACCGGAATATCCTCGCGCCGCTCACGCAGCGGCGGGAGATGAATCTCTATGGTGTTCAGCCGGAACAGCAGGTCCTGTCGAAAACGCCCGGCATTGACTTCGTCGGTCAGGATCGCGTTGGTGGCCGAAATCACGCGCGCGTCGACTCTACGCGTTTTGGACGAACCGACGCGCTCCATTTCGCCGACTTCGAGCACGCGGAGCAGCTTAGCTTGCAGGTTCATCGGGACGTTAGCGATTTCGTCCAGGAACAATGTGCCGCCATCGGCCAACTCGAACCGCCCCACGCGATCCATTTTCGCGTCC